>CALVTQ010000036.1 GCA_944362695.1 uncultured Clostridia bacterium
TACGGCTTCATGCAGATCGAGACGCCGGTGATGGAGCACATCGAGAACCTGACCAGCAAGCAGGGCGGCGACAACGAGAAGCTGATCTTCAAGGTCATGAAGCGCGGCGCGGAGCTGACCCGTGCGCTTGAAAAGGGCGACGGCGACCTCGCGGACAACGGCCTGCGCTATGACCTGACCGTGCCGCTGGCGCGCTATTACGCCAACAACAAGGAGAAGCTGCCCACGCCGTTCAAGGCGATGCAGATCGGCAACGTCTGGCGCGCGGACAACCCGCAGAAGGGCCGCTTCCGCCAGTTCACCCAGTGCGACATCGACATCCTCGGCGACGACAGCAGCCTCGCCGAGATCGAGCTGATCTCCGCGACCTCGACGATGCTCTCCAAGATGCTCGGCGAGGCGGGCATCACCGATTTCACCGTGCACATCAACGACCGCCAGATCCTCAGCGCCGTGGCGCTCGCCGCGGGCTTTGCCGAGGAGGAGATCGGAAGCGTGCTGATCTCGCTTGACAAGTTTGACAAGATCGGCATGGACGGCATCGCCAGGGATCTGACCGACAACGGCTTTGACGCGGAGAAGGTCGAGAAATACCTGAATGTCTACCGCGCGGTTCGCGAGGGCATCACCATCGAGGAATTCTGCAAGGACATCAGCGAAGACGTGCTGCCCGCCAAGGTCGTGGAAAACCTCTCCGAGATTATCGCGTGCGTGAAGCCGATGCTCCCGCAGGGCGTGAAGATCATGTTTGACCCGACGCTCGTGCGCGGCATGGGCTACTACACCGGCCCGATCTTCGAGGTTACGCTCGACGGCTACAACTTCGCCATCGCGGGCGGCGGCCGCTACGACAAGATGATCGGCAAGTTCAGCGGCCAGAACGTGAGCGCCAGCGGCTTCTCCATCGGCTTTGAGCGCATCGTCACGATCCTCAAGGATCACATGCAGGACAGCGTGAAGCTGGGCAGCGGCGCGACGGCCTACCTGATCGGCAAGAAGGTGAGCACGGCGCGCAAGGCGGAGATCCTTTCGCAGGCGCAGGCGATGCGCGCGGACGGTACGACCGTCACCGTGCTGCCGATGAGCAAGAACATCGGCCACCAGATCGAGCTGCTCGAGGCCGAGGGCTACGAGCGGTTTGAGAAGGTTTTCGAGTAATCATGTTTGACGGGCGGCGAGAACATTTCGTCATGCCGCCGCATCGAGGAGAATACCATGACCAACAAGGGTAAAGTGACCGAAGTAAACGGCGATATGCTCACCATCGTCTTTGAGCGGCACGAGGCCTGCGGAGACTGCCACAACTGCATGCTCGGCAGCAACGACTGCGCCAAGCACACGGTGAAGCTCAGGGGCAAGGCCGAGAAGGACGACATCGTCGAGGTCGAGTTGGACGCATCGCATGTGATGGCGGCGAGCGCGCTGGCGTATCTGGTGCCGTGCGCGGGCTTCTTCATCGGGCTGATCGCTGGCTGGGCATCGCGCGGGCTCGTGCCGTGGCTCAACGAGGAAATCTTCATGGCACTGTGCGCGATTGCGGGCACGGCGCTGGCGTATCTGGTGATGCGCACGCTCGACAAGCGGCTTTCCAAGGACCGCTGGGAACCCAGAATCGTATCGGTGACAAAGCCCGTGAGCGAGGAATGACGCGGGATTGCACCGGTCAAATTGAATTGAAAAACGATCAAGGAGGGATTGTCGATGGTTCAGCATTTTGACAGGACGAGTTTTGAAAAGGCCATCGCGGGCGACCTGCCCGTGCTGGTGGACTTCTGGGCGCCGTGGTGCGGGCCGTGCCGCATGGTCGCGCCGTTCATCGACGAGATCGGCGCGGAGCTGGAAGGCAGCGCCGTCGTGGGCAAGGTGAACGTCGATGATTGCCCCGATCTGGCGCACCGCTTCGGCGTGATGAGCATCCCGACGCTGATCGTCTTCAAGGGCGGCAAGCCCGTAGAAACGGCCATCGGCGCGCGCGGCAAGGCCGACATCGCCGCGATGGTCAAGCGGCACATGTGAGCAAACATAAAAGAGGAAGGCGGGGCGACGGCCTTCCTTTTTCATATGAAACAAAAAATCACCCCGCCGAAAACGACGGGGCGAAAGATGTGCGATGGAAAATCAGTCGAGGAACTTGAACGTGTTGCGCACCTGGCGGTAGACGATGTTGTAATACGAATACCAGTTGCGCGGGGCGGTGATGCGGATCTGATAGAGCGCGCGGTCGTAGGCGAGCACCATGATGCGGCCGTTCATGGCGTAATCCTTGGTGCCGTCGTTGTAGTCGGCGCGGTAGTAGCAATAGTAGCCGTTGGCGTCGCCGATGGACGCGGAGCCGATGGAGTCGTTCGCCTCAAAGTTGGTGAAGGTGAGGCCGAGCGTGTCGAGCGTCGCCTCAAGCTGTGTGCGGGCGTCCTCGGCGGTCTGCTTGAGGCCCATGTTCACCTTCTCGATGGTGATGCGGGTCTGATAGCCGCCCACGTCCATCATCTCGCTCTGCGGTTCGACGAACTGGACGGTCGTCTCATGATTGGTGTTCGGGTTGAGAAGCCAGGTCGAGGGAACCTGGAAGGAGATGCCCATCGACTGGTTGGTATAGGTCTCGTAGAAGAAATTCGGCGCGGGGGTCGGCGTGGGCGTCGGCTTGTCGATGGGGTCGATCGCCACGGGCGTCGCCTGCGGGTTGTCCGGCTGCAGCACAGAGAAGTCGAGCGTCAGGTCGTCTTCGGATGCGGCTGCGGGCGCGGGCGTCTGCTGCGGCGCGGCGGTCACCTCCGGCGCGGGCGTGTCCTCGGGCAGCGTTTCGGCATGGGCGGCGCCGCACAGGAGCATCAGACTGATGAGCAGAATAAACATGCGCTTCATGGCGATAAACCTCCAACAGAAATGCAAATACAATGTGTTGTCAGTATAACAGGTTGGAGCCAAAAAGTCAACGGTGGCGAGGATGGGAAAAATGGGCGGGAGGGCGGATTGATTCATATGAAATAACGACGGCCGGGCGGGACATATTGACAGGGCGTCGCGAAAACCCTATAATGAATTGTTGTGAAAACGGAAAAAACGGAGCTGACGGCGGCACCGAAATTGAGCATTTGAACGGGAGACATAAGGATGAAAGGCAACAAACAGGAAGGAAAGAAAATCCGCATATTGACGGTGATCTGCGTCTTCTTTGCGCTGTTTCTTGTTTGGGTGGACCGCACATGGCCGCTGCTGACGATGGATCAGCTCGTGCATCACATCAAGGCGGGCTTCAGCGGGCTTGAGGGTACGCCCATCAGCATCTTCCTGAGCGCGATACCGCTTTGCGTGCTGCCCACGGTCTTGCTGGGCGCGGCGCACAAGGCGCTGATCGGCAAAATCGGGAAAAAGCGCGTGCGCAGCATCGTGCGGGGCGTGCTGGCCGTGGCGTCGCTGGCGGCGTTCCTCGGCATGGCGCTGTATATGGGCGGCAAGCTGAAGATCGTGTCGTTCTTCAAATACAGGCTGACGGATTCGGGGTTTGTGGAATACTACTACACCGACCCGGCGGACGTGAAGCTGACGTTCCCGAAGAAAAAGAGGAATCTGATCTACATCTTCCTCGAGTCGATGGAGACGACGTTTGCCGGCACGCAGAACGGCGGCGCGTTCGAAGACAATCTGATCCCAGAGCTCACGCAGCTCGCGAAGGAGGGGGAGGACTTCTCCGGCAGCGACGATAAGCTCAACGGCGCATACATGATGCCCTACACGAGCTGGACGATGGCGGGCATATTCGCGCAGACGGCGGGCCTGCCGCTCAACATCCCGATCAAGGAAAACGCCATGAGCACGCAGGAGCACTTCTTCGAGTCGATCACGACGCTGGGCGATATCCTCGAGGAACAGGGCTACAACCAGGTGTTTCTGTGCGGTTCGGACGCCAATTTCGGCGGGCGTGCGCTGTATTTCCGCGAGCACGGCGGCTATGTCCTTGACGACCTCATGATGGCCAGAGAGGAAGGACGCGTGCCGGAGGATTACTACGTCTGGTGGGGCTACGAGGACGAGAAGCTGTTTGAATACGCGAAGGAGAATCTGCTCGAGCTGGCCGAAAAGGGCGAGCCGTTCAACTTCGCGATGCTCACGGCGGACACGCATTTCGAGCACGGCTACAAATGCAGGCTCTGCGGCGACGAATACGACGAGCAGTATTCAAACGTCTACCGCTGCTCGAGCAGGCAGGTCGCGGCGTTCATCGAATGGATCAAGCAGCAGAGCTTTTACGAGAACACGACCGTCGTGCTGATGGGCGACCATCTCACGATGGACGGCAAATACATTTCAAAGATGGTGCCGGACGATTTTGAGCAGAAGATTTACACGGCGTTTCTCAACGCCGCCGTGACGCCCGAGGACCCCACGATGGCGCGCAGATACTCGTCGTTTGACAGCCTGCCGACGACGCTGGCCGCGATGGGCGTTGAAATCGAGGGCAACAAGCTCGGGCTCGGCACGAATCTCTTCTCGACGGAGGCGACGCTCAACGAGCTGTTCACGCTGAGCAAATATGAAAAGCTGCTGTACGAAAAGTCGAAGTTCCTGGACGAGCTCGGCGAGATCGACTTGACGCTCGTGCCGGGACAGCAGTGACGGAGACGGGCAAAACGGCGGGAAAGCTTGACAAAACCGGCAAAAACAGGTATAATGAATGTGTTTTGAGAATATGCCTGATCGGAAAGAACAGGGCAGACCGGCCCCATGCCGGGGAAAGGGTTTATCATGGGCAAATATTTCGGAACGGACGGCTTCCGCGGCGAGGCGAATGTCGACCTCACCAGCGAGCATGCGTATAAAATCGGTAAATTCATCGGCTGGTACTTCGGCGCGAAGCACGCTCGCAAGGCGCGCATCGTCATCGGCAAGGACACCCGCCGCTCGAGCTACATGTTCGAATATTCCATCGTGGCGGGCCTCACGTCCACCGGCGCGGACGCGTACATGCTGCACGTCACGACGACGCCGAGCGTGGCCTACGTCACCCGCGTGGACAGCTTTGACTGCGGCGTGATGATCTCCGCCTCGCATAACCCGTATCACGACAACGGCATCAAGCTCATCAACGGGCGCGGAGAGAAGATGGACGATGAGACCATTGCCGCGGTGGAAGCGTATCTGGACGGCGACTACGCCAAGCTGGGTCTGGAGGGCGACGTGCCGACGGCAAAACGCGATGCGCTCGGCGAGATCGTCGATTACGTCTCGGGCCGCAACCGCTACGTCGGCTATCTTATTTCGCTGGCGACGCACTCCTACAAGAACAAGCGCGTCGGCCTTGACTGCGCCAACGGCAGCGCGTGGAATCTGGCGCGCACGGTGTTCGAGGCGCTGGGCGCGAAGACGTACGTCATCAACGCCGAGCCGGACGGCCTGAACATCAACCGCAACGCGGGCAGCACGCACATCGACGGCCTGCGCCGCTTTGTGCTGGAAAATCACCTCGACGTGGGCTTTGCCTACGACGGCGACGCGGACCGCTGTCTTGCCGTGGACGAGAACGGCGAGATCGTGGACGGCGACAAGATCATCTACATCTTCGGCAAGCAGCTAAAGCGCGAGGGCAAGCTCAAGGGCAACAAGGTCGTCACGACCGTCATGAGCAACTTCGGCCTGTACAAGGCGCTCGACGAGGAAGGCATCGAATACGAGAAGACCGCCGTCGGCGACCGCTATGTGTATGAGAACATGGCGGCCAACGGCTACCGCGTGGGCGGCGAGCAGAGCGGCCACATCATCCTGAGCAAATACGCCACCACCGGCGACGGCATCCTGACCTCCATCAAGCTGATGGAAGCCATGTGCGACAGCCAGCAGACGCTTAGCCGCCTGTGCGCGCCGGTCAAGACGTATCCGCAGGTGCTCAAGAACGTGCGCGTCAGCGACAAGGCTGCCGTGCGCGAGAACAAGCATGTGCAGGAGGTTGTTGCGGCGGTTGGCGCGAAGCTGGGCGACAGCGGCCGTGTGCTGCTGCGCGAGAGCGGCACGGAGCCGCTGATCCGCGTGATGGCCGAGGCAAAGGATATGCAGACCGCCGAGGCGTGTGTGGACGAGATGATCGCCGCGATGAAGGACGAGGGCCTCTGCTGATCGGGAGGGAGAAACGCAATGGACGCGATTCGCATCGTTGATTTGTATGACCTGACGCACACGCGCGCGGCGGAAATGCTCATGGGCTGCGAGTATCCGTGGGAGGCGCTTGGCCTGATCGGCGAGACCGTGAAGAAAATCGGCGAAAGCCTGCCGCAGGACGCCTATGACCATCCGGCGGAGCATGTTTGGATTGCGAAATCCGCAAGCGTCGCCCCGACGGCCAGCATCACCGGCCCGTGCGTCATCGGCGAAAATACCGAGGTGCGCCCCGGCGCGTTTATCCGCGGCAATGTGCTCGTGGGCGACGGCGCTGTCGTGGGCAACTCGTCGGAGCTGAAGAACTGCATCCTGTTTGACGGCGTGCAGGTGCCGCATTACAACTACGTTGGCGACTCGATTCTGGGCTATAAGGCGCACATGGGCGCGGGCTCGATCACCAGCAACGTCAAGGGCGACAAGAAGAACGTCGTCGTGCATGGCGAGCAGGTGTACGAGACGGGCAAAAAGAAGTTCGGCGCGATGCTGGGCGATTTCGCCGAGATCGGCTGCAACTCCGTGCTCAATCCCGGCACGATCATCGGCCGCGACAGCCAGGTCTATCCGCTCTCGAGCGTGCGCGGCGTCGTGCCTGCGCGCTGCATCGTCAAGGGCGAGCGCGGCGTGATCAAAAAGCACGACTGACGATATTCCATAAAGCAAAGGGCGTTGTCTCGCATGGCTTATGCAGGCCATTCCGGGACAGCGCTTTTTTGTATAATTTTGAAAAAAGTGAAATTTTGGTGCGCGCTGATTCGTCTTTATCATTGGAAGGGTTCAAGCGACGATTCACAAGGAGGTCACCATATGAAAAAGTGGACTGCGATGATGCTGGGCGTGCTGATGCTGGCCATACTGTGCGCGGGCGGCGCGCTGGCGGATGACACACGCGGGGTCATCTATACCGACGAGGCGGACGGCGCGGTCGCCATGCACGAGACCGCGAGCGAGGACAGCGCCGTGCTCATGAACTACTACGGCGGCACGGCCGTCACGGTGCTTGCGAGCGAGGGCGATTGGACGCAGATTCGCGTCGGCACGGACAACGCGAGCCTGACTGGCTATGTGCCGTCCGATGCGGTTCGCGGGGTCGAGGTGTTGCGCGAGCGCAGATGGGCCGCGCACCAGATTGCCCCGGAACGAATCAAGGTGTATGCCGCGCCGGATGCGGAT
>CALVTQ010000037.1 GCA_944362695.1 uncultured Clostridia bacterium
AGACGACGGGCTCCATGCTCAGCTCGGTGAAGCCCATGTCGGCCATGTGGAACACGTCCTTGGTGAAATCGGGGTTGGCATGGGTGAACGTGCCGCGCATGTAGTAATTCTTGCCGCCGCGCGCCTCGACGAGCTTCTTGAACTTGGGCACGATGCGGTCATAGCTGCCGTTGCCCGCGTAATCGACGCGCAGCCTGTCGTGAATCTCCTTGCGTCCGTCGAGGCTCAAGACGACGTTGCTCATCTCGCGGTTGGCGAAGTCGATCACGTCGTCGTCGATGAGCATGCCGTTGGTCGTCAGTGTGAAGCGGAAATTCTTGTTGTAGATCTTCTCCTGCGTGCGGGCATAGGCGACCAGCTGCTTGACGACATCCCAGTTCATCAGCGGTTCGCCGCCGAAGAAGTCGACCTCGAGGTTGCGGCGCGTGCCGGAATTCTCAATCAGGAAATCGAGGGCGCGCTTGCCGACCTCAAAGCTCATCAGCGCGCGCTCGCCGTGATATTTGCCCTGGCTGGCGAAGCAGTAGGAGCAGTTGAGGTTGCAGGTGTGCGCCACGTGCAGGCACAGCGCTTTGATGACGTTGCCGGAGCGGTTTTTGAGCATGCCGGCCATCGGCGCGAACGTGTCGGCGGAGAAGAGCTTGCCCGCGCGGATGAGGCTCTCGACATCGGCGATGCACTGGCGCAGGTCCTCCTCGGTCACGTCCTCGCGGCCGGCGTATTTGACCAGCAGCTCGCGCACGATGGCGTCGTGCGGCTTCTGGCCGTACATGGCGATGATGTCATAGGCCACGTCGTCCACGCTGTGCACGGAGCCGGAGCAGGTATCCAGCACGATGTTGTAGCCGTTGAGCTTGTATTGATGAACCATAGGTGCCTCCAAAAAGCTGAAAATACATGGAAATATGGCGATAACAGGCGGGGGAGAACCGCATAAAAAGTGCCGCCCGAAAAGGCGGCAGCTTCCTTGATGGATGACTTACTTGTCAGCGTTCTCGCACTGCTGATTGGCAACGCCGCAGCTGGTCTTGCAGGCGGACTGGCAAGAGGTCTGGCACTCGCCGCAGCCGCCGTTCTTGGCGGACTCGCACATGTTGCGGGTTTCGAGCGTTTTGATTCTCTCCATGATCGTATTCTCCCATCTAGTGAATTTTGCATTGAATGGCTTAAGCGGAAACCGCGCGGCCAAATCTTCAGAGAAAGTATAGCACAGGATGCAGGGGAAGTCAAGCGCGGCGGCGAATCCTGTTGACCAAACGGGCAATTCGGAGGGCATATGAACACATTTTTTCTGGAGCTGTCGCCGGTGAGCCTTTCGCAGATCGCCGAAAGCGGGCAATGCTTCCGCTGGCAGAGGAGCGACGAGGGGGAATACACCGTTCCCGTGCACGGCGAGGTGTTTTATTTGAGCGAGACGGACGGCGGGCTGATCGTGAAAACCGATATGGATGAGGCGCATGCCGTGCCGATGATGCGCGATTATTTCGACGCGGACACGGATTATGGCGCGGTCATCGCAGCCATCGACAAAAGCGACGCCTATCTCACACAGGCCGCGCGTGAATTTTCCGGCATCCGCATCCTGCATCAGCCGCTGTGGGAGATGGTCGTCAGCGCGATCATCAGCGCGAACAACAACGTGCCGCGCATCCGGCAGATACTCACAAGGCTCTGCGGCGGGGCGCTCGCGCCGTTCCCGGATGCGCAGACCGTCGCAGGCATGACCGAGGCCGATCTTCGCGCGATGGGGACGGGTTACCGCGCGCCGTATATCATGGAGGCCGCAAAGCGCTTCATGGACGACGAGTCGCGTTTCGCCGCCATGACGCACGCGGAGGCGAAGGCGCATCTGCTCACCTACAAGGGCGTGGGCGAGAAGGTCGCCAACTGCATCATGCTCTTTGCGCTCGCAGAAAAATCCGCCTTCCCCGTGGATGTGTGGGTCAGGCGGATTCTGGAGCGGCATTATCCGAATGGGTTTGCGCAGCGGGACAGCGCGTTCGCGGGCATCTATCAGCAATACATGTTCGCCTGCGAGACGGCGCTCGAGCGCCGCGGCGCGCACAGGGGTTACTGATAGATGGCGTTCTCGCGCTGCTCGATGGCGGCGCGGTCGATGGCCGTCACGGTGGGCATGTAGCTGTACTGCGTGTCGGCGCGCAGGGTGACGAGATAGCCGCTTTCGGGCAGGGCGTCGGTCACGGGCTGCTCGAATGCGTAGATCTCGTAGCGGGCGACGTTGTCGGCAAAGGCGCGCTCGCTGCGCAGCGTGGCGTAATACGTCAGGTTCTGCACATCTGCGCCAAGGTTTGAGGGGGAGACAAGCGCCGACATCGCCTCGACGATGGCCTGATCGGGCGTCATTTCCGAAGCGGATTCGCCGTCGGTCTGCGGCGCGCGGGAGAGATAGCCCTCGTAGCGGCGGGAGAACTCGGCCTGCTGATCGAGCGGCCACGTGAAGCGGAACGCGCCGTATTTGTCATACCACGCGCTCACGCTCGGGTTGTCGCGCGTGAGGCCCGTGGGGATGACGGCGTCGCTGGGCGCGGAGGTGGAGAGCACCTCGCCGGTGGCCGCGTCGACGGTCACGACGAACGTGCAGCCATTGCCGTAAATGCTGTCCATAGTCACGGTGTAGAACGGCGCGCCGCCCAGATCGAGGACGGTGGAGACGGTGTATTCCTCGAACGTGAAGATGCTCGTGTCGCACAGGGCTTCGAAGCGCTCGCGGGCGATGGCGATGGCGTCGCTCTCGGCGATGTAGGCGGAGACGTCCGGCGTGGCGATGGCGCGCAGTGTCGTCGCGGTGGCGTCGGGCTTGACGGCGCCCTGCGAGGTGACAACGTCGACGTTGGATGTGCCGAGCGTGCGCAGGGCGAAGAAGCTCACGGGCGCGATGACGGCGACGAGCAGCAGCGAGCAGAAGGCGAGCTCAAGACGCCTGCCGCGCTGCTTGCTTACGCGCTTGGGGGCGAGCTCGGGCGTCTCGTCATCGCTGCGGACGGCGCGAAGCACGGTTCGCATATCGTTTTGGTTGAACCGCACGCCGTAGAGGCTGTTGTCGATGGCGTTGCGGATGTTGGTGTCGCGTTTCATGACCAGAGCCCTCCTTCCTTCTCGAGTATTTTGCGCAGTTTGTCCTGCGCCTGTTGGAGCCTTCGCGTGGCCGTCGGCGCGGAGATGTCCATGATCTGCGCACACTGACGAAGGTTCATTTCCTGATAATAATATAAGAGAATGATCTCTCGGTATTTATGCGGGAGCCGCATGACGGCGTTTGTCAGGGCGACGTTTTCCTCATTGCCGGGCACGGCGGCCAGCGGCAGTTCCTCGATGACCTGATGCCTGTCCACGTGGCGGAACCACGAGGAGCGAAGCATGTCCTTGCATGTGTTGATCGCGATGCGGGTGATCCATGCCTTTTCATTCGATACCTCGCCGTTCAGCAGCGCTTCGATGTGACGGAACGCCTTGATGAACGTCTCCTGCGCGGCATCCTCTGCGGCGCCGTAATCCTTCAAATATACGCAGCATAATCGTTTGACGCCGTCGCCGTATCGCTCCATGAGGGCGATCAGCGCGCGCTCGCGCATCTCTTGTGTATAGGCCGCCATGACGGTTTTCACCCCTTTTCACCTATAATGACGACGCAAAAGGCCAAAAGTTTCATCCTATGAAAATTTTTTTGAAAAATTTTTCGGGGCACAGACAGCGTATGCACAACACTATACGCAAAAGCGGGCGGGCCGTCAAGCGCTTGGCCAAAAAGAATTGACCCCGCGCCAATTTTCACATTCGCGCCCTTGCTTTGACGCAATTTGCCGGGTAAAATAGATGCATATTGAGCGTATCGGAACGGCATGTTCCGTTGATTCGGAGGAAAATGTATGAGCAAAGTGATCGGCATCGACCTGGGCACGACGAACAGCTGTGTCGCCGTCATGGAAAACGGCGAGCCCGTCGTGATCCCCAATTCCGAGGGCGGCAGGACGACGCCTTCCGTGGTCGCGTTCTCCAAAAACGGCGAGCGCATCGTCGGCGAGGCGGCAAGGCGGCAGCAGGCTGTCAACGCCGGGCGCACGGTGCTCTCCATCAAGCGCGAGATGGGCAGCGACACGCGCGTGAAGATCGACGGCAAGGCGTATACGCCGCAGGAGATTTCCGCGATGATTCTCCAAAAGCTGCGCCGCGACGCCGAGGCGTTTCTGGGCGAGCCGGTCAAAAAGGCGGTCATCACTGTCCCGGCGTATTTCACCGACGCACAGAGGCAGGCGACCAAGGACGCCGGACGCATTGCGGGGCTTGACGTGCTGCGCATCATCAACGAGCCGACGGCGGCGGCGTTTGCATACGGCCTTGACCACGGGCAGGCACAGAAGATTCTCGTCTACGATTTGGGCGGCGGCACGTTCGACGTGTCGCTGATTGAAATCGGCGACGGCGTCATCGAGGTGCTCGCCACCAGCGGCGACAACCACCTCGGCGGCGACGACTTCGACGCGCGGCTGACCGATCACATCGTCGCGGAGTTCAAGCGCACCGAGAAGGTGGACCTCACGCGCGACCCGGCGGCGCTTCTGCGTGTGCGCGAGGCGGCGGAGAAGGCCAAGCGCGAGCTCTCCGGACAACTCAGCGCGCAGATCATGCTCCCGTTTCTCACGCAGGACAAAAACGGCCCGCACCACCTCGACATCACGGTCACGCGCGCGCAGTTCGAGGGCATGACGCGCGATCTCGTCGAGCGCACGTGCGGCCCGGTCAATCAGGTGATGACGGACGCGGGGCTGACGATGGGGCAGCTGTCTCAGGTGCTGCTTGTGGGCGGCAGCACGCGCATGCCCGCCGTGCAGGAAATGGTCAAAAAACTCACCGGCAAGACGCCGAGCAAGACCATGAACCCGGACGAGTGCGTGGCGATGGGCGCGGCGCTGCAGGGCGGCAAGCTCGCGGCGGCGGACGTGGGCACGGGCATGACGGTCTCCAGCGCTGCGCAGGACATCATCCTCATGGACGTGACGCCGCTGTCGCTTTCCATCGAGACCGTCGGAGGCGTGGCGACCAAGATCATCGACCGCAACACGACCATCCCCGCGCGCCACAGCCAGATTTTCACGACCGCAGCGCCGTTCCAGACGGCTGTGGACATCAAGGTTTTGCAGGGCGAGCGATACTATGCCCGCGACAATAAGCTCTTGGGCAATTTCCGGCTCAAGGGCATCCGCCGCGCGATGGCCGGCGTGCCGCAGATCGAGGTGACGTTTGAGATCGACGCGAACGGCATTGTCAAGGTGTCGGCGAAGGATTTGGGCACCGGCACCTCGCAGGAGATCACCATCAGCTCGACGACCAACATGAGCGAGGACGACATCCGCCGGGCGATGGAGGACGCGCAGCGCTACGAGGCATGGGACAGGGAGCGCAAGCAGGCGCTGGACGTGCGCAACGAGGGCGAGCGGCTGATCTATCAGGCCGAGACTGCGCTGGATCAGAACAAAAAGGAGCTCGACCACGACAAAAAGAAGCGCATCAAGGACGACATCGCCGCACTCAGGAAGATCGTCCACAAGACGAAGCCGGAGGAGATGACGGCCGAGCAGGCGAGGGAGATTCAAAGCCGGATCGACGCGCTCCGGGACAGCGCGGGGGACTTGATCAAAGGCGACGGCAGCGAGGCGCTGTAATACAAAAAGAAAATCTGCCGGGTGCGAGCGTGCTTCGGCAGATTTTTTGAAATTCAAATACAACGCAAAACCCGCGGATTCGTCGTGAACCCGCGGGCTTTCGTTTTCGTTTGGTTGATCGGTCGATCAATACATGAAGCTGGCGAACATCGGCAGGATGGCCGTGACCAGCAGCGCGGCGCACGCGACAATCGCCACGATGCGCATGACCTTCTTCTTGCGCTCGTCGCGCGAAACCTTGGCAGCCTTGGAAGACATTGGAATCAACCTCCATCTGTTCTGGAATTGATTTTATTATAGCACAAAAGGGCCAAAACGCATAGAGGAAATCATGAGAAAATGCATCCGGTCGGTAAAAAACATATGACGCAAGAAAAATCGCCCCGCCCGGTCGGGCAAGGCGATTGATGTTTGCATTACAGGCGGGCCATGGCGGCGTCAAGGCGCTTCATGGTCTGATCGCGGCCCAGCAGATACGCCATCTCAAACGCACCGCCCGGCGTCGCGGCGCGGCCCGTGATGGCGATGCGCAGCGGCCAGAGCACCGTGGCGTTCTTCATGCCGGTCTGGGGGATGGCCTCCATCACGACATCGTGCAGATTCGCCTCGGTCCAATCGGTGATGCCCTCGAGGATCGGGCGGACGAATGCGAGTGCGGTCTTGCTCGTCTCCGGGGTAGACTTGCTCTTCTTGTTGGTGAACAGCGCCATATCCAGCTCCGGCATCTCGGCGAGGAAATCGACCATGCCCGGTAGCTCGCCGAAGACCTCGGTGCGCGCCTGCAGAAGCTCACACAGGCGGTCGAGGTCAAACTTCTCCGGATCGAGCACCTTGCTGAGCCACGGCTTGGCGGCCTCGGCATAGGCCTCGGGCGTCATGCGGCGGATGTACTCGGCGTTGAACCAGCGCAGCTTCTCGGTGTTGAAGATGGCCGGGCTCTTGTTGATGCCGTTCTCGTCAAAGACCTTGACGAGGTCCTCCATCGAGAAGAACTCCTCGTTGGTGCCCTTGGGCGCCCAGCCCAGCAGCGCGATGAAGTTGATGATGGCTTCCTTCAGGTAGCCCTGCGAGAGCAGATCCTCGAACGACGGATCGCCGTAGCGTTTGGACAGCTTGCGCACGATGGGCTGCGTGTTGCCGTTCTCGTCGAGAATCGGCTCCTTGGTCTGCTTGTCCACGAGGATCGACTCGATCATCACCGGCGGCAGATGCAGATATGTCGGCGGCGTCCAGCCGAAGGCCTCGTAGAGCAGATTGTACTTGGGCGCGGAGGAGAGGTATTCCGTGCCGCGCGTGACGTGCGTGATGTTCATCAGGTGGTCGTCGATGACGTTGGCGAAATTGTACGTCGGCAGGCCGTCGGCCTTGATGAGCACCGTGTCATCCAACGTGTCGCAGTCGACCTCGACGTGGCCGTAGAGCATGTCGTCAAAGGACGCCTTGCCGGTGGTCGGCACGTTCTGGCGGATGACATACGGCTCGCCCGCGGCGATGCGGCGCTTGGCCTCCTCAAGCGGGACGCTGTGCAGGCACTTTTTGTTGTACTTCCACGTCTCGCCCTTGGCCTCGGCCTCCTTGCGCTGCGCCTCGATCTCCTCCTTGGTGCAGAAGCAGCAGTACGCGCCGCCCTTTTCGACGAGCTCCCAGGCGTACTTGGGGTAGAGGTCGCGGCGCTGCGTCTGGATGTACGGGCCGAAATCGCCGCCGACATCCGGGCCCTCGTCATAGACAAGGCCCGCCTGACGCATGCTCTTGTAGATCAGCTCCACCGCGCCGGGCACCTCGCGCTCCTGATCGGTGTCCTCGATGCGCAGGATGAACTTGCCGCCGTGCTTCTTGGCGAGCAGGTAGGTATAAAGCGCAGTGCGCAGGCCGCCCAGATGTAGATAACCCGTCGGGCTGGGCGCAAAGCGCGTGCGGACTTCGTTAGCCATGTGGTTCACTCTTTCCTAATATAATACGTCAAATTGGGTGTGACATTTTTGGGGCACAGCCCGTTACGAAAATTGCAAGGCTACGTGCTTCGGGCGCAGAGCAGCAATTACCGCAAACTACCGTCGGAAGCGGGTGGAGGGCTCAGCCCTCCGGCTTGTAGGAATCCTTGAGCGTCACGACGCGGTTGAAGACGGCCATATCGTCCGTGGAATCCTTGTCCTTGCAGAAGTAGGCCATGCGCATGAACTGGAAGCTGTCGCCGGTCTTGGCGTCCTTCAGCCACGGCTCGGCAAAGCCGTGGATCACCTTCAGGCTGTCCGGGTTGACCTGGCGCAGGAACGCGTCGTCGGAGGAGACCTCCTCGTCCTCGGCGTCGTCGCTGGCTTCGGCGTCCTCAACGGCGTCCTCTTTGATCAGAATGTCGTACAGACGGCCCTCGAACGGGATATTCTCCTTGGCGCTGACCCAGTGGATGGTGCCCTTGACCTTGCGGTCGGCGCCCGGGCCGCCGGAGCGGGTGTCAAAGTCGACCGTGCAGTAGATGCAGGTCACATTGCCGTTTTCATCCACATCATAGGAATCGCACTTGACGATGTACGCGCCCTTGAGGCGAACCTCGCCGTCGGGCTTGAGGCGGAAATACTTCTTGGGCGCGTCGACCATGAAGTCCTCGCGCTCGATGTAAATTTCGCGCGTGAGCGGGACGGTGTGCGTGCCCATCTCCGGCTTCTTGGGATGGTTCTCGATCTCGCACAGCTCGGTCTTGTCCTCCGGGAAGTTGGTCAAAACGACCTTGACCGGGTCGAGCACGGCCATCGCGCGCGGGGCGACGTCGTTGAGATCGTTGCGCACGCAGTACTCGAGCAGCTGATGATCGACGACGGAGTCGGCCTTGGCCACGCCGATGCGGTCGATGAAATCGCGCACGGCGGCGGTGGTGTAGCCGCGGCGGCGCATACCGGCCAGCGTGGGCATGCGCGGATCGTCCCAGCCGGCGACGTGATGCTCCTCCACGAGCTTGCGCAGCTTGCGCTTGCTCATGACGGTGCCGGTGAGGTTCAGGCGCGCGAACTCGATCTGGCGGGGCTTCTGCTCAAAGCCGCAGACGTTGACGACCCAGTCATACAGCGGGCGGTGAATCTCGTACTCAAGGGAGCACAGCGAGTGGGTCACGCCCTCCAGCGCGTCGCCGATGGGGTGGGCAAAGTCGTACATCGGATAGATGCACCACTTGTCGCCGGTGCGGTGATGCGTGGCGTACTTGATGCGGTAGATGGGGGGGTCGCGCAGGTTGATGTTGGGCGAGGCCATGTCGATCTTGGCGCGCAGCACACGGCTGCCCTCCGGGAACTCGCCGTTCTTCATGCGCAGGAACAGATCCATGTTCTCCTCGGGCGTGCGGTCGCGGTAGGGCGAATTCTTGCCCGGCTCCTTGAGTGTGCCGCGGTAGGCGCGGATCTCGTCCTTGGAGAGGTCGTCCACATACGCAAGACCGCGGCGGATCAGGTCGAGGGCAAACTCGTAAATCTGATCGTACTGCTCGGAGGCGTAATAGACATTGCCGTATTCAAAGCCAAGCCAGTGGATGTCATCCTTGATGGCCTCGACGAATTCTTCCTTTTCTTTGGTGGGGTTGGTGTCGTCAAAGCGCAGGTTGCAGACGCCGCCGAACTTTTCAGCGGTGGTAAAGTCCACAGCGAGCGCCTTCACATGGCCGATGTGAAGATAGCCGTTGGGCTCGGGCGGGAAGCGCGTCTGCACGCGGCCGCCGTTCTTGCCCTCGGCGATATC
>CALVTQ010000038.1 GCA_944362695.1 uncultured Clostridia bacterium
TCGGCCGAGACGCACAAGGCCGTGCTCGAGAACCCCGATCTGATCAGCCGCACCGTGCTGGCCAAGGGCCTTGACGCAGGCACGGCGTTTGAGATTCTCTCCATCGACATCGCGGATGTGGACGTGGGCCGCAACGTCGGCGCGCAGCTGCAGATGGATCAGGCGGAGGCCGACAGGCGCATTGCGCAGGCCAAGGCCGAGGAGCGCCGCGCGATGGCCGTCGCCCGCGAGCAGGAGATGAAGGCCGCCGCGCAGGAGCAGCGCGCCAAGGTGATCGAGGCCGAGGCGGAGGTGCCGCGCGCGATGGCGGCTGCGCTTCGCGACGGCAAGCTGGGTGTGCTCGACTATTACCAGATGAAGAACACCATCGCCGACACGGCCATGCGCGAATCGATCGCCAGCCTCGGCGAGGACAAGACGCCCAAGATTGACAACAAGAAGTAAAGCTCTGCTGACATGACGGGCTGACCTTTCGCGGGCCAGCCCCGTTTCCATGCGGCGAGGAAAGGAGGCGAGCGCGTGGAGGTCATCATTCTGCTGATTATCTTCTGGGCGATCAGCAGCTCAAGCAGCAAGAAAAAGAAGGCGAAGCAGGCCGGCAGGCAGGCAAGCAAGCCCGCGACCCGGCCCGAGCGCAGCACAGTGACGAGCTCCGCGATGCCTAAGGACGAGTTTGCGCCGAAGGGCGCGTTTGCACCCAAGGCCGGGCAGCCCGCCAAGCCCGCGAGCAGGCAGACGCTGATCGAGCAGGAGAAGGGCGCGCGCTGCGAGAGCAAGCCCATGCACCTGCACGACGTGACGCAGGCGCAGATGCACGCCGCGGGCGAGGGCGAAGACCCCTGCCACAAGGGCGGCGACGGGCCTGTGACCCGACGAAAGACGGCGGCACGGACGACGAGCGCGTCGGAGGATTCGCCCGTATACGCATCGCCGATCTATGACGACGAGGACGAGCGGCGCGAGCGGCTGCGCGAGGACTTTGTGCGCGGCATTGTGATGAGCGAGATCCTGATGACACCGAAGCAAAGGCAGGCGCTTCGCCGCGCCGAGGCGGAAAGCGGGCGGATATAAATGGGTGACGAACTGATTCGCGTCGTCATTGCGGACGACGAAGAGGGCATGCGCATGATTCTGCGCAAGATGATCGCCAAGGCGGAGGGCTTTGTGCTCTGCGCGGAGGCGACAAACGGCCCTCAGCTGCTGGAGCTGGTGGAGAAATACAGGCCGCAGGTGTGCTTTCTGGACGTGGAGATGCCGGGCATGACGGGCCTTGAGTGCGCGAAATCGATTCAGGACACCGACCCGCAGACGATCCTCGTCTTTGCGACGGCGCACGACGATTACATGGCGCAGGCGTTTGAGGTCTACGCGTTTGATTACATGGTCAAGCCCTTCCGCATGGAGCGCGTGATGAAGACGCTGGAGCGCATCAAGGAAGTGCGCCTGAAGAAGCCGGAGGAGAAGCCGGCTGAGCCCATCCGCATGCCGCAGAGGACGGCGGCGGCGAGCGGGCGGCTGATGCTGCACCACCGCGAGGGTGTGAACTTCATCAATCAGGCGGACATCCTGCTCGTGCAGCGCGAGAACCGCTCGACGGTGCTCTATGCGACGCAGGGACGCCGGTTTGAGACGAGCGAGGCGCTGGGCGACGTGGAGGCGCGGCTCGACCCGCAGATATTCTTCCGCTGCCACAAATCCTACATCATCAACCTGAACGTGATCGACAGCATCACGCCGTACGGGCGGTGGACATATGTGGTGCACCTCGTGGGCACAACGCAGGACGCGCTGATCACGCACGAAAAATACGAGGAGCTGGAGAAGCTGTTCGGCTGATCCGGCGAGGAGAGAGACATGGCGAAGCTGTATTTCCGTTACGGAGCGATGGGCTCGAGCAAGACGGCGAATGCGGTCATGGTGCAATACAACTACCGCGAGCGCGGCTGCAACGTGCTGATGCTCAAGCCGCAGCTTGAGAACCGGGACGGCGCGACGATTGTGCGCTCGCGCTGCGGGCTTCAGGCCGAGTGCCGGTTCGTGGAGGATTTGGACAGCATGGACCTGACGGACGTGGACTGCGTGATCGTGGACGAGGCGCACTTCTTGACGAAGGAGCAGGTGGCCAAGCTGGTGGCGATTGTGGACGATCTGAACATCCCGGTGATCTGCTACGGCCTGCGCACGGACTTTAGAGGCGAGCTTTTCGAGGGCAGCCGGGAGCTTCTTTGCTGGGCGGACACGATCGAGGAGATCAAGACGATCTGCTGGTGCGGGCGCAAGGCGACATTCAACGCGCGCGTGCACGACGGAAAGATCGTGCGCGAGGGCGAGCAGATTCTGCTGGGCGGCAATTCGCAATACATCAGCCTATGCAGGCGGCACTGGCGCAGCGGCGATTTGGGGACGTTCAAGGACCTGAAGATGGAGGACTGACGGGGAACTCCGGGCTACCGCCCGGACCTGCTTGGGACGCTGTCCGAAACCCTGCAAGGGCTTTGCCCTTGACCTGTCTTCGCTTCGCGCTTATTGACCGAGGGTTTACAGAAGGAGCGCGGTGCGCTCCTTGCGGGTTTTGGAATTAGGCGGCGCGGAGAAGCTGCGAAAAATCGAAAGCATACAAATCCCTCGCTGTGGGCAAGCTGGAACCACAGGGAGGGATTTTTTCATGGAATTTCGGGAGAGCAAGACCAGAGAGAACCTGATGCGCGCGTTTGCGGGCGAGAGCCAGGCGCGCACGCGATATACATTCGCGGCTAGCGCGGCCAAGAGCGCCGGGCTGCACTGGGTGGAGCGGGTCTTCCGCTTCACGGCGGATCAGGAGAAGGAGCACGCGGAGCTGTTTTTCAAGCTGCTGGCGCAATGCGAGGGCGAGAACATCCACATCAGCACGGCGTATCCCGTGGAGAACACGGCGTGGACGCCGGACAGGCTTCTGCGCAGTGCGCAGCACAACGAATACGAAGAGGCGCACACGGTGTATCCGTCGTTTGCGCAGGTCGCAAGGGAAGAGGGCTTCACCGCCGCCGCAGCGACGTTTGCGATGATTGCGGAGATCGAGCAGACGCACGGCGACCGGTTCGGCCAGCTTGCGCAGCGCGCCGAGGAGAACAGGCTGTTCGTCAGCGAGCGCGAGACGGCTTGGCTCTGCCTGAACTGCGGGCATGTGCATTACGGCACGCAGGCGCCAGCGGTCTGCCCGGTCTGCAAGCATGTGCAGGGCTATTTCGTAAGGGCAGAGGGCAGCGAGATTCTGGTGCCGAGGAAGTAACGGGGATAGGCGCGAAGCGAAGATGAGGGTCTGGGAGACTGGTCTCCCGGGCGGGGTTTGGGGCGAGGCCCCA
>CALVTQ010000039.1 GCA_944362695.1 uncultured Clostridia bacterium
GCTATGCCTGTGTCTATAAGAAGGAGGTGTCTTGTATGGCTGCTGCTGGTGTTCGCGTGAAGATCACGCTGGCCTGCACGGAGTGCAAGCAACGCAATTATAACACGATGAAGAATAAGCGCAACAACCCGGACCGTATCGAAATGAGCAAGTATTGCCGTTTCTGCAAGAAGCACACGGTTCACAAGGAAACCCGCTAATTCTTGCGTCAAGACGGACAAGGATGTGAAAGAGATGTCTCAGAATAAGGAAGTAAAGCAGGCTGAAAAGCCCGGCTTCTTTGCCCGCGCGAAGGCGTTCATCGTCGCCCTGCCCGGCCGCATTTCCGGCGCGTTCAAGAACATGGTGTCGGAGCTGAAGAAGGTCGCGTGGCCGTCTAAGAAGGATCTCATCAACTACTCCATCGTCGTCATCGGCTTCCTGGTTGTGCTGGCGATCATCGTCGGTCTGCTGGATACCGGTTCTTCTTTCCTGGTGAAGAAGCTCATCGAGCTGTAATGTGCCGGGAAGGAGGGCTTTGACATGACGGAGGAAAAGGCCCTTTGGTATGTGGTCCATACCTACTCGGGCTACGAGAACAAGGTCGCCAGCGACCTGGTCAAAACGGTGGAAAACAACGGCATGGGCGACCTGATTCAGGACGTCAAGGTGCCGATTGAGGAAGTCGTGGAGATCCGCAATGGCAAGCCTCACACCATTCAGCACAAGCTGTTCCCCGGCTATGTCCTGGTCAAGATGATCAAGACGACCGAGACCTGGTACATCGTGCGCAACACGCGCGGCGTCACGGGCTTCGTCGGGCCGGGAAGCGAGCCCATCCCGCTGACGGACGAGGAGTTTGAGCGGATGACCAGCTGTCAGGGCACCATCCGCATCGACCTTGAGCCCGGCGACAACGTGCGCATCAAGACCGGCAGCGTTGAAAACGCCATCGGCACGGTGGAATCCATCGACGCCGAGGAGCACAAGGTCAGGGTCGCCATCGAGATTCTTTCCAGAAAGACCACGGTGGAGTACGACATTTCCGAGGTCGAGCGCCTGTAAGCCCGCCCCGGAAGGCAAAATGCCAACCCGCCGGGAGGTTTCCCGGCTTGTTGAATTGCCCGTCCGCATGAGGTCGGGCTTCTGCCGCGCGCCCGTGAGGTTCGCGGCGTGGGAGGAACCGAAACGGTTCCGCGTGACCACAGATTTAGGAGGTTTAATACCATGGCGAAGAAAGTTACTGGCATGATTAAGCTGCAGGTGCAGGCGGGCAAGGCCAATCCTGCGCCGCCGATCGGCCCGGCGCTCGGTCAGCACGGCGTCAACATCCCGGGCTTCTGCAAGGAGTTCAACGAGCGCACGAAGAACGATGTCGGCCTGATTATCCCGGTCGTCATCACCGTCTACTCCGACCGCTCCTTCACCTTCATCACCAAGACCCCGCCCGTCCCGGTCCTCATCAAGAAGGCGCTGGGCATCGAGAGCGGCAGCGGCAAGCCGAACAAGACGAAGGTCGGCCAGCTGACGATGGCGCAGGTGCGCGAGATCGCGGAGAAGAAGATGCCCGACCTCAACGCCGGCAGCATCGAGGCCGCGATGAGCATGGTCAAGGGCACGGCCCGCTCCATGGGCGTGACCGTGGCGGACGCCTGATTAGTCGCTTGATATCAAGCGCGGCCACGCCGCGCGATGCAGCCTGACGGAACCAAACCCGCGGGCTGGAATACGTGGGAGGACATTGCGCCGTTTGTACCACAAGGAGGAAAACAACAATGAAGCATGGCAAGAAGTATGTCGAGAGCGCGAAGCTCATCGAGCGCAGCAAGCTGTATGACCCGGACGAGGCCGTGAAGCTGGCCCTGCAGACCGCGAAGACCAAGTTCGACGAGACCCTCGAGATCTCCGTCCGCCTGGGCGTCGATCCGCGCCAGGCCGATCAGCAGGTCCGCGGCGCCGTCGTGCTGCCCAACGGCACCGGCAAGAAGGTTCGCGTGCTCGTGTTCGCCAAGGGCGATCAGGCGAAGCAGGCCGAGGAGGCCGGCGCGGATTACGTCGGCGCTGAGGAGCTCGTCGCCAAGATCCAGGGCGAGAACTGGTTCGACTTCGACGTCGTCGTCGCGACCCCGAACATGATGGGCGTCGTCGGCCGTCTGGGCCGCGTCCTCGGTCCGAAGGGCCTCATGCCGAACCCGAAGAGCGGCACCGTCACGATGGATGTGGCCAAGGCCATCGCCGAGATCAAGGCCGGTAAGGTTGAGTACCGCCTCGACAAGAGCGCGATCATCCACTGCCCGATCGGCAAGAAGTCCTTCACCGCCGAGCAGCTCACCGAGAACCTGAACGCCCTGATGGGCGCCATCAACCGCGCCAAGCCGGCCGCCGCGAAGGGCGTGTACCTGCGCAGCATCGTGCTCTCCAGCACCATGGGCCCGGGCATCAAGGTCAACCCGCTCAAGTTCTGATTCGCTTTTTGCAAAGCCTTCCGAGCCATTCGGGAGGCTTTTCTTTATGCGGTTCGGGCTGCGCCGTACGCCGCATCTGCTCGTCCCTTTTCCGCCTCCGCGTTATCTCACTCCGGCCAACTTCCCGGCAACGAAAAATTGACTTCGCCATTTGACTTGCCCGAAGCCACTCGCGGCTCGGCGTGGTACTTTGGCTGCGATTTTTTTGAATTCGGGTTTTCACAACGGCGCGAAGGTTTGCTAAGGGCGACGCACTTTTCTTTACAAACACTTTCCCTCCACTTAACACATCGCGGCAGGGAATCCGCCCCTTCCCGGCGAAACAATCATCATCACACATCCCCGAAAGGATATGCACATGGACAAGAAGATCGTCATCATCGTCTGTCTGCTCATTCTGCTCGCCATCGTCGCGGGCGGCCGGCTCGATCTGCTCAAGCCGATCTGGATGCAGATGGCGGACGACGACGGCATCCGCATCCCCGCCGAGCCGGCGAGCGTGCAGTTTGTCGTAAACGGCGGCGCATTCGATGTGGAATCGACCGGCCTGATCGTGAACGACGAATACAGCGTCGAGGCGAATGTCTACGCGGTGCTGAGCAGAACGAGCGAGAACACGATGCGTGTCAGCGAGATCAGCCTGCGCATGCTGGACGCCAAGGGCCGCGAGCTGGTGAAGGAGGACTACGTCAAATTCGCGCCGAACGTGGTCGCGCCGGGCGGCATGCTCTGCATCAGCGAGTGGATCTACGATCCCGCGCGGGACATATCGAATCTGTCGACGATCGAGCTGACGATCGAGACCGACGACCGCACATACAGCCGCAACAGGAGCGTGGATTGCGTGCAGTCCGCGCAGGTGACGGGGCGCGAGCTTGAGGTCGTCCTGCGCAACGACGGCGGCGAGACGCTGCGCGACGTGCAGACGATCAGCGTGATCCGCGACAAGGACGGGCAGATCGCCGACATCGTGTTCACCGACATGCGCGACGGCGCGATTGGGCCGCAGAGCACGTATTGCGCATACGGCAGCGTGGCGGAGCACGTGACCGACGGCGTGGTGAATGGCGGCAGCATGGAGACGTTCGCGTATGTGATTGAGGATGAGGATTAAATCAACGAATTGAAAATCGAAGCCCGGCGGCTCGGATGGGAGCTGTCGGGCTTCGGTTGTTTTTGGGGTGGTGGGTGATGCGGCTTTTGCGGATCGGAGACGCCCGTGACGTAGGCCGCTGGCGGCCTGCTTCCGGGCTGCTGATGCGCGGATTGGAGCGTTATTTTTTGGGGGATATTGGGTTACGTTGGGGCTTTGCCCCAAACCCCACAATGGGCTTCGCCCCTTGACCCTACCAGGGGATGATCCCCTGGACCCCGGTTCGCTTCGCGCTTTATACCGCGGCTTTTTACTCGATTTCATCCACGGGCTCGCCGTCGAACTCGGCGGCAAAGCATGTGATGCCGCGCATGCCCTCGAGGTGAATGCTGAACGCGCCGGAGCGGGCGTACATCTCGTGATTCTCCAGGTCGATCAGCTCGGTGGCGTGCATCACGTCCTCGGCCATCAGGTACACGTCGATCGGGTGCGCGCTGCGGTTGATGAGCGTCACGGCGCAGGCGTCATGCGCGGGCTTGCCAAATGCATCGGCCCCGCCCTTGAACGTGCGCACCACGCCGAGCACGTCCTCGCACGGCGCGATATACCTGCACTCGCCGGTGCGCAGCACGGGATGGGCGTTGCGCATCGCGGTCATCTTCTTATAGAACGCGAGCATCTCCTGATCCTCTTTGCCCCACGGATACGTCCGGCGGCAGAACGGGTCGGCGCAGCCCTCGAGGCCCGCTTCATCGGCGTAGTAGATGCACGGCATGCCCGGCACACTCATCGTAAACCGGAGCATCAGCCGCTCGCGCAAACTGCCGACCATGCGCTCATCGGTGTTGAGCTGATGGAACATGCGCTCCTCTCTGGAAATGTCGCTGCCGTCGTTATCGGCGAGGACATTGATGATTCTCGCGCGGTCGTGGCTGCCCATCAGGTTCATGAGGGAATAGTAGAACGGCTTCGGGTAATTCTCGGCCAGCGCCTCGAGCTGTGCGGCGGCGGCAAAGGCGTTTCTTCTGCCGAGCAGGAACTCGATGAGGTTCTCCCTCAGCGGGTAATTCATGACGGAATCGAGCGTATCGCCCAGCACATACGAGCGCATGTTGCCATACGCGACCTTATGGCTGGCGTCCTCCCAGCCCTCGCCGAGCACGGCGGCGTCGGGATTGGTGGACTTAACCTCCTTGCGCAGCTGGCGCAGGAACTCCATCGGCAGCTCGTCGGCGACATCCAGACGCCAGCCGGACGCGCCCGCGCGCAGCCAATGCTTGACCACGGCGTCGTCGTTGCCCAAAATGTACGCGCGGTAATCGTCGTCCATCTCGTTGACGTTGGGCAGCGTCCTGAAGCCCCACCAGCACTCGTAGTCATCCGGCCAGCTGCGGAACGTGAACCACTTGGCATACGGCGAATCGGGGTCGCGATAGGCGCCGGTCTTCTCGCCGTGCGTGCCGCGCCGGTTGAAGTAGATGCTCGTGTCGCCGACGTGGGAGAACACGCCGTCGATTATGATGCGGATGCCCATCGCCTTCGCGTCCTCGCAGAGCCTTGTGAACGCGGCCTCGTCGCCGAACATGGGGTCGATGACCATGTAATCGTCGGTGTCGTATTTATGGTTGGAGCGGGCCTTGAAGATGGGGTTAAAGTAGATGATGGACACGCCGAGGTCCTTAAGGTACGGCAGCTTCTGGCGCACGCCCTCGAGGTTGCCGCCGAAGAAGTCGTTGGCGAAGTTGTCGCCGTTCTCGGAGACGTTGAGCTCCGGCATGCCATACCAGTCGTCGTGCAGCGAGATATTCTCGCCGTCCTTGGCATGCATCAGCGCGTCCGTGCCCTCGCCGTGATAGAAGCGGTCGACCATGATCTGATACATGATGCCCTCGCGCATCCACGCGGGCGCGTCATAATCGCTGTCGTACACGGTGATTTGGAAGCTGTCCTCGCTGCCCATCGCGCCCTTGCCGCAGCACGAGGGGTCGCCCGCGCCCAGCACATAGCGCTGGCCCTCGTCAAACACCTCGAAGCGATACCAGTACAGGCACGGCTTCAGGCCGAAGGAAATCTGTACCTCGTAATACTGCATATCCTCGCGGATGCCCAGCGGACGCATCGGATAGCGGCGCTCGTCGCCATCCCACACGCGCAGCTCGACGCGCTCGGGCACTTTCTCGCCCTCGCCCTCGATGCACAGGCGCAGCAGCACCTGCGAACCCGTGGGCAGCGCGCCGGAGGGGGAACGATAGAAGTCCTTTGAGGCATCATGATGAAGAATCACGCGAAATACACTCCATCCGTATGGTAATATATCGTGCCGCACGGGGCGGCCAAGGCCCGGCTTGCGGGCATATTTCAAGGTATGACAGGCGCGGCGTGCGCGTTCGGCGCGTCATGATGGCTTCATAAATGAACGAAACGGCGCGAAACGCGACGGCAAAAACGGCCTAGTGCCTTCATTTTAGCGTAAAAACAGGTGTGTGTAAATCCCTAAATTCGATGAAAATGGCGGCGTTTATCGAAATGTTCACATTTTTGTTTCATTTCGATTGCTTCTGCGCTACATCTTTCGTGTATAATGGTCGCACAAGGAATTTTCGGAAGGGAGGGCTGTGCGTGAGGCTGGGCGGGAAGATCGCGCTTTGCGTCGGGGCGGCGCTGCTGGCGGTGGGTCTGCCGATGGCGCTGATGAACGCGCCGGAGCCGCGCACGCGCACCCTCGCGAAGGTCGGCGGCGTCGGGGCGTCCGCGAGCAGTAAGACGGACACGATCGGCCTCTTTCCCGACGTCAAGCGTGCGGACGTCGTCACGCTCGCCGTCGCCACGCCGGAGCGCAGCTTCGACTTCGAGCGCGTGGACGGCGAGGTCAGCGTCAACGGCCACGAGGCCGACGAATACGCCTTCTCGCTGCTGGTCAAGAAGGTGGTCGCCCTGCCCGTCTCCGTGCGCGCGGCCTTCGAGCCCACCGGCGTGCCCGACCTCGTGCTCACGCTGCATACAGCCGACGGCGAATACACCGCGTCGTTCTACGGCGACGGGCAGGACGGCGAGCGCTCGCTGATCCTCTGCGGCACGGCGGAGGAGCCCATCTTCCGCGAGACCGACGGCTGGCGCGTGGCGACGCTGCTGATGGCCTGCGACGGCACGCGGATATTCGACGAGGCGGGCTTTGAGACGCCTGCGGATTGATTTTTTCAAATATATATGAAAAAGTTCGCGCACAAACGGCGATGCGCGGACTTTTTTTTCGCGCATAAACATGCCCGCCGCGCGTCATACTGCCTGCATCACGAACATGGGAGGCTCAATCATGGCGATCAAGCGAGGCAAGATCATCATCATCGGCGCGGGCCACGTCGGCAGCGCGATTCTCAACTCGATCCTGGGCATGAACCTGGCGCAGGAGATCGTACTCATCAACCTCGACCGCGACCAGGCGCTCGGCGAGGTGCTCGACGCGAGCCACACGCTGGCGTTTTCCTACAACGCGGGCTGCGCCATCCGCGTGGGCGACTACCCCGACTGCGCCGATGCGCAGATCATCATCAACACGGCGGGGCCGTCGATCCGCCCCGGCGACACGCACGACCGCATGACGCTGCTGCACACGAATCTGCGCGTCATGGCGTCGGTCATGGACGGCATCACGCGATACACCCGCGACGCGATCATCATCAACGTCACCAACCCGGTGGACGTGCTGACGTACTGGTGCGTGCGCAAGTACGACTACCCGAACATGCTCTCGACCGGCACGCTGCTGGACACGGCGCGCATGAACAAGATGCTCGCCGACAGGCTCGGCATCGACGCGCGCAGCGTCACGGGCTTCGTCCTCGGCGAGCACGGCGGCACGGCGTTCGTCCCGTGGAACACGGTCAACATCGGCGGCCTGCCGTTTGAGCACTTCGAGCGGGCGTTCGGCAAGCGCATCGACCGCGACGCGCTGATGCAGGATGTGAAGGCGAGCGGGCTTGACATCATCGAGCTCAAGGGCTACACGTCATCGGGCATCGCGCTGACGGCCTGCCGGGTGGTGAGCGCGATTCTGTTTGACGCGCACTCGGTGCTGCCGCTCTCGGTGATCCCGCGCGGCGAATACGGCCTTGGCGACGTGGCGATGAGCCTGCCGTGCGTCATCGGCGAGAAGGGCGTCGGCAAGATCATCGAGCTGCCGCTTGACGAGGATGCGCAGCGCGATATGGCCGTCTGTGAGCGGTATCTGCGCGGCGTGATTCGCGAGATCGACGCGGGCGGCGCGGCGCATATCCCGCAGACGCAGGGTGTTCGGCCCGGCGCATTCAACTGAATTGCACACAACAGGCGCACGGCGAGCGGGGCCGCGCGCTTTCGTTTTTGGGCGATATTGTCCCAAACCGGGCGAGGTTTCGAAATTTTCGCACGGAATGGCTGAGAATTGTTGACTTTTGATCGCTATACCGATAAACTATTGTTAGGAGTATCCGAAAACGGACGGACGACGGCGTCCCCGGGTAAACGGCACGATTGCGGCGGGACAGGCGGTAAGCTGCCCGGCTGCTTGAGATAATTCGCAAATGAAAGGGGCAATCCGACCATGAATATCCTGTTTGTCACCAGCGAATGTGCGCCATTCAGCAAATCCGGCGGTCTGGCCGACGTTGCGTTCTCGCTGCCGCCCGCGCTCAAGGCGAGCGGGGACGAGATCGCCATTGTCACGCCGCTGTATAAGTGCTGCCGCGACAGCTACGGCGACACGATGACGTTCGTGACGCGCCGCCAGATTCGGCTCGGCGAGCGCGTGCTCGACTGCGGGCTGTACAGGGGCGAGCTGAGCGGTGTGCCGGTGTGGTTCATCGAGAACGAGCACTTCTTCCATCGTCCGCGCCTGTACGGTTACGGCGACGACGGCCTGCGCTTCGCGTTCTTCTGCCGCGCCGTGGTCGATCTGCTGCCGGAGTTTGGCCCGCTGCCCGACATCCTGCACTGCAACGACTGGGAGAGCGCGCTGGCGATCATCTATCTCAAGAACGAGACCGTCTACAAGCCCGAGCTCAAGAAGGTCAAGACGGTCTACACGATTCACAACATCGCCTATCAGGGCCAGTTCGGCGCGAGCGAGCTGACGACGACGTTCGCCCTGCCGGAGGGCTGGTACGACGGCGGCCTCGGCTACGAATACGAGGGGCGGCACGACATCAACCTCATGAAGGGCGCGATGCTCATGGCCGACGCGGTCTCCACCGTCTCCCCGACGTACGCGCGCGAGCTGCACTATCCCTACTACGCGCACGGCTTGCAGGGTGTGGTCGACATGGTCGATCACAAGCTCTACGGCATACTCAACGGCATCGACGAAAAGCATTACGACCCGGAAAACGGCCCGATGATCCCGTATCACTTCTCGAGCGACGACCTGTCCGGCAAGGCCAAGTGCAAGCGCGAGGTGCAGAGGCTCTTCGGCCTCGCGGAGGAGGCGGAGTGGCCGCTGCTGGCGAGCGTGGCGCGCCTCGTCGAGCAGAAGGGCATCGAGCTGGTGAAGCAGATCCTGCCGCAGCTCATGGACATGGGCGTCCAGCTCGTCGTCTTTGGCCAGGGCGACCCGCAGTACATCGATTATTTCAACTGGGCCAAGGAAAACTGGCCGGGTCAGCTCGGCTTCTCCAGCGACTACAACGAGCCGATGGCCTCGGTCATCTTCTCCGGCGCGGACATGTATCTGATGCCCTCGCGCTTTGAGCCGTGCGGCCTGTCGCAGATGATGGCCATGCGCTACGGCACGGTGCCCATCGTCCACGAGACCGGCGGCCTGAAGGACTCCGTGCGCGCATACAAGGACTTTGACGGCATCGGCGACGGTTTTGCCTTCAGCGATTATCAGGCGAAGGACCTGTACCTCGCCATCTCCGAGGCGGTCAAGCTCTACTTCGCCGACGAGGAGGAATTCAACCACCTGCGCAGGCGCTGCATGCGCAAGGATTTCAGCTGGACCAAGAGCGCGCAGCAGTATGACCGCATGTACGAGGACGTCTGCGGCGGCGCGGGCGCGGGCGAGCCGATCGCCTTCATCGACGCGTTCGAGCAGCTCAAGCATTGCTATGTCGAGAACGACCGCGTGCATCAGCAGCGCCACGCCGCCGAGATCGACCCGTCGCTGCGCCGCGTATTCAACATCAACATCATCGGACGCGGCTCCGGCACGCTGCATGCGCGCTTTGAAAACGGCCACCTCGACGTGCAGCCCACGAGCGCGCCCGACGCCGAGGCGGTCATCGAGTGCAGCTTTGACAACCTGCTGGCGATGGCGCGCGGCATGGTGACGGTCGACAAGCTGTTCCTCTCCGGCCAGCTGCGCCTCAAGGGCAACATCGCCAAGGCGTTTGAGATCCGCCGCCTGCTGTCCCCCGGAAAGTAAAATCAGTCGCTTAAAAAAGAGGCCCGGACGCCCCGAAAATGGGGTATCCGGGCCTTTGCCGTGCCTCGCATCGGGCTCATATCGAAACGGAATCTCCCGTCGTCCGGCGGGGCGTGGTTTTACACGAAAAAAGGACACGCGGCGGCGATGGCCGTGTGTCCCGGAAGGCCGATGGTCATGTGCGGAATGTGCCGTGGACGTCGAATTGCTGCGGCGCGTGCGGGCAGTAGGTCACATACGCCAGAACGAGCGAGCGCACGTCCGGCATGGACAGGCAGTAAAGCGGGGGACAGCCGCGCCTGCAGATGACGGAGAGCGGCTGGCTGAGCATGAACATGCCGCTCATGCGCCCGATGCGATGGACATAGCCCAGGCGCACGTTGTCCCACGTCAGATAGAGCCCGCGACCGGCCCGGACGCCGTGCTCGCCCACGCGCGGGCAGGTCAGAAGCGACGTCTCGATGCGCTGGGCGAGGGACAGCCCGCAGATGAACATGAAGAACGCGATGACCGTGTCCACGCCGACGGCCCATGTGAGCGTGGAGCTGCCGCCGCGAAGGAGCATGAGCGCGCACGTGGTGAACGTGGCGAGCATCACCGGCAGGAGCAGCAGGCTGTGCAGCGCGGGCTGCTGCCAGAGCAGGCGCATGCGGCCCTCTGGCTTGTCATGCTGGATGGGGGAGAGGTCGACCTCAAACGGGCAATGCGTCGCGAGCGCGCGGATCAGGCGGCGGCTCGCCGGGACGACGAAGCCCCAATAGCCGCAGCGGGGCGCGCTGTGCAGCAGATGCAGAAAGTCCGTCTGGCCGCGATACATGCCGTAGAGATACGGCCGGCGCGTGTTGCAGCACAGCAGGCCGAGCGCGGAGACGTCCTCCCAATTGACGCGGCGCACGCGCAGCAGGAAGCCCACGCCCACGCCGTGCGAATCGACGAAGAAGCGGCAGGAGATCAGCACGAGGCACGCCGCCAGCAGCAGCACCACGGCGAACAGCAGCACGAGCGCCCAATTCTCAAGCCCCTGCGCCACGCACCAATCGCGCGCAAAGGCGCAGACCAGCGCGGCCACGCAGGACGCGGCGCTCAAGCGGGGAAAGCGCAGCACGCGTGTCATGGCGTCCCCTCCTCTCCTGTTTTTGCCTGTTTATGGAAAAGGGCCCTCGCCGAATGGCAGCAGGGCCCGGAAAATCGCGTTGTCAGGGGGAAATCAGCCCGGCGGGAGCGTCGCCTCGACAGTCGGGGCGGGCGTGGGGCTCTGCTCGGCAAAGCCATAACCGCTGTCGTTGGAGCCGGGCAGGGTATCCACCAGCTTGACCTCGGGCGTCGGTTCGGGCGTGGGGGTCGCAGCGGCGGCCTCCGCCTCAGCCTTGGCCTTGGCCTCGGCCTCAAGGCGCATGCGCTCGGCTTCAGCCTCCGCCTCAAGGCGCAGACGCTCGGCCTCCGCTTCGGCGGCAAGGCGCGCGGTCTCGGCCTCGACGAACGCCGCGTAGGTCATCGGCTGCACGTCGCTGGCCTCCACGGACAGCGCCACGCGCATCAGCTCATACGGGCAGTCGCTCTCCACGATCGCATTGCGGTAAGCGTTGGAGGACGTATGGCGGCCCCAGCGCATCTCGACATGCGCATAGGAGGAGCCGGAGCCCACGGAGCCCTCGTCGGCGAAATAGACGCCGGCGGCCAGCACGTCGCCCTTCCTGACCTGAATGTTCTCGCAGTGCAGATAGAGCACGGTCACGTCATAGAACTCGTTGTAGACGGCGACGGTGCCGTTGCTGTCGCCCGCGCGGGTGACGACGCCGTCGATGATGGTGTGCAGCTTCGCGCCGGGCGCGTTGAGGAAGTCGATGCCCTCATGGATGCCGGTGAAGCCGGTCTTACCCTTGCCGTCGCTCGCGCGCTCGCAGAACTGGCCGTAGAGCAGGCCGAGCTCGCCCTTGTCCTCGCCGTACAGGCGCAGGCGCATGGCGTTGGTCACGTCCAGCACGATGGGCGCGGGGGCGAGATAGCCCTGCTCGTCCTCGATGAAATACTCCGCAGGAACGTCCGCGGCGAACGGGGTCAGGCCGTACTCGCCATGGTTGACGGCGAACACGTTGTCATAGTAGCTCGCCTTGACGGTGCGGATGTTCTTGTAGCTGTTGATGAACCAGCGGTATTCGGTCACGGTCTGCGGCCCTTCGGGTTCGGGCGTGGCCTCCACGACGGGAGACGGCGTGGGCGTGGGCACGAACGGCTCGGGCGAGGGCGTCGGGATGACCCGCTCCTGCGCGCGGGCAAAGGCGCTCACCGCCGCGATCAGCGCGGCCAGAATCAGCGCCGAGGTCAGCTTGCTTTTCATGGTATACCTCCGTATCCGGGGCGGCAAATGCCCCGGTTGATGGGCCAAAGGGCCACAGGCGAAAACTTTCTCTTTTCATTATACCAGAACAAACGGAAAACTCAAGCATTTTTGCCAAATTCGTGCAAATATGGTATGATAATGTCGTACGGAAAAAGGGGGGCGCGGCGATGAAAAGGCTTTGGGCGTGGCTGCCGGCGGGGCTGTGGATGGGCGTGATTTTTCTGATGAGCGCGATGCCGGGCGACGTGTCCGGCGCGCAGAGCGGTTTTGTGACGCAGATCGTCATGCGCGTGCTCGCGCTGGTGACGGGCGGGGCGCAGATCGACGCGCAGGCGGCGGAGCTCCTGATCCGCAAGGCGGCGCACATGGCGGAATACGCCGTGCTCTTTTGGCTGATGCTTCGCGGCCTGCGCTTTGAGGGCGTGCGGCGTCCGATGCTGACGGCGCTGCTGCTTTGCGCGGGCTATGCCTGCACGGACGAGCTGCACCAGAGCTTTGTCGGCGGGCGCGGGCCGTCGCCTGTGGATGTGATGATCGACACGGCGGGCGCGGCGGTCATGATGGCGGCGTGCGCGCTCGCTTTATATATGAAAAAACAATGGCCGCGCGCGGGTTGACATACCCGCGTTTTTTCTGTAAACTAAGCGTATTGCGGAATAGCGTGAAGGGAGGGGTTGATGTGCGCAAGCGCTGGACGCTGGGCGTGCTGCTGGCCGTGGTCATCGGTCTGGCGGCGTGCGCGCTGACCGTGTTCATCGTCGATCCCTTCGAGCAGTACCGCGAGAGCGACATCCTGCCGCTTTACGATCAGGAGAGCTACAACAACCCCGGCATCGCGAAGAACTACGACTACAACGCCGTGATCGTCGGCACGTCGATGGTCGAGATGAGTCACCCGAGCGTGATCGACGAATGCTTCGGCGTGTCAAGCGTCAAGCTCCCCATGCGCGGCTCGCATGCGGCGCAGATGGGCTGGCAGCTTGCGCACGTGTTTGACACGCACGAGCTCGAGCTCGCCATCCTCGCCGTCGACCCGTACAGCATGCTCGGCCCGCCGGACGACACGGAGGAGATCTACGACTACCTCTGGAACGACAATGTGCTCGACGATGTGAACTACCTGCTCAACCGCGACGTGCTGCTGGTCAGGGTGCCGCGCATGCTCAGGAACATCGGCAAGAGCACGGCCACCAAGCGCGACGACATGTATCAATGGACGGACATCGTGTTCGCCGAGGAGAGCGTGCTCTCGAGCATGGGCAGCCCGCCCAAGGCCGCGATGACCGACCCGGAATACCGCATCGAGCGCTCCACCGAGAACATCGAGCGCCACATCGCCGCGCACGTCAAGGCGCATCCGGGGACGCGGTTTCTGGTCTACATGCCGCCGTATTCCGTGGGCTACTGGTATCTGCACACGCGCATCGGCCTGTCCGAGCAGCAGCTGCGCACGCGCGAGCGGGTCTGCGAGCTCCTGCTCGATTATCCGAACGTGGAGATCTACGACTTCGCCTCGCGTGTGGAGTGGATCACGGACCTTGACGAATATTTTGATTACTCGCATCACAGCGGGGATATCAGCGACGCCATCATGCGCGCGATGGCGGAGGGCGACGGGCGCGTGACAGGCGTGGAGCAGATTCGCGAGGGCAACGAGCGCATCCGGGGCGCCGTGGCGCAGTTCGCCGCGCAGTACGGCCTTGAGCCCTGACGCGTTTTTGGCAATGACCGCGGCGCGCGTTCGCTTGACTGTTCCCGCCGATTGTTCTATAATAAGGAAGACCCAAGGTAAAGGAGGCAATGTCATGATTATCGATCGCATCGAAGAACAGGAGCGCTACTACGCGCTGCATCAGGATATGGAGCTGGCATTTGCTTTTCTCGCGGAGGCGCCGGATCTCGAGCCGGGCCGCTATGAGCTGGAAAACGGTCTGTTCGCCACGATCTCCGAGGCCGACACCCGCCAGCTGGACAGCGTTCCGCTGGAGAGCCACAAGGCATACATCGACCTGCAATACTGCATCTCCGGCGGCGAGCGCATGAGCTGGGCGCACGTGCAGGAGCTCAACAAGGTCAGCGAGGACCCCGAGCACGACAACACGTTCTACGAGGGCACATCCACGGCGATGTCGATTCGGCCGGGCATGTTCTACATCATGTTCCCCAGCGACGGGCACAAGGCGGGATGCCACAACGAGTTCCCCAAGCATTACCGCAAGGTGGTCGTCAAGATCCCCGTGAAGGAGACCGAAAACGTTTGAAATCAAGCCGCAGCACATGCGGCTTTTTTTGCCCACGAATATCAATGACGATGCGCAGGAAGGAGCTTACGGGCATGAAGACATTATTTGCTTACGATCCGTGGAAGCTGATCGAGAACGAGCTGCACAAAGGCGACATGCGCCTGTCCGAATCGATGACCTCCACCGGCAACGGACACATGGGCATGCGCGGCAATTTCGAGGAGCGCTACTCCGGGGACACCCATCGCGGGACGTATCTGGCGGGCGTGTGGTATCCCGACAAGACGCGCGTGGGCTGGTGGAAAAACGGCTATCCGCTGTATTTCGGCAAGGTCATCAACGCCATGGACATCCTCTCGCTGCGCATCCGCATCGACAAGGAGGACATCGACCTGTTCACCGACGAGGTTACGGCCTTCCATCGCGAGCTTGACATGCAGCGCGGCGTGCTGACCCGCGAGTTCACGATCAGGCGCGAGGGCGGGTGCGTCCGCGTGCGCTTTGAGCGCTTTTTGTCGGTCGCCAGGCCGGAGGTGCTCGCCATCCGCTGCCGCGTGACGCCGGATTACGACTGCCGCGTGGATCTCATCGCCGCCGTCGATGCCGATGTGCGCAACGAGGACAGCAACTACGACGAGACATTCTGGGATTTCGAGGGCGAGGGCGAGGCCGCGGGCGGCATCCTGTCCGTCAGCGCGCGCACGAAGGAGAACGCGTTCGGCACGCCGCGCTTTGCGGTCTGCGGCGCGATGGCCGTGGAGCCCTTCAAGCGCCCGCGCAAGGACAAGAGCGAGAGCGAGACCGCGTATATCGAGCGCAGGCTGACCTATGACGTCGAGGGCGGCGAGACGGTCGGCTGCGACAAGTTCGTCTGCGTCGCCACGAGCCGCGACCACGAGGAGAGCCAGCTCACCCAGAGCGCGCACACCGGCGTGATGGTCGCACAGGCCGCGGGCTACGACACGCTGCTTCACGAGCACGAGCGCGCATGGGCGAGGCGCTGGGAGAAGGCCGACGTGCGCATCGACGGCGACGTGGCCGCGCAGCAGGGCATCCGCTTCAACATCTTCCAGCTGTTCTCCACGTATTATGGCGAGGACACCCGCCTGAACATCGGCCCCAAGGGCTTTACGGGCGAAAAATACGGCGGCGCGACGTACTGGGACACCGAGGCGTACTGCCTGCCGATGTACACCGCCATCGCCGGTCAGGACGTCGCCTATCACCTGCTCAAGTACCGCTATCTGCAATTGGAGGGCGCGTACCACAACGCGAGGCAGCAGGGCCTGCCGGGCGCGCTGTATCCGATGGTGACGTTCACGGGCGTGGAGTGCCACAACGAATGGGAGATCACGTTCGAGGAGATTCACCGCAACAGCGCCATCGCCTATGCGATCTTCGCCTACACGCAGTACACCGGCGACCGCAGCTACATCGACAAATACGGCATCGACGTGCTGCTGGGCATCGCGCGGTTCTGGGCGGGGCGCGTGCATTACTCAAAGCGCGCGGGCAAGTACATGATCCACGGCGTGACCGGCCCCAACGAATACGAGAACAACGTCAACAACAACTGGTACACCAACCGCATGGCCGCGTGGGTGCTGTCCTACACCGCCGAGCAGCTCATGCTCATCCCGCGCGAGAAGATGGACACGCTGAGCGTCAGCGGCGACGAGATCCGCAGGTTCCGCGAGATCAGCGAGAAGATGTATCTGCCGGAGGACGCGGAGCTGGGCATCTTCGTGCAGCACGACACATTCCTTGACAAGGACCTCATGCCCGCCAGCGACATCCCGGCGGAGGAGAGGCCGATCAACCAGCACTGGAGCTGGGATAAGATCCTGCGCAGCTGCTTCATCAAGCAGGCGGATACGCTTCAGGGACTTTACTTCCTCGAGCACCTGTATGATAAGGAGACGATCCGCCGCAACTTCGAGTTCTACGAGCCGATGACGGTGCATGAGTCGAGCCTGTCTCCCTGCGTGCACAGCATCCTCGCGGCGAGCATCGGCAAGATGGACAAGGCGGTCGAGCTGTATCAGCGCACGGCGCGCCTGGACCTTGACAACATCAACAACGACACGAGCGACGGCCTGCACATCACGTCGATGGCGGGAAGCTGGCTGTCGATCGTGCAGGGCTTTGCGGGCATGCGCACGGTGACGGGCGAGCTGTGCTTCACGCCGCAGCTGCCGGATTGCTGGGACGGGTATGCGTTCAAGATCGTGTATCGCGGGCGCATCATCGAGGTGAGCGTGACGCGCGAGGGCGCGAAGCTGACGCTGCTGGAGGGCGAGCCGGTCGCGGTGACGCTCGACGGCGAGACGATGGAATTGACCAGGGAGGCATAATGTTCGATATAGCCGTGGTCGGCGCGGGGCCTGCGGGGTATAGCGCCGCCATCAACGCGAGGAAGCGGGAGAAGACCGTCGTCGTGATCGGGCAGAACACCGGCTGGCTGACGAAGGCCGAGCGCGTGGAGAATTACGCGGGCATGCCGGGCGTCAGCGGGCGCGATATGTTCGAGACGATGAGAAATCAGGCGGCGGATATGGGCGCGCAGTTCCGCTCCGGCGTCGTGCATCAGATCATTGGCATGGGCGAGAGCTTCGCGCTGTCGCTGGGCGCGGACTTCATCGAGGCCCGGCGCGTCATCCTGTGCACGGGCGCGGCGCAGCCCAAACGCCTGCCGGGCGAGGAGGCGCTGCTCGGGCGCGGGGTGAGCTACTGCGGCACGTGCGACGGCATGCTCTATAAGGGCAAGCGCGTCGCGGTGATCGCGCAGGGGCCGGATGCGGCGGACGAGGCCAATTTCCTCGCGGGTCTCTGCGAAAAGGTGACCGTGTTCGGCAGGCCGCAGGGCGCGCTCGACGCGAAAATCGCCGTCTGCGAAAGGAAGCCCGAGGTCATTCTCGGCGAGAGCAAGGCGACGGGCCTGCGCGCGGGCGGCGAGGACATGGCGTTTGACGGCGTGTTCATCTTCCGCGAGGCGATGGCCATGGGCGCGCTGATGCCCGAGGTGGAGATGGACGGCGCGTTTATCCGGGTCGACCGGCATATGCGCACGAACGTGCCGGGCGTGTACGCGGCGGGCGACTGTACCGGGACGCCGTTTCAGGTCGCTAAGGCCGTCGGCGAGGGCTGCGTCGCGGCGCTCGATGCGGCGGGGAGCATCAAGTAAGGTTTCTTTAAGCGCGCGAAGCGAAGATGGGGTCTGGGGACTGGTCCCCAGCGGGGTCTGGGGCTGGCCCCAGCGTAACCCCACGTAGCCCCAAAAAACGGCGCAGCCGCTCAAAAGTAGTCAGGGAGCGAAGCGTTACCTGACGGGTTCTAACCTTCAACATTTCATTGCCCACCAACCAAATAACAATGGGACGCACGAACCATCACGCCGTGCGTCCCGTTTTGTATACCCCAATATATAAGACTGCGCCGGTTCATCCCAGCAGGCTCAATACCACGCTCACCGCGCCCGCGCCGAGCATGACCTTGATCGGGCTGACCTTCCACTTCCTCAAGACGACCAAGCCGACGACGAAAATCGCCGCCGCCATCGCGTCAAGCCCGGCCAGATCCGCCGGAAGCGTCCGCTCGCCGTACAGCGCGAGGATCAGCAGCGACAATCCCGCGCTCGCGATCATCGCCACGACAGCCGGGCGCACGCCCAGCAAAAATGCCTTCACCGCGCCTAGCCCACGGAAGTGGTAATACACGAACGCCAGCAGCATCACGATCACGCACGAGGGCAGCACGCAGCCCGCCGTCGCCACAAGCGCGCCCGCCAGCCCCGCCACGCGGATGCCCACGAACGTCGCCGAGTTGATCGCAATCGGCCCCGGCGTCATCTCCGCGATGGTCATGATGTCCGCGAACTGCGTTATCGTCAGCCACGGGTGAAGGTCGACCACCTGATGCTCGATCAGCGGCATCGCCGCATACCCGCCGCCGATGGAGAAAAGCCCGATCTGGAAAAAGCTGCAGAACAAATCCGCGAGGATCATGTTTCATCCCCCTTTCGCCGCGCCGCGAGCCATTGCGCCACGTCCACCGCGCCGCTGACGAGGATGATGACGATGATCGACACGTCCAGATACCGCGCCGCGACGAACGCCGCAAACAGCGTCAGCATCGTCACCGCGCTCTTTCTCTTGACGAGCTGGCCGGTCATGCTGATGACCACATCCGCGATGACCGCCGCGACGCCCGCGAGCATGCCCGCCATCGCCGCCGACACCAGCGCGTTATCGCGGAACTGCTGATAAAACAGCGAGATCACCGAGATGATGACCAGCGGCGGCAGCACCGTGCCCAGTATCGCCAGCAGCGCGCCCGGCACGCCCGCCGCCCGGTAGCCCACCAGAATCGACGCGTTCACCGCAATCGCGCCCGGCGAGCTCTGTGCAATCGCCGTCAGGTCGAGCATCTCCTGCTCGTCGATCCAGCCAAGCTCCTGCACGAACTTCTTGCGCATCAGCGGCACGATCACAAACCCTCCGCCGAACGTACACGCGCTGAGCATGAACGTGGAGGAAAACAGCGTCCAAAACCGATTTTTCACGCGAAAGCCTCCTTTTCTCTATGATAAGCCTTGCACGCTGATAAGAAAAATAATATAATGTGATGGAATCTATATGCGATTCGTGATAAGGAGTGTGAGCAACATGACGCTGCGGCATATGCGCATCTTTTTGGCCGTCGTCAACGGCGGCTGCAACACCACCCGCGCCGCCGAGGCCCTGCACATGGCCCAGCCCGCCGTCAGCCTCGCCATCCGCGAGCTGGAGAGCTTCTACGGCGTCGTGCTCTTTGACCGCATCGGCCGCCGCCTGCGCATCACGCCCGCGGGCGAGCGCCTGCGCGAATACGCCGCCCGCATCGACGCGCTCTTTGACGATATGGAGCAGGGCATGCGCGACGGCGACGCATTCGGCGTGCTGCGCGTGGGCGCGAGCTTGACCATCGGCGCGATGCTCCTGCCCGAGCGCGTGCGCGAATTTGCCGGCATCTGTCCCGACGTGCAGGTGCGCGCGCTGGTCGCCCCCTGCGACGAGCTCGAGCAGAAGCTGCTCGCCGGGGAGCTGGACATCGCCTTTCTCGAGGGGCTCGTGCTCAGCGACGCGCTTGTCTGCCGCGCCTACAAAGAGGACAGCCTCGTCGCCATCTGCCCGCCGGACAGCGGCTTTGCGCCCGGCCAGGTGCTCACCCGCGAGCAGTTCGCCGCGCAGCATTTCCTCCTTCGCGAGCCCGGCAGCGGCACGCGCGAGGTCTTCGACCAGGCCGCCGAGCGCGCGGGCTTCGCCGTCACGCCCGTCTGGGAGGCCCGCAGCACGACCGCGCTCATCAACGCCGTCATTGCCGGGCTGGGCGTCGCCGTCCTCCCCGAGCGCCGCGTGCGCGACATCATCGCCGCGGGCAGGGTCGTGCCGGTCGCTGTCGATGGGCTCGACCTCACGCGCCGCTTCCACGTCGTCTATCACCGCGAAAAATACCTCACGCCATCGGCCAAGCGCTTCATTGCGCTGTGCAGCGGGATCAAAATCGAATAAAAAAGCGGCATCGCTTCGACCGGAAACCGGGGCGATGCCGTGTTTTTTTATGGATCAGAGCGCGTACAGCAGAATCGCGATGAGCTGCAAAACCGTGCCCAGCACAACGAAGATGTGGAACACGCTGTGCATGTAGCGCTTCTTGCGGCCCATGCCGTAGAGCACCGCGCCGGCCGTGTAGCTCACGCCGCCCAGCAGGATCAGCCAGAAGCCCGCCCAGCCGATGGCCTGAATCAGCAGCCTGACCTTGAAGACGATGGCCCAGCCCATGCTCAGATAGCAGATCATCGAGAACACGCGGAAGTGGTGCAGGTCGATGGCGTTCAGGACGATGCCCAGCACAGCGAGCACCCACACCACGGCGAAGAGAATCCAGCTGGAGACCGGGTCGATGGGCCGCATGGCGCTCAGGACGATGGGCGTGTACGTGCCGGCGATGAGCAGGTAGATCGTGCAGTGGTCGAGCACCTGCATCACGCGCTTGGCCGTGCCGGGGCGAAGGCCGTGGTAGACCGAGGACATCGTATACAGCACGATCATCGATATGCCGTAGACGATGGAACCGGCGATGCCGTAGCCGTTGCCGTGCATGGCGGAGAACACGATGCACAGCACCAGCGCCGCCACGCCGACCGCGCCGCCGACGATGTGCGTCACCATGTTCATGATTTCCTCGCCCTTCGTGTAGTCGGGCAGTTCGCGTTCGCGCAGCTTGATTCGGGTCATGATGTGCCTCCTTATGGCGAGCCTGCAGCCTTTGCGGGCGTTTGCATCTAGTATTCGTAACTAGATCATATTATATTCCGAATAATGCGGATTGTCAAGCGGCGGGGGGCAGGAATCTGCGCGGTCAGCCGCGAGCGGGCGACAGAAAAAAGCCGCAGACGGCAATGCCTGCGGCTTTGTTTCTCGGGGACAGGGAGATTACTTGATCTCGACGGTGGCGCCCGCCTCGGTCAGCTTCTTCTTCATGGCCTCGGCGTCCTCCTTGGAGGCGCCCTCCTTCAGGGTCTTGGGCGCGCCCTCGACCATGTCCTTGGCTTCCTTCAGGCCCAGGCCCGGGACAACCTCGCGGACAGCCTTGATGATGGCGACCTTCTTGGCAGCGTCGAAGCCGGTGAGGACGACGTCGAACTCGGTCTTCTCCTCAGCAGCAGCAGCGGCCGGGGCAGCAGCGCCCGCAGCGGCGACCGGAGCAGCGGCGGTCACGCCGAACTTCTCCTCCAGAGCCTTCACGAGCTCGGAGCACTGGATCAGGGTCAGGCTCTCAATAGCGGAAACGATCTCGTTGATATCCATGGTGTTTACCCTCCATATTCGTAAGATTTTGTTGTGGGGTTCGCCGTCTGTGCGGCGGATGACTTGGGGTTACTCGGCGGCACCTTCGGCCTGCTTGTCGGCGATGGCCTTGATGACGTACGCCAGGGCGGTGGCCTGAGAATTCAGGCAGCCCATGATCTTGGCGATGAGCTGATCGTGCGGCAGGATGTCGGCCAGGGCCTTCACCTCGTCCACGTTCTGGACAGCGCCGTCCATGATGCCCGCCTTGATGGTGATCGGAGAGGTCTTCTTATCCTTCTCCGCCGCGGCGATGAACTCCTTGATGAGCTTCGGCGCGGACACCGGGTCGCTGTTGCTGAAGACAAAAGCGTTCGGGCCCTCGAGGATCTTGTCATCCATCGTGATGCCCTTGTTCGCCAGAGCGCGCTTGAACAGCGTGTTCTTGAGGACGCAGTAGTCAACGCCGGCGGCGCGGCACTTGGCGCGCAGCGCGGTGATGGCCTCCACGGTCAGCGCCTTGTACTCGACGATGACGATGGACTCCGCCTTCTCAATCTTCTCCTCGATTTCGGAAACAACGACCTTCTTTGCTTCAAGATTCTTGGACATGGTAATTTCCTCCTTCCCGAGAGACTTCGGAAAAGAAAAGCCCTCGCGCTGGGCGCAAGGGCAGAAAACCG
>CALVTQ010000040.1 GCA_944362695.1 uncultured Clostridia bacterium
GGCGTTCATCAACATGGGCGTGGTCACGGGCATCCTGCCCACGACGGGCCTGCCGCTTCCGTTTTTCAGCGCGGGCGGCACGTCGGTGAGCATGATCATGGCCGCTGTGGGGATACTGCTGAATATATCGCGCGAAAACGGGCGCGCAATCGTGACGCGAGGCGGAGGAAACGAAACATGAAGCGCAAAAAGCGAAAGAAGGCGGGCAGGCGGGTCATCGCGGCGGCGTGCGTCGTGGTGATCGCCGGGGCGCTGCTGGTGATGCTCATGGGCAGCAAGATCTTCTCGATCAGGGAGATCATGGTCGTGGGCAACCGCAATCTCCCGGCGGAGGAGGTCGTCGTCCTCAGCGGCGTCAAGCGCGGGGACAATTACCTCAAGCTGACGGCAAACCGCCTTCGCGAGAATCTGGAACGCAACCGCTACATCGAATATCTGGGCTACGGCTTTGACTACAAGGGCAGGCTGACCATCCGCATCAACGAGCGGCTGGGCAAGGCCTTTGTGCGCGTCAACGGCCTGTATTACGTGATCGACGAAAAGGGCATGGTGCTTGACCAGATGGGCAGCGTGTTTCCCGAGGGCCTGACGGGCATGGAGGTCGCGGGTCTGACGATGGACAGCCACGCCGTGCCGGTCGAGGGGCAGATTTTCCCCGTACAGGACAAAAACAAGCTCGCCATCATGGAGAGCCTCATCGGCACGCTGGAGGACACGAGCCTCATCGGGCGCATCTCGCAGCTGAACCTGAACAACACCAGCAACATCAGCATGACCACCTCCGACGGCGCGAAGATCGAGCTGGGCGACGAGACGAGCCTGCGCATCAAGGTGCTCATCGCGCGCGAGGTCATCTCCATCGAGGAGCAGAAGGGCAGCCTCAAGGGCGTCAAGATCGACGTATCCAACGGCAGGGACGGCCATTTCATACCGGCCATGCTGCCCACGCCGACGCCCGTTCCGACGGCCACGCCCGACCCGGCGGCCTCTCCGACACCCACTTAATACCAAAAAATAAAAAAATCGGATAGAATCTGAACAAAATTTGCTCAAGTGTCTTGAAACATGCGGCATAATGGGGTACAATAAACTCGCATAATAATAGCAAATAAGATGATTTCTTGCGCCCTTTTGGGCGAATTTACATGCGGGCAGACAGGAGCATGAATCGTATGATGAAAAAAGCGACGGCAGTGTTGGACTTTGGAACGTCCAAGGTACTCGTTCTGCTTGCGGAGGAGAGCTCTTACCAGAGGGTGACGATCACCTCCGCGGGCATGGCGCAGTACGATGGATTCATGAACGGGGAATGGAACAATCCCGGCGGCGTGGACGATGCGATCGTCAGCGCGATCATGGCGGCCGAAAAGAAGGTCGGCACGCGCATCAAGGACGTGTACGTCGGTGTGCCGGGCGAGTTTGTTCGGGTCTACGTCATCGAATCGAGCGTCGCTTTGCAGGGCGCCGACCCCAAGGTCACCAGCGCGGACGTGGAGAAGCTGCAGCGTCAGGCCACGGAGATGCTGGACAGGCCGACGGGCGTGATCATTCACCGCTCGCCAGCGTGGTTCAAGGTCGACGGCGGTCAGAAGACGCTCGAGCCGGTGAACCAGAAGGGCAGCGTGCTGGAGGGCATGATCGGCTTCGTGCTGGCGGATCAGTTCTTCATCAACGACATCACCGAGCGCCTCAAGGAGCAGAAGATCGAGGTCAAGGGCTTCTTCTCGACATCCGTGGGCGAGGCCATGCAGATGATTCCTTTCGACGAGCGCGACCACACGGCTGTGCTGGTGGATGTGGGCTATCTGTCCACCGAGGTGATGGCGGTCGAGGGCGACGCGCTGATCTGGCAGAAGGTTCTGCCCGTGGGCGGCGCGCACATCACGCTCGACCTTGCCTACGGCCTTGAAAAGCCGTTTGACATGTGCGAGAAGATCAAGCGCAGCTACACGTTCAACGCGCCCAAGAACACGCAGATCGAGGTGCAGGGCGAGGACGGCCAGATGGAGACCTTCTCGGGCGAGAAGATCAGCGAGATCGTCGACGCGCGCGTGGACGAGATCCTGGAGATGGTGGACGAGGCCATCTCCAAGAGCGGCATCCGCCTTGGCAACTGGTCCAATGTCTACTTCACCGGCGGCGGCCTGATGCCCATGAACGGCGCTCGGGTCTACGCGGCGAGCAAGCTCTCGCGCAACGTCCGCGAGGCGAACACCAAGACTGTGAAGCTCAAGCCCGCGCAGATCTACGCCAGCGGCAGCGGATTGCTCGAGCTGGTCTACAACACGATTGAGCAGGAGGAGCAGGACGAGGGACTGCTCGACCGCATCAAGCGTATACTCCGCAGATAAGGCGCCACGAGCGTTTTCATAGCGATAAGAGCGAAACAAAAGGGGGATTTTCCTGTGTTTGAACTTGAGAGGGACGAGCGTCCGGCAGCTTCGATTAAGGTCGTCGGCTGCGGCGGCGGCGGCGGAAACGCGCTGAACCGCATGGTGGATTGCGGTGTGAACGGCGTGGATTTCATCGCCGTGAACACCGATGTGCAGGCGCTGCGCACCAGCCGCGCGGCGACGATGATCCAGATCGGCGAGAAGCTGACCAAGGGTCTTGGCGCGGGCGCCACGCCCGAGATCGGCAAGAAGGCCGCCGAGGAGAGCCGCGAGGAGATCGCCGGCGCGCTCAAGGGCGCGGATCTGGTGTTCGTGACGGCCGGCATGGGCGGCGGCACCGGCACGGGCGCTGCGCCTGTTGTGGCCGAAATCGCGCGCGATATGGGCATCCTGACCATCGCCGTGGTCACCAAGCCGTTCGCCTTTGAGGGCAAGACCCGCATGCGCAAGGCCGAGGCCGGCATCGACGAGCTCAAGCAGCGCGTGGACACGCTTGTGGTCATCCCCAATGAGCGCCTGCTGCAGGTCTGCCCGAAGGGCACCAGCTTCAAGGGCGCGTTCAACTTCGCCGACGACGTGCTGCGTCAGGGCATTCAGGGCATTTCCGACCTGATCTCCGAGACCGGCATCATCAACCTTGACTTCGCCGACGTGAAGGCGGTCATGGAGAGCGGCGGCATGGCGCACCTGGGCATCGGCGTGGGCAAGGGCGAGAAGGCCATGGCCGACGCCGCGCAGAACGCGATTTCCAGCCCGATGCTTGAGACCAGCATCGACGGCGCGCGCGCTGTGCTCATCAACGTGACCTGCAACAGCAATTGCACGATTCAGGATATCAACGACGCCGTCGAGATGATCACCGCCGCCGCGGACAGCGAGGCCAACATCATCTTCGGCGCGAGCATCGACGACGAGTTCGAGGACGAGGTCCACATCACGGTCATCGCCACGGGCTTTGAGAAGGTGCCGTTCCCGCCGCGCGCCAGCACCGCCGAGCGCCCGGCCACGCTGCCGTCCCAGGCGCCGTACGTGCCCTTCAGCGCGCAGTCCCCGTATCAGCCGAGCCAGCCGCAGGGTCAGGTTCGCGGATACACCCGCTACGACGCGAACTACACGCCTGTGAGCGGCGGCTATCAGCCGATGCAGAGCGCGCCCGCGCCGATGCAGGGCGGCGAGCCGGAGGTTCCGTCCTTCGTCAACGAGGGCGTCCAGAGCGGCCGCACCTCTCCGTTCAGCGCGATGCCGGAAATGCCCGCGCGCAACGCGCAGCCCGCCGAGCAGGCCCAGCAGGAGGAGCCGCGCCAGCCGCGCTCCTTCATGGACGGCATCCCGGCCTACATGCGCAGAAAGTAAGAGCAACACACAGCCTGTCCGCGATGGACAGGCTTTTTTGCTTTGCCAGATATGATATAGAATATGATTCCGGCGGGGAAAAAGAACGCGCGCGGCGAGAAACGGCGTGGCCGCGCACATGAGCGGAGAATAAATTGGAGAGCAGGAAGTCGCGGACGGCGGGGAAAAGAGGCGCATCACACGGCTGATCCTCGAGGCGCTGCCCGATCGGTTCGGCATACCGGAGGAGAATACATCGCAAACAGCGCGGATCAAATCTTCTTCTGCGCGTTTGACGGTTAGCAGCCTGTCGGGGGTCCGTATCTGAAGGAGAACGGATGCGCGACCGTTGAACTGTATGCGTTCATGCAGGCCAAGACGGTGCGGTTGGGCAGATACGAGGAATACGACCGGACGAACCGGTTCTGTGTGGATTCAGGGAGTTTGAGCGTTCCCGACACTGCGGACCGAATGGAATTCGTGCCAGATCTGCGTGATGGGCATCGCGTAAAATCATTTCCATCAATACGGCGGCTTGGCGATTGCTTCTGTGAAAGGAGCGTTGCCAGGCCGCCGCTTTTGTATGAGATGCGGGCAAAGAAAAAGCAGGACATCAAGCCCTGCGGATTGGCGGTGAACGTTCAGCGCCGGGAGACGGCGTGCTTGCTAAGCGGCGCGAGGACTGCGCACAGAAGGGCGAGCGGCAGTGCGCCGAGCGCGCGATAGGTGAAGCACGCGTGCACGAGCGAGTGGTTGCTGGTGACCATATACCAGGCGAATGGCAGCAGCGCGACCGGCACGAACGCGGACAGCGACGCGGGAAGACGCCCAGCGGCGCGCCTGCGCAATACCAGAACGATGCAGACGGCGAGCAGGATCAGCACGACGATGTGCAGCGGACTTTGCGACCAGCATGCCCAGTTCTCGCCGAGCACCTCGCCGTATGTGATGGACTCGCCGTCCGTGACGTAGGAGGAACGGGCCGCGATGTTGTAATAGGCGTTGAGGAAGCCGTTTTTATGCAGGAACAGCGTGACCAGAAGCCACTTGCCGGCCCACATGCCGATGTAGCCCACGGCCCAGCAGGCGCAGATGGCGACGAAGCGCAGGAGGTTCTGCCGGACGGAACCGGGATTCAGGCAGAAGAAGAGCGCGAGCGGGAAATACAGCGTCATGAGCGGCGCGGTGAGGAAATCGACATAGGACGTCGCGCAGCCGACGAGCGCAAAGAACAGGCAGGCGCGCTGGTTGTCCCCGAGGCGCCCGGCACACAGCAGAAGCGCGCAGCAGGCCGCGAGCGCGACGAAATAGACGGAAGAATATTGCAGGGAATAGGCGATGAGCAGCGGCGTGAGCAGCGCGATGCTCAACAGGAACGCGGGCACAAACCGCGCAAGCCCCCGGCGGATCATCAGCGCGAACATCAGCGCGGCGAGGGCGGCCTGCACGATCAGATAGACCACGCGGACCTGATCGAGATTGAAGAAGAACAGAAGCGGGCGCAGATAGACGAGATAGCCGTGCCAATAGCGGAAATACTCGTAGGTGATCGGTTCGCCGTGCGTGCCGGGGGGATCGGTGTAATAATGAACGAAGGAATCGAAGACCTCCATGTTCTCAAGGCCCAGCTGCGGCGAGGCGACGGTGTGCTCCAAAATGCCGCGGTCGCCAATGTAGGCGGCCTCGCTGAGCATGATGGACGCTGTCAGGTTGTCCAGAATCAGCGGTCCGTTGATCGTGTCGATGGTGGGTTCCTGGCCTTCCTCCCTGAGCGTGAAGGCGGAGAGGCGGACATTTTCGGCGATGGGCTCCTTGGGCAGGCAATTGACGAGCAGAAGCAGCGCAAAGCCGGCGGCGATGCTCACGGTGACGAGCGCGGCGAGGCGAAGCGCAAAGCGGCGCAGCGAAGAAAACGACATAACATCATACCTTTCAAAAGGGACATTGCATGCGGCAGCGGAGCGCCGAAGAATGAACATATCATGATGGCGAGGAATTATATTTCAGTATACAGAGTTTGCGCGCAAAAAGCAAACCTTTTTATGGCACGAAAAACGAAAACGCGACTATGGTAATAATAAACAAGATGATATGCCGAGAATTATGCTTTTTGACGATGGATCAGACTGACATACAAGTTGTATACTATGTGTAAGAGGAAAGGCGTTTCTTCATAAAAATCACACAGAATCAGACGGTGCATCCCGCATCCGGCGCGGGAAAGGACGAAGGAAAAGGAGTGTTCAAGAGATGAAAATGACGTTCCGCTGGTACGGCAGCGACAGCGACAAGATCACCCTCAAGCAGATCAAGCAGATTCCGAATTGCTCGGGCCTGATGGGCGTGCTTGACTACAAGGCGGCGGGCGAGGTCTGGGAGGAGGACGAGGTCCGCAAGTACATGGAGGAGGTCCACGCGGCGGGCCTTGAGTGCGAGGTCATCGAGAGCGTGAACGTGCACGAGGACATCAAGCTCGGCCTGCCCACGCGCGACAAATACATCGAGAACTACTGCAAGTCCATCCGCAATCTGGCCAAGTATGGCGTGAAGGTCATCGTCTATAACTTCATGCCGGTTCTGGACTGGCTGCGCACCGATCTGGCACGCGTGATCCCGGAGGACGGCTCCAACTCGCTGTACTTCGACGAGAAGGAGCTGGGCGAAATGACGCCGGTTGAGATCGTGCGCAGGACGGCGGAGAACAGCAACGGCTTCACGCTGCCGGGCTGGGAGCCGGAGCGTCTGGCGGATCTTGAGCGCGTGCTCGAGCTGTACAAGAACGTCGACGCGGCCAAGCTGCGCGAGAACTTCAAGTATTTCCTGGACGGCATCATCCCGACCTGCGAGGAGGTCGGCGTCAAGATGGCGTGCCACCCGGACGATCCGGGCTGGCCGATCTTCGGTCTGCCGCGCATCACGCACGATCAGGAAGGCTTTGACATCATGGTCAAGCTGCACGACAGCCCGTGCAACACGCTCTGCCTGTGCACCGGCTCGCTGGGCAGCAACGTCAAGAATGACATCCCGGCCATCATCCGCCACTTCGGCGAGATGGACCGCATCGGCTGCCTGCACGTGCGCAACGTCAAGCACCTGGGCAGCGACCGCTGCTTCCGCGAGAGCAGCCACCTGTCCAGCGACGGCGATCTGGATATGTACGAGATCATGAAGGCGATCTACGAGACCTGCCCGGACACCTATGTGCGCCCCGACCACGGCCGCATGATCTGGGACGAGGTCGGCCGTCCGGGATACGGCCTGTACGACCGCGCGCTGGGCATCGCGTACCTCAACGGCCTGTGGGAAGCCATCGACAAGAATGCGAAGGCGGGGAAATAAACGATGAAGATGAATCGAGCTGCGCTGGCCGACAGGGCCGGTTGGGAGAAAGTGGGCGTCGCGCTGCCCAGGTACGACGTCGAGGCGATGGTCGCGCGCACGAAGGAAAACCCGATCTGGGTGCACTTCGGTGCGGGCAACATCTTCCGCGGATTCATCGCCGCGCTTCAGCAGAAGCTCTTAAACGAAGGCCTCGCCGACAGGGGCATCGTCGCCGCCGACACGTTCGACTACGACATCATCACCAAAATCTACAATCCGTTTGACAACCTGACGATGAACGTCACGCTTAACCCCGACGCCACGACGAGCCGCGAGATCATCGCGTCCGTCGCCGAGGGTCTGCGCGCCGACGCGAAGGATGCGGGCCAGATGTCGCGCTTTGCCGAGATTTTCCGCAATCCGTCGCTGCAGATGGTCAGCTTCACGATCACCGAGAAGGGCTACGCGCTGCGCTCCATGGCGGGAGAGCTGATGCCCGTGGTCGTGGCCGACATGAAGGAAGGCCCCAAGAGCGCGCGCCACGCGATGAGCATCGTCGCGGCGATGATGCTCGAGCGCTTTAACGCGGGCGCTTACCCGCTGGCGCTGGTGTCCATGGACAACTGCAGCCACAACGGCGAGAAGCTGCGCGCCTCCGTGATGGAGATCGCGGGCGCGTGGAAGGAGAACGGCTTCGTCGGCCAGGATTTCATCGACTACATTTCCGATGAAACGAAGGTCGCCTTCCCGTGGAGCATGATCGACAAGATCACCCCGCGCCCGGCGAAGGTCGTGCAGGAGAGCCTCGCTGCCGACGGCATCGAGGATATGGCCCCGATCGTCACGAGCCGCAACACGTTCATCGCGCCGTTCGTCAACGCCGAGCGCCCGCAGTACCTCGTCGTCGAGGACCATTTCCCCAACGGCAGGCCCGCGCTTGAGAAGGCCGGCGTCTACATGACCGACCGCGATACGGTCAACTGCACCGAGCGCATGAAGGTCACGACCTGCCTCAACCCGCTGCATACGGCGCTGGCCGTCTACGGCTGCATGCTGGGCTACACGCTGATCTGCGAGGAGATGAAGGACGAGGACCTCGTGAAGCTGGTGAACCGCCTTGGCTACGTCGAGGGCCTGCCGGTCGTCGTCGACCCGAAGATCCTCAGCCCGAAGGCGTTCATCGACGAGGTCGTGCAGCAGCGCCTGCCCAACCCATTCATGCCGGACGCGCCGCAGCGCATCGCGACGGACACGTCCCAGAAGGTCGGCATCCGCTTCGGCGAGACGATCAAGAGCTACGCCGCGCAGGGCCGCGACCTCGGCGAATTGAAGGCCATTCCGCTGGCGATTGCGGGCTGGCTGCGCTATCTGCTGGGCGTCGATGATGCGGGCAAGGCGATGGAGATCTCCGCCGACCCGATGAAGGACGACCTGCAGAAGAAGCTCGCGGGCATCGAGCTGGGCAAGCCGGAGAGCTACAACGGACAGCTGCGCGAGATCCTCTCTAATGAGGTCATCTTCGGCAGCGATCTGTGCGCGCTGGGTCTGGCGGACATCATCGAGAAGATGTTCGTCAGCGAGCTGGCCGGGCCGGGCGCCGTGCGCGCGACGCTCAGGAAGTATCTGGCGTAAACAAAACAGCGAAATAGACGGATTTGTGCTTCCTTCGCGGGGCACAAATCCCGGTTTTGGGCAAAGGAGGCGAGGGCATGCGGCTGGAGGAGAGGCGAAGCGGCGAGACGGCGCGGGACTACGCGCGCAGGATGATTCGCGACAACATCGTGAGCATGGAGCTGCGCCCCGGTGCGATGGTCAGCGAAAATGAGCTGGCCGCGCAGATGGGCCTCAGCCGCACGCCCGTTCGCGAGGCGCTGATGGACCTGTCGGCGTATCACATCGTGGACATCCTGCCGCAGAGAGGCAGCCGGATTGCGCTGATCGACTTTGCGCTGGTGGAGGAGGCGCGCTTTGCCCGGCAGGTGCTCGAGTGTGCGATTGTGGCGCAGGTTGCAGGCATGGCGACGGCGGCGGATATTGCGGCGCTGCGCGAAAACGTGCGCGAGCAGATGATGCTCACGGCGAAGCCGCCGATGGACAGCGCGCGCATGATGGAACTGGACGACGCGTTCCACGAGACGCTGTTTGCCGTTGCACAGAAGCGGAATCTGTACCGCATGCTCGCCGGGATGACGGTCCACTTTGACCGCGTGCGCACGCTGGCGCTCACCGTCGTCAAGGAAAACAAGATCGTCGGCGACCACGGCGAGATCGTGGAGGCCATCGCCGCGCGGGACACGCAGCGCGCAAGCGAGCTGATGGAGCGCCACCTGACGCGCGTGAAGCTGGACGAGCAGACGATCCGCAGCGCATGCCCGCAGTATGTCAAGGGCGCGGACAGGGCGTGAGCGTGTGCGGCCACGCGCATGATTCAATCGTTCGGCGGAGCGAACAGGACATCGATCGGCAGATAAGAGAAAAGAAAATTCACCCGATCTTGGGGCTTGTCAGTCCCGGGGTCGGGTGTTATCATAATAAGGCATGGATTTTTATACAGAACAAATGATGGGGAAAAGATGATGAAAAGAACGATTGCGCTGCTGCTGGCGGCGATGCTTTTGATGATGAGCGCGTCGATGCCCGGTGCGGCCGCGGAGGAACTGACGCTTGACGAGCGGGTGGACGACGCGTTTGCCGACGCGCGCACCATCGGCGGCGCGTTCGTCGTGGCGCACAGGGGCGAGATCGTCTACGAGCGCTACTACGGCATGCGCCACAAGAACCAGCGCAACCCGGTGACGCCCGAGACGTATTTCCGCTGCGCGTCGGTGACGAAGCTGGTGACGGGCATCGGCCTGCTGCGCATGATGGATATGGGCCTGCTTGACCCGGACGAGGACATCAGCACGTATCTTGGATACACCGTGCGAAACGCGTATTACCGCGACACGCCCATCACGCTGCGCATGCTCATGTCGCACACGTCCTCGATCTACGAGGGCGCTTCGTTCATGTATAAATCGAGGCTGCTGCGCGACGCGCTGGACATCGAGCGCAAGGGCCGATACAATTTCAGTGAGGTCCGGCCCGGCACACAGTACACGTACTCCAACTTTGGCGCGGGCGTGACCGGCTCGATCATGGAGACGGTCATGGGCAAGGACGTCTGCGGCGCGATGGACGAGCTCGTCTTTGATGCGCTGGGCATCGACGCAGCCTACAACGTGCATCTGCTCGACAGCCCGGACGACATTTCCGGCACATACAACAAGGACGGCAGCCTCTACACCGCGCCGCAGAATCTGCTGCGCCAGCCCTACACGGCCGAGTGCCTGCCCGACGAGCATTACAGGATGACCGCGGGCAGCCTGTGGATTCGCCCGCACGATCTGGCGCGGCTGGGCATTGCGATCTGCGGCGACGGCTCGGTCGACGGCGTGCAGCTCATCAGCGAGGACGCCATCGCCATGATGCGCGAGCCGAACAGCAAGGAGACGACGGGCATCACGGACGAGACGCCGTACAGCTTCTTCTGCATCCGGCGCGACAACGTGATCGAGGGACACACCGTATACGGCCATCAGGGCACGGACGAGGGCATCGTCTGCAACCTGTATTTTGAGCCGGAAAACGAGCTCGTCGTCTGCGTGATGATCAACGGCTGCAAGGCATATCGCGACGACGGCGTGATGAGCGTGTCGCGCAGGCTGACGGACATCGCATGGGACGAGTTCGTGGCCGGCGGGGAGATGTGACATAAACAGACGATACCGGAATGAAATTATCACCATAAATTCATAAATCCGCAACGATTTTTGGGCCGTGATATGGTATAATAAACAGGCATGCCCTGATATGGCGGATGCACGGGAGGCTTACGATGGACAGACTGGAGGCGTTTGAGGCGATGCTCGCGGCTGTGCAGAAAAGTTATGACGACACGGCGGCGAAAATGGATGCGCTCAAGGCGCAGGGCTGGGAGAAGTCCGCGACCTATCGCCAGCTGATGGGCAACAAGATGATGTACAAACAGATGCTCTCGCTGTACGCGCTCCACGGCCTGACGGACGGGGAGGGGCACGCGTGAAAAGCATCGCGTTCATCTGCGTCCACAATTCCTGCCGAAGCCAGATTGCCGAGGCGCTGGGCCGGCACTTCGCGGGCGGACGATACGCGTTTTACTCGGCGGGGACGGTGCTCGTGCCTGCCATCAACGCGGACGCCGTGCGCCTGATGCGCGAGATCTACGGCATCGACATGGGCGCGCAGCACAGCAAACTGACCGGCGACATCCCCGCGCCGGATATCGCGATTTCGATGGGCTGCGGCGTGCAATGCCCGTTTATCGGACGCGGCTTTGACGAGGACTGGGGATTGATCGACCCGACGGGGCAGAGCGACGACGTGTTTCGCGGCGTGATCGCGCAGATCGAGCGGCGCGTGCGCGGGCTGATCGCGCAGCTTGACGGCGAAGACAATTGACCCGCGTCACACAGCAGGCGGACACCCCGCGCAGAGGATTGAAAGTTGCGCCCGGCCGTGTTACGATATAGGGGTTAGGAGGCACGACTATGGAAAAGAGAAAAATTACGCTGAGATGGCTCAAAAACCACATGACATACAGCTGGTGGAAATACGTGACACTGATCGCGTGCTGCGCGTTCGGCATCAGCCTGATCTTCGATGTGACGGAATACAAGCCGCCGGAGAGCGCGAAGATCGAGTTCTACGCCTGCAACGGATACTTTGACACGGCGGCGGCGGAGGAGCAGCTCTGGCCGCAGTTTATCGAGCGCTGCCCGGATCAGGAAGAGCTCACGGTGCTCAACATCGACCTGAAGGGGCAGGATATGTACGCGCCGATGCAGTTCACCACATACATGGCGGCGCAGCAGGGCGACGTGCTGCTGCTGCCGGTGGAGGAGGTCGCGGAGCTGGTGGAGGACGGCGTGGATTACGCGTTTGCGAATCTGCAGCCGTACGTCGACAGCGGCGTGCTCGATCTGCGCGGCATTGACGCATCGGTGGGCATCCTGACGGCGACGAACGGCGAGACGGGGCTTTACGCCATCCCGGCGGACTCGCTCACCGGCCTCTCGCGCTTCTACTGCAATCCGAGCGGCAGCATGCTCGTGGTCACGTCGTACAGCGGAAACGAGGAGAACGCCGCGCGCTTTATCGACATGCTGATCGAGCTTTGCACCATCAAATAAACCGGCGCACGAGCAGACGGGGACAGGGACACAACCGGAAGGAGAAAGACACGGATGCCTGAATGGATCATCAAGCGCGACGGACGCACGGTCGCCTATGAGGAAGAGAAGATCGAGAACGCGATCTTGCGCGCGTTTGTCGCGGCGGAGAGCGCCAAGGGGCGCAGCGAGGCGCACAGGCTTGCGCAGATCGTGACGCGCAGCCTCAACTGCGACGAGAACATCGACGTGCCGACGGTCGAATACGTGCAGGACAGGGTCGAGCAGGTGCTCATCGAGCAGGGCTACGCCAAGACGGCCAAGGCCTACATCCTCTACCGCGCAGAGCGCAGCCGCGCACGCGAGGCCAAAACGCGCCTGATGAGCATTTTGCAGGACATCACGTTCAAGGACGCGGCGGATTCCGACGTCAAGCGCGAGAACGCGAACATCGACGGCGACACCGCGATGGGCACGATGCTCAAATACGGCAGCGAGAGCGCCAAGCAGTTCTATGACATGTACGTGCTCAACCCCAAGCACGCCAAGGCGCACCGCGAGGGCGACATCCACATCCACGACCTCGATTTCCTGACGCTGACGACGACCTGCACGCAGATTGACCTGACGAATCTCTACGACGGCGGCTTCTCCACGGGCCACGGCGTGCTGCGCGAGCCGCAGGACATCGGCAGCTATTCCGCGCTGGCCTGCATCGCCATTCAGTCGAACCAGAACGATCAGCACGGCGGCCAGGCCATCGCCAGCTTCGATTATGACATGGCGCCTGGCGTGGCCAAGACGTATGTCAAGGAATATCGCCGGGCGCTGGGCGCGGGGCTTGACCTGCTGCTCGGCCATCGCGCGGCGGACGACGAAGCGAAGGCCATTATCCGCCAGATTCGCGCGGAGACGGGCGCAACGCCGACGCTGAGGCCCAACGCGGCGTTCAATGACATTCTGCGCGAGCGCCTGCTTGAGATGACCGACGAGGCCACGGCGCAGCGCATCATGACCTATGCGCAGGACAGGGGCTACCGCGAGACGGAGCGGCGCACGTATCAAGCGATGGAGAGCTTCATCCACAACCTGAACACCATGCACAGCCGCGCGGGCGCGCAGACGCCGTTCAGCTCGATCAACTACGGCATGGACACCTCGCCCGAGGGGCGCATGGCGATTCGCTGTCTGCTGCTGGCCACCGAGAGCGGCCTTGGCGGCGGCGAGACGCCGATCTTCCCGATCCAGATTTTCCGCGTCAAGGAGGGCGTCAGCTACAACCCCGGCGACCCGAACTACGACCTGTTCCGGCTGGCGATGCGGGTGAGCGCCAAGCGCCTGTTCCCGAATTTCTCGTTCGTGGATGCGCCGTTCAACCTGCAATACTACAAGCCCGGCCAGCGCGAGACGGAGATCGCCTACATGGGCTGCCGCACGCGCGTCATCGGCAACGTCTACGACCCGACGAGGCAGGTCTGCAACCGCCGCGGCAATCTGTCGTTCACGTCGATCAACCTGCCGCGCCTGGCGATCAAGGCGCACGGCGACATCGACGCGTTCTACAAGATGCTCGACGAGAAGATGGAGCTTGTCATCGAGCAGCTCGACGAGCGCTTTGAGATTCAGGCGCGCAAGAAGGTGCGCAATTATCCGTTCCTGATGGGCGAAGGCGTCTGGATGGACAGCGAGAAGCTCAGCTGGGACGACGAGGTGCGCGAGGTGCTCAAGCACGGCACGCTGTCGGTCGGCTTCATCGGCCTGGCCGAGACGCTCGTCGCGCTCATCGGCGAGCACCACGGCCAGAGCGAGCGCGCACAGCAGCTCGGCCTTGAGATTATCGGCAGGATGCGCAAGCGGCTGGACGACCTGTCCGCCGAGCGCAAGATGAATTACACGCTGCTGGCGACGCCCGCCGAGGGCCTGTCCGGCCGGTTCGTCAAGATGGACAAGGAGCGCTACGGCATCATCAAGGGCGTGACCGACCGCGAGTATTACACCAACAGCTTCCATATTCCGGTGTATTACCCGATCAGCGCGTTTGACAAGATCCGGCTGGAGGGCCCGTATCACGCGCTGACGAACGCTGGCCACATCAGCTACATCGAGATGGACGGCGACCCGTCGCGCAACCTCGAGGCTTTTGAGGCGGTCGTGCGCGCGATGCACGACGCGGGCGTGGGCTACGGCTCCATCAACCACCCGGTCGACCGCGACCCTGTCTGCGGCTACAACGGCATCATCGGCGACAGCTGCCCCAACTGCGGACGCAACGAGGAGGAGGTCCACTTCGAGCGCATTCGCCGCATCACGGGCTACCTTGTGGGCACGCTGGACCACTTCAACGATGGCAAGCGCGCCGAAGAGCGCGACCGCGTCAAGCACGGAGGCATCTGATATGGAGCTGCGCATCGCGGGCATCGAGCCGGAGAGCATCGTCGACGGGCCGGGATACCGCATCGCCGTGTTCACGCAGGGCTGTCCGCATCACTGCCCGGGCTGCCACAACCCGCAGACGCACCCGATGGACGGCGGCCGCGTGATCGACACGGCGCAGGTGATTGCGTTATTTGGCAAAGATCCGCTTGTGCACGGCGTGACGCTGACCGGCGGCGAACCGATGATGCAGCCGGAGCCGCTCACCGAAATCGCGAAGGCAGCAAAGGAACACGGGCTGAATGTCTGGTGCTACACGGGCTACACGTGGGAGGCGCTGATGAGCGAAAACCGCGCGGATCGGATGGCGCTGCTTGCACACGTGGATGTGCTGGTCGACGGGCCGTACATCGCGCGTGAGCGGTCGCTGGAGCTGATGTACTGCGGAAGCCGGAATCAGCGGCTCATCGACGTGCAAAAGACGCTGGCGGCGGGGGAAATCTGCCTGTATGAGCCGGACGTGTGGTAAACGGAAATATATCAAGACATAAGAAAAGAGACTGTGATTGTGCAGTCTCTTTTTCTATGCGTAATTTAATTAAGATTGAAAATGATTGGGACTTTGTCCCAAACCCTACCAAAGGGCTTTACGATCGCCCTTTGGAAACCTTCGGGTCCCAAACTCGAAATGTTAAAGGAGATGAAGCGGATGTCTATTAAAATGTTTACTCCACCTTGAGCATGCGATAGCCGATGCCCACATGCGTCTGGATATAGCGCGGGGAATCGGGACCCTTCTCGAGCTTCTTGCGCAGCGTCGCCATGAACACGCGCAGCGAGGCGATATCGTTTTCCCACGACGAGCCCCAGACGGACTTGGTGATGAACTTGTGCGTGAGCACCTTGCCGGTGTTCTGCGCGAGCAGGCACAGCAGCTTATACTCGATGGGCGTGAGGTGCAGCTCCTCGCCCGCGAGCGTGGCGCAGCCCTTGGCGTAGTCGATGGCAAGCTGGCCGTTTGTGTAGACGCTCTGGCGGTCGCCGCCGTTTTGGATGAGCGCGAGGCGGCGCTGTGTGGCGCGCAGGCGGGCGAGCAGCTCGTCCACCGAGAACGGCTTGGTGAGGTAATCATCGGCCCCGGCGTCGAGCGCCTCGATTTTGTCGGCGTCCTCGCTGCGCGCGCTGATGACGATGATCGGCACGCTCGACCAGCCGCGCACGCGCCTGATGACCTCGACACCGTCGATGTCGGGCAGGCCGAGGTCGAGCAGCACGATATCGGGGTTATGCGAGGCGGCGGCCATCACGGCGGCCTCGCCGGTCGTCGCGGCGACGTGGCGGTAGTCGTGCGCGCCCAGCGTAGTGGTGATCAGGTTGCGCACGGGCGCGTCGTCCTCGACGACGAGAATCGTGATCTTATTCACGGGTCAAACCTCCTTCGGCGGAAAGCGCGGCGCCTGCAAGGGCCGCATCGAGCGGCAGGGTGAAGCGGAAGATGGCGCCGTGGGGCGCGTTGTCATGCACGGTGATTTCGCCGCCGTGGGCCTTAACGATGGCCTTGCACAGATAAAGCCCCAGGCCCATGCTGCGGCTGTTGTCGGCGACGCTGTGCGCGCCGGTGTAGAACTTCTCGAAGATGCGCGCCTTGTCGGCGTCGGGGATGCCGGGGCCGTCGTCGCTGACCTCCACGACCGCGTCCGCGCCCTCGCATTTGAGCAGCACGCGCACGGACGAGCCGGGCGGGGTATACTTGACGGCGTTCTCGATCAGGTTGACGATGACCTGCGTGATCAGATGCGCGTCGGCGCGCACGAGCAGCAGCTCGTCCTCCTGCACGATGCTGAGCTTGTGATCTTTGGCTTTAGGGACGATATGGGCGACGGCTTCCTCGGCGATGTCGCCCAGAAGCTCGATGGATGTGCGCAGCGTGAGGCGGCCTTCCTCAATGCGCGTGGCGGAGAGCAGGTTTTCCACCAGCCCGACGAGCCACATGCTGTCCTCGTAGATGTCGCTGTAAAGCTGTCTGCGTGTGGCCGCGTCGAAGCTGTCGCCGCTGGAGAGCAGGCTGCTCGCGTTGCCCGCGATGGTCGTCAGCGGCGTGCGCAGGTCGTGCGAGATGGAGCGAAGGAGATTGGCGCGCAGCTGCTCGCTCTCGGCGAGGACGGCAGCGGCTTTTTTGGCGCGGTCGTTGTGCTCGTTTTCAAGCGCCAGCGCGCACGCGGCGAGCACGGAGCGCAGCATGCTCTGCTCGGCGGCGTCGGGTGGATTGCCGCCCGGCTCGATGCCGGCGGCGCCGTATACGTGCTCGCCCATGCGGATAGGGAAATAGAGGAACGCGCCGGCCGCCTGTGCGTCGGGCTTGCTTTGAGCGAGGGCAGCGGCGGCATGCGCGCGCTCAGCGGCCTCGTCGTAGGCGGGCATCGGCTGATCGGGCGCGGCAAAGGGCAGGGCGTCCGTGAGCTCGCTGTTTTCGCTCACGAACACGAGCGCGGCGCGGCCCAGCAGCTTGACGACCTGATTGCCCGCCGCATGCAGGATCTCGTCGCGCCCGGCGGCCTTCGACAAGAGTTGGTCGGTGTCAAAGAGCACGCGCGTGCGGTGCGCGATGCGGGCGGATTGGCTGGCCTGCTCCTTATAGCGCATGGCGAGCGTCGCGGTGATGTAGGCCGTCAGGAACATGACGATGAACGTCACGGGGTAGCCCGTCTCATACGCCGAAAAGGAGAAGCGCGGCGTCGTGAACAGGAAATTGAACGCGATGACGCTGATGACGGCGGAGGCGAGCGCGTAGACCCTGTGCGTGGTGACGACGGAGGTCAGCACGACGCCGAGAATGTAGACCATGATGAGGTTGGCGTCGGAGAAGCCCAGACGGTCGGACAGCGCGCAGAGCGCCGTCGCGCCCGCGAGGATGGCGGTGGATTTGGCGATATTGAGAAGGAGGCTGCGCGGGCTGGTCTCGCGTGCGCTGCGTGGGCGGTAACTCGCACGGGCGCGCGTGTCGGGGATGATGTGGATGTCGATATCCGGCGCGTAGGCGAGCAGGAGCTCGGTCAGCGGCGGCTTGCCGAACGGCCTGCGCCTTGCAGCGGCGCTGCGGCCAAGGACGATCTTGGTCACGCCGGAGAGGCGCGCATATTCGGCGATGAGGCTTGGCACGTCGTCGCCGTACGTCGTCTCCACAGCCGCGCCGAGCTCGAGGGCGAGCTGCTGGTTGGCGCGAAGGCGCTGCTGATCCTCGGGCGGGGCGGCGTCAAAGTCGGGCGTCCTGACGAACAGCGCGGTCATCGGGCAGTCAAACGCTGCGGCCATGCGCGCCGCCGTGCGCACGATGCGCTCGTTGCTCGGCGCGGGGGACAGGCAGGCGAGGATGTGCTCGCGCCGCTTATTCTGCGTGATGGCCATACGTCCGCCTCCCTTCGTCGGTGTGGATATATTGTATCACAGCATGGCGGGCGCTTCAATCGCCTTATGCGTTCAGATCTTGAAGCACTTCTGCACGGCGCGCTCCTGCCCCAGAACGAATATGGACATCTGATCGGTCAGCACGGTGTCGGGCGAGATGTTCATGTTGAGCTTGCCGTTTTGGCGGATGCCCAGCACGTTGATGCCGTATTTTTTGCGAATGTCGATTTGCAGAATCGTCCTGCCGTACCAGTGCTGCGGCACGGCGAGCTCGTAGATGGAATAGTCGCCGTCGAGCTCGATGTAGTCAAGCACGTGGTCGCTCGTGCAGCGGATGGCCGTCCACGCGGCGAGCTGCTTTTCGGGATAGACGACCTCGTCCGCGCCGTTGCGAAGCAGGAACTTTTCCTGCGCGCCGCGCGAGGCACGGGCGATGACGCGGCTTGCGCCCATCTCCTTCAAGAGATTCGCGGTCTCCAGCGAGCTCTGGAAATCGTCGCCGATGGCCACGATGCACGCGTCGAAATTGCGGATGCCCAGCGTGCCGAGAAAGTCGGCGTTCGTGCTGTCGCCGATGATGGCGTTTGTGACATAGGGGAGCACGGTCTGCACGCGCTCCTCGCTGACGTCGACCGCCATGACCTGATGGCCCATGTCGTGCAGCTTGATGGCGATATGGCGGCCGAAGCGCCCCAGACCGATGAGCAGAACGGATTTCATAAAGATGCCTCCTTGCAGAATGAAAGTGTCGGGTCAGCCGACGGTCAGCTTTTCCAGCGGGAGCAGCGCGCTGCCCGCCGTCCTTTGCTGAATCGCGGCGAAGATGAGCGTCAGACCGCCGACGCGGCCGATAAACATGAGCGCGATGAGCACCACGCGCGACAGGCCGGAAAGCTGCGGCGTGATGCCAAGGGTCAAGCCGACCGTGCCCACGGCGCTCGCGGACTCGAACAGGCAGGTCAGCAGCGGCAGGCCCTCGACGCGGCTGATGAGCATGCCGCCCGCGAGGAACAGCGTGAGATAGAGCATGAGGATGGCGCACGCGCTGCGCACCGTCTCATGCGCGACGCGGCGGCCGAAAAAATGCGTGTGCTCGCGGCGGCTAAACACGGAAAACGCCGTGCAGAGCATGACGGCAAACGTCGTGGTCTTCATGCCGCCCGCCGTCGAGCCGGGCGAGCCGCCGATGAGCATGAGCGCGATGATGATCATCTGGCCGGTTTCGCTGATGGCGGTCAGATCGACGGTGTTGAAGCCCGCGGTTCTGGGTGTCACGGACTGGAAAAGCGAGGCGAGGACGCGCGTTTCAGGCGGCATATCCGCAAATTCAAAGAAGAAAAAGTACGCCGCAGGAACGGCGATGAGCAGCGCTGTCGTCGCGAGGATGACCTTGCTCTGCATGCGGTAGCGGCGGATGCGCAGGCCGTGGGCGCGTACATCATCCCACGTCATAAAGCCGATGCCGCCGACGGCGATGAGCGCGCAGACGGTGAGATTGACGGACGGATCATCGGCGAAATGGGTGAGCGATGAGAACGGCGCGAAGCTGCCCGTCAGGTCAAAGCCCGCATTGCAGAAGGCGGATACGGACGTAAACAGCGAGACGAGCACGCCGCGCACCGGCCCGAACTTGCCCGCCATCGCCGGGAAGAGGCATAGCGCGCCGAAAAGCTCGAAGACGAGCGTCATGCGGATGATGAAGCCCGTGAGGCGGACGATGCCGCCCATCTGGTGCGCGGAAATCGCCTCCTGCATGGTGCTGCGCTGCTTGAGGGAAATGCGCCTGCCCGACGCGGTGAAGAACGCGACGGCGACGGTGACCACGCCCATGCCGCCGATCTGGATCAGCGCGAGGATGACGGCCTGACCGGCGGGCGACCAGTAGAGCGCGGTGTCGTGCACGACGAGGCCCGTGACGCAGACGGCGGACGTGGCCGTAAACAGCGCGTCCAGAAACGGCGTGGGCTGCCCGGCGGAGGAACAGAAAGGCAGCATGAGCAGGAGGCTGCCCAGCAGGATGACCAGCGCAAAGCCCAGAAAGATGATCTGGGAGGAAGACAGAATCCGTGAAGCTCTACCCATAAAATTCTCCTTATTTTCGTGAATGGCGGGTGGTTTCGCCCGGTGTTGTTCTCAGGTGAAAGGAGCCGAAATGCGCCGCTGATTTTACATTCGGGCGAAACAAGGCGCAGGAAGACGCCGAAACGGAAAAGAGGCGGCTCGTTTTCATTTGAGGGCAGTATCATTATGGCACGGCGCAGCTAAAGCGTGTATGAACGATGGGACGCCTTGCATGAAGATTGCATAAAGACGGCATGAAGGGCGGAAAAAGAGCGGGCGAAAACACATGAAAA
>CALVTQ010000041.1 GCA_944362695.1 uncultured Clostridia bacterium
TACTCGCAGTTCAAGCGGGTATGGCAGTACATTGTTGTCCGCTCCACCAAGGAGCGCACCTATTATAAGTATGTGAATGGGCAGAGTATCAAGTACACGGTTAAGCCAGTCCTGGGAACCAGCCAGAAGAACAATCCCAAGGTTATCTACACGCTTGATTTTGAAGTGACGCCCCACCAACTGCGGCATACCTATATTACAAACTTAATCTATGCGGGAGTTGACCCCAAGACGGTGCAATATCTTGCCGGGCATGAAAATAGTAAGACAACTATGGACATTTATGCAAAAGTCAAGTATAATAAGCCCGAAGAACTTTTCGGTGTGGTGGAGCAAGCACTTCACCCATCTGGCACCTAAGTAAAGGTCTGCGATTGATTGGGTTAAGGGGTAGGACAACCGAAGGTCGCCACCTCAAAAAAGCCCGTAAAATCAAGGGAAAACGGCGCTAAAACGATAGCAATCCGGATTGACCGCAAGAAAGAGGGGCAATGGGTCACCGAGGCGCTCAATTCCTCCATCAAACCCTGGAACGGGTTTATCCCTTTTTGATAGCCCCCGGATTGTATCATTCTTTGAGTCCTTTTCTTTTTATCTTCGCTTCTGCCGAATGTCAAACGGCTTAGGCATCCGTATTTTCGCGTTTTTCACTCGTTCGCTCGTCGTCGTCACCGTCAACACCCTTTATTACAACCGCACGTCGTAATATGCAATGCACCCACGCGTTTGAGCCAGGTGCATTTTTTAAGCTCCCATAACGTGATGCTGCCGGTTCTTTGTTTTGCGAAAAAGCGGCAGGCCCTCGTTGAGCCTCCACGCGCCTTATGTTATAATGAGGCAAATACACACAGGAGGCCGGGCATATTCAATCAGGAGAATTTCAGCGACGCGCTCGCAGCGTATAAGCGCAATTTCACGCAGACGCATTGGGATGACGAGCGCTACAAATGGGAAGCGATCAAGCATTTTCAGACGCATTGGGACATCGGCGCGGACGACTTCCCCGGCATGCTGCGCGCGGCGCTTGAGAAGACCTACAACCTGCTCGCATCGGCGAACAACTTCCCGCGCGATATGCTTCTCCGGCTTGCTTCCGCCGTACCGGAGGCCGTGCGTGCCGCGTTCGTTCAGCTTTTTGACGAAAATCGTGACCTCATCGAACGTGTTGCCCACTTCAAAGCGCAATTCGACGCGATCCTTGAGCAGTACGGCGGCAATGCCAAATCCCACTACCAGAGCGAAAACGCCATCAGCACCTATCTCTGGCTGCGCTATCCAGACAAGTATTATATCTACAAATACAGCGAAGTTCGCGCGGTCGCCAAGTGCCTCGCCGCCGATACCGTCATCAAAAAGGGCGCCGCCGCCGCCAATCTGCGCAATGCCTTCGCGCTGTACGACGAGCTCTGCGCCGCGCTCGCGCAGGACGACGGGATGCGCGCCATGCTGCAATCCTGCCTGACAGACGCCTGCTATCCCGATCCGCAGCTGCGCACGCTGACGGTCGATTTTGGGTTCTACGTCAGCCGCACATATGCAAACCAGACCGATAAAGTGACATATCTGAGCGAGATCATTGAATCGCTCAAGGCGCTGGGCGGCAAAGCCCATCTCAATGACATCAATTCTAAAATAAAAGAACGTGGGAAGCTCTCCAGCGTTCATACAAACCCGGATTGGCAGCAGGCTGTTCGGGCGGCCATCTACACGCATTGTTCCGAAAATGAATCGTACAAAGAAGGAAATCCCGACCTGTTCTACCCTGTCAACGGCATCGGACAAGGTATTTGGGGGCTCCGCGATTTCACCTTGCCGCCCGAAACCGATCCTGACGGTGATACCCCGCCGACCATTAAGCCGGAGGACGCCGCCCCGCCCGCCTATACCCGCGCGGACTTCCTCGCGGAGGTCTACATGAGCCCGGAGAACTTCGACACGCTCTGCGCGCTGGTGCGCCACAGGAAGAACGTCATCTTGCAGGGCGCACCGGGCGTGGGCAAGACGTACGCCGCCAAGCGTCTGGCCTATGCGATGATGGGCGAGCGCGACGATAGCCGTGTGGGCTTCGTCCAGTTTCATCAGAATTACACGTACGAGGACTTCATCATGGGCTATAAGCCCGGCGAAAACGGTTTCGCGCTGCAAACCGGCATCTTCTACGACTTCTGCGCCCGCGCCGCCGCCGACCCGGGCCGCGACTATTTCTTCATCATCGACGAGATCAACCGCGGCAACATGAGCAAAATCTTCGGCGAGCTGCTCATGCTCATCGAGAAGGACTACCGCGGCACGCCCGCGACGCTCGCCTATTCCAAGGAAGCGTTCGCCGTGCCGCAGAACGTGTACCTCATCGGCATGATGAACACCGCCGACCGCAGCCTCGCCATGATCGACTACGCGCTGCGCCGCCGGTTCAGCTTCTTTGACATGGAGCCCGCGTTTGACACAGAGGGCTTTGCGGCGTATCAGCAATCGCTGGGCAGCGAGACGCTCGACGACCTGATCGCGCAGATCCGCGAGCTGAACCGCGCGATCCGCATGGACGCCACGCTCGGCCCCGGCTTCCAGATCGGCCACAGCTATTTCTGCAACCAGAACCCATGCACCGAGGAATGGCTCAAGGCCGTCGTCTGTTACGACATCCTGCCCACGCTGCGCGAATACTGGTTCGACGATCCCGAAAAAGCCGGCGAGTGGGAGCGCAGATTGAGCGGTGTGTTCGAATGACAAACGACAAAAACATCCTGATCCGCAACATCTATTACATGCTGGCCTACGCGTTCAAGGCGCTGAGGCAGAGCCATTACGAAAAAATCGCCGCCGAGGATTTTGACGGCGCACAGGATTTGTTCGCCGCCATACTCGCGCGCGGCATGAGCCATCAGCTCAAGCAGGGCCTCTACCGCGAATACGCCGCCCGCCGCGATGTGCTGCCCGTCCTGCGCGGCAGGCCCGATCTGCCCGGCTGCATCCGCGAGCAGATTGCGCGCCGACAGACGCTCGCCTGCGAATACGACGAGCTTTCCGAGGACAACGCGCTCAACCGCATCCTCAAGACGACGGCGCTGCTGCTGATGCGCGAGAAGACCGTCGCCCTGGCGCGCAGGCAGGCCCTCAAGCGCGCGCTGCTGTATTTCGGCGGTGTCTCTGCGCTCGACCCGGCCACTATCCGCTGGAACACGATCCGCCTCACGCGCGCCAATCAGTCATATGAGATGCTGCTGAGCGTCTGCCGCCTCGCGCTTGAGGACATGCTGCAGACGACCGAGGACGGGCGTTATCGCGTCGCCGCGCTCTCCGATGAGCAGATGGAGCTGCTCTATCAGCGCTTCATCCTGGAATACTACCGCCGCCATCACCCGCGCCTGCACGCATCGCCGTCGCAGGTCAAGTGGGCCTTGGACGAGGACGCCGACCCCGCCGCCGTCCGCTTTCTGCCGGCGATGAACACCGACATCACGCTGCGCAGCGGCGGCAAAACGCTCATCATCGACGCAAAATACTACGGCCACACCATGCAGACGAATTTCGGCAGGCAGAGCGTCCACTCCGGCAATCTGTATCAGATTTTTTCCTACGTCAAGAATCAGCAGGCGGCGCAGGACGGCCCCGTTTCCGGCATGCTGCTCTACGCCCGCACGCAGGAAGCCGCCCAGCCGGGCTTCCGCCTCGCCATCGCCGGAAGCGACATCGCCGTGCGCACGCTCGACCTGAACCAGCCGTTTGCCCTGATCGCGCAGCAGCTGGACGCCATCGCACGCGAGCATTTCCCCGAATAGCGGCGCCGCCCTCCACACCCGGAGCGCGGCGTTTTTTTATGTATGTTCGGCGCTGACGGTCTTCCCCCATTCCCCCAGCATCCCGCCCATCATCCGCCCATCCTCTTTCATCCCGCGGCGCACCCATTCGTTGATCCAGCCGAATATGCCGTGCGCCCAGAACGCCTTGCCGAAGGCAGTCGCCGGGTCGGTCTCCTCGCGCGGGCCGATGACCGCGACGATGGATTCCATGACGATGTGCGACAGCCCGGCGTCCCAGACCGCCTGATAGAACGCGCGGTTTTCCAGAAAGAAGTCAAACAGATGCGGGAACATCTTCTCCAGCGACGCGCCCGGCATCTCCTCAAAGCGACGGCCCCACTCGCGCAGGAGTCTGTCCGACTCGCGGCGCAGCACGTCCTCGCGGCTGCCGAAGTTGCGGTAGAAGGACACGCGCCCCACGCCCGCGCGCGCCGTCAGCTCGCTGATGCTGATCTGCGCAAGCGGCTTTTCGCCGATCATCTCGATCATCGCCCGCGTGATGCAGCGGCAGACGTAACCGTTCTTTTCCTCGTTTTTCACCGTGAAACACACCTCGCTGTGCTGTATCATTTTGCTGAAACACTTGTTTCTTCGCTACCTGTATGATACACTTGTTTCACCCCAAAGTCAAGGAGGACTGTTCATGCGAATCATCTTTGCGATTCTTTGCTGCATCGCGCTCTTCGCCGCGCCCGCCGTGGCCGAGACGCCCGCGCCCGACGCTGTCGATTGGGAGGCGCTCGCCGCGCTGCTGACCGGCGGCTATCCCGCCCTTCCCGACGACCCGCAGACCGGCGAATGGTACGCCGTCGCGCCGGAGGGTGCGGTCTGCGCCGACGGCACGCCGTGGCACGGGCTCATCCGCCTGGGCACGGCCAACCGCGTCATCGTCTTCTTCTTCGGCGGCGGCGTCAGCCTCACGCCCGAGACCTCGCGCATCGAGGACGGCTGGTTCTTCTTCCCGAACATCGCGCTTCAGGACGCCATCGTCGCGGGCGGCATCTTTTCAAGCGACGCGCAGAATCCGTTTGCCGACTGGACGATGCTCGCCGTCGAGTATGCCAGCGGCGACTTCCACACCGGCACGGGCGAGGTGACCTACACCGCCGCGGACGGCACGCCGCGCACCGTCTATCACAACGGATACAACAACTATTCGGGCTTCATGGACGCCGTCGCCCCGCAGCTGGGCACGCCCGATGCGCTGGTGGTCACCGGCTCGTCGGCGGGCGGCTTCGCCACGGCGCTGCTCACAGACGACGTGATGAGCCGCTTCCCCGACACGAAGAACGTCACCGCCTGCGTGGACAGCGCGCTTCTGCTCTACGACGGCTGGCAGAACACCGCGCGCGACGTCTGGCACGCGCCGGACGAGATCGCCTCGCGCCTGACGACTGACGACATCGTGCTCGACAGCCTGCGCGCCCTGCACGAAAAGCGCGGCGGCGATGTCAAGATCCTGTTCACATGCTCCACGCGCGACAACGCCCTGCAATCGTATCAGGCGTTCATCGACGCGGGCTGCACGGGCGCGCTGCCTCCCGCCAGCCTCGAGCGCAGCGACCGCATGGAGGCCATGCTCCGCGATTTCGTCGGCGAACTCGAGCGCGATATCCCCGGCGCGGGCATGTACATCTTCACGTGCGGCGAAGCGCCCGACACCAGCACGCAGCACATGATCCTGCCCAGCAACCCGTTTGACGCGCACAGCGGCGGGGTCAGCGTCGCGGATTGGATGATGGACGCCGTGCAGGGAAACGTGCAAAGCTATGGGCTTGAGCTGCTGGGTATTGAGTAAACCGGCCGCGTTTTTCTCAAAATACATACAAAAAGCGACGCCCCAAACCGGAGCGCCGCTCTCTTTTATCCTATTATATACCGCGCATTACACGCCCAGCAGCCTCACGCGCTTCATGCCGTTGATCGCGCTGATCTTATCCACGATCTCGCCCTGCACAGAGGCGGGCACGTCGTCGATATCCACGACGGACACGGCCAGCGTATCGCGGGAGCGGTTGACGAGGTCGGAGATGTTCAGGCCGAAACCGGCGACCACGGAGGTGATGGAGCCCAGCACATTCGGGATGTTCTCGTGGATGCACAAAAGGCGCGGCTTGGAAACCGGCGCGACATCGACCGCGGGCAGGTTCACGCTGTTGCGGATGATGCCGGACTCGAGGAAGTCCCTCGTCTGCGCGGCGGCCATCACAGCGCAGTTCTCCTCGCTCTCGGGCGTGGACGCGCCCAGATGCGGGATGGCGATGACGCCCTGCATGCCGATGAGCGTGTCGCTCGGGAAGTCGGTGACGTAGCGGGCCACGCGGCCGTCGCCCAGCGCGTCGATCAGGGCCGGCTCGTCGACCAGACCGCCGCGCGAGAAGTTCATGATGCGCACGCCCTTGCGGCACAGCGACAGCGCGCGCGTGCCGATCATGCCGCGCGTCTTGGGGTTGAGCGGCACGTGCACGGTGATGAAGTCGCAGGCAGCCATCAGGGCGTCGAGGCTCGTCTCGCGGCGGATGGAGCGGGAGAGCTTCCACGCGTGCTCGACGGAGATCATCGGGTCATAGCCGATGACGTCCATGCCCAGCGCGATGGCGGCGTTGGCCACCAGCACGCCGATGGCGCCAAGGCCGATGACGCCCAGCGTCTTGCCGCGAAGCTCCGGGCCGACAAAGGCCTTCTTGCCCTTCTCGACGGCCTTCTCGACCTCGTCGCCCTTGCCCTTGAGCGTGCGCGCCCACTCGATGCCGCCCACGATGTCGCGGCAGGAGATCAGCATGCCCGCGATGACCATCTCGCACACGGCGTTGGCGTTCGCGCCCGGCGTGTTGAACACGCAGATGCCGCGCTCGGAGCACTTATCGACCGGGATGTTGTTGTAGCCCGCACCGGCGCGCGCGATGGAGAGCACGCTGTCCGGGATCTCGACGTCGTGCATCGAGGCGGAGCGCACGAGCACCGCGTCGGGGTTCTTGGCGTCGTCGCTGACGCTGTAATGCTCGCCGAGCTGGGTGTAGATCGCCGAGCTGATGGCGTTCATCGTCTTAATCTGATAGCCCAC
>CALVTQ010000042.1 GCA_944362695.1 uncultured Clostridia bacterium
TCAGCAGCGCACAGAGCGCCTTGTGGCTCGTGCGGATCTCCCCCGCCACGAACCCGCCGCACACGAGCATCGCCGCCACGTTCGGCAGCCCCATGCCCAGCGACACCGCGCCGCCCACGACGCCCGCGCAGAAGATCGCCTGCGGCCCGCCGCCGGTGTACGCGTGCTCGACTGTCAGATACAGCGCCAACGCCGGGGCCAGCACCATTCCGCCCGGCATGCGCAGCAGCCCCGCCGCCACGCTCGCACAGACCGCCAGCACGCAGACAGGCCGCGTTTCGCCGTCCAGCTCATCGCGATGGCGCACGCACAGCGCCGCCCCGTCGTAGAGTACGCACAGCCCCGCGCCCGCCGACGCCGTCAGCAGCACGATGAGCACGCTCAAGAGGTTGTCAAGCCCCACCATCGCGCCCAGCGTCAGCAGCACGCAAAACACCGCAGCCGCCATCCGTGCGCGCGATTCCCGCCGCGCCCACAGCCCCGCCGTCAGCCACAGCAGCGTGCAGCACGGCATCTGCCAGCAGCACAGCAGGTCGCCCACGCCGTAGCCCACCGCGAAGCTCGCCATTACGCCCACGAACGCCGCCGGGACGCAGAACCCCAGCCGCAGCAGCACCGCGAACATCGCGCACTGGCAGCAATAGCCCCCGCCGGGCAGCCTCGCCGCGCCGATGAGCGCCATCATCACCGCGCAGAGCACGCGCTGCACCGCCGTCCCGCGCACGGCCAGCGTCCGCTCGATCCCCGCCAAAAATCCGTTCCCCGCGCCCATGCGCGCCGCCGTCGTTTCCTGTGCCATACACGCCGCCTCCGCTTTCGTCTTCGTGTATGTCATTGTATAGCGCGTCCCTTTGCGCGTCTGTCGCTCCCCGGCGCGAAAAAAGGCAAACGCACGACATTCCTCGCGCGCCCGCCCGGCTATTCTTTTTTGTGAGACCGGTCAGCCTGCCATCGCCCTGTTTGCGTACGCTGATGCCACGTGCTGCGTCCGGCAAAGCCGCGATGACCGCAAAGCTTCGTCGGAAGCGGTTGCAGGCTCAGCCTGCTTAATCCCAATTGTCCGTTTCGTCCTCGTCCTCGTCCGCCGTGCCGAGAATCCGCCTGGCCTCCCCGCCCGGCAGCTCGCCGACGTCGCTGAGGCGCCTGGCGATGGTCTCGCTTCGCCGCTGCGCGTTTTCGATTGTCTCGGATGCCTGCGCAAGCTGCTTCTGCGTCTTGCTGAGCATGCCCGCAAAGCCCGTGAAGTCCGTGCGCACGGCGCCCAGCAGCTGCATGATCTCCTGCGTCCTCTGCTCGATGGCCAGCGACCGGAAGCCCATCTGCAAGCTCGTGAGCAGCGCCGCGAACGTCGTCGGCCCGGCGATGACCATGCGGCTCTCGCGCTGGATGCGCTCCGCGAGCCCGCCGATGCGCAGCACCTCGGCAAACAGCCCCTCGCTTTGCAGGAACATCACCGCGTAATCCGTCGTGTACGGCGGCACGATCAGCTTTTCGCTCATCCGCCGTGCATGCATGCGCACAGCCGATTCGAGCAGCCCGCGCGCCCGCTCGATCTCATCGCGCGAGCCGGTCTCAAGCGCCGTGCGCAGCTCCGCATATTCGCGCATGGGCAGGCTCGCATCCACCGGCAGATACACGGTGTGTCCGTGGCCCTGTCCCGGCATCACCACGACGTAATCGGCCACGGGCTCCCCGCCCGGCTTCACTGCCGCGTGCTGCGCATACTGCTCCGGCGCGAGCATCTGGCTAAGCAGAGACCCGAGCTGCACCTCGCCCCACACGCCAAGCGGCTGCCCCGCGCCCAACGTCCGGCTGAGCTCGTCCACGCTGCCCGCGAGCGTCTGCATGGCGTTCAGGCTCGCGACGACCTGCTCAAGCCGCCGCGTCACGTTGTCAAACGACGCCTCCAGCCGCCTGTCGACCGTCGCGTTGAGCTTTTCGTCGACCGTCAGGCGCATCTGCTCGAGCTGGTAGCGGTTGTCCTCGCTCATGCGCTCCAGCCCGCCCTCCAGCGTCTTTCGCATATCCTCGATGCGCTCCTCGCTCCCGGCGAGCTTGTCGCCGATCTCGCGCGTCACGCCGGTGAGCTTCTCCTCGTAATTGCTCATGCGCAGGTCCATCGTCTCGCGCATGCGCTCAAGGCGCTCCTCATCCTGCCTGCCCGCCGCGCGAAGCTGCCCGCCGAGCGCGTCCATCTGGCCCTGCTGCGTGCGGGTAATCTCGCCGACCATGCGCTCGACGGTGTCGCTGACCGTCTTCATGGCGTCGTTCATCCCGCGCGTGATGATCTCGCTGGATTGATCGCTGCGCTCGCTGACGGATTCGATGTGCTCGGCGACGGCGCGGCTCATCTCGTCCATGCGCTTTTCGGCCGCCTGTGCGCGCCTGTGCATCATCACAAGCGCCAGCACCATCAGCAGCACGACCAGAAAGCCGAATACGCCGACCAGACTCTCCGTCCCCGTCAGGCCCATCGCCTGCGCGGCGCTTTGCAGCGTGCCCGCCAGTTTTTCCATGATTTCACGCTCCGTTCACGCCCGCCGGTAGCGCGCGGGCAAAAGATGTGGTATAATGAGGGCAACCATTTGCAGTCAAAGGAGGCCGATTATGGCTCAGAGACGAAGGCAGGCCATGCTCGAGCGCCGCCGCCAGCGCCAAATCACGCTTCTGTGCATCCTCGGCGGTATCGCCGCGGTGCTTTTGAGCGTCACGCTCTGCCTGTTCATATTCGACGTCGGACCGGGCGAACAGAAAGCCGCCGCGCCCACGACGACGGCGCTGCCCTATTCCGCCGATTCCCCATTCACCGTCGCCGATCTCACGCCCAGCCAGCTCGTCGAGCTGCGCCAGAAGGGCCGCATGCGCGTGAGCGACGGCCCGCGCGGCATTTCCGTCGGCGATTCGCTGGATACGCTGCTCTCGCGCCTGCCCAGCGGATTCACCAAGTCCGCCGCCGATCCCGATGTCACGGGCCAACAGTCGATGGAGGAGATCATCCTCTACTGCGACGAGTATTTTGAAAATCAGAACGGCAAGATGACCGCCCTGCCCCCGCGCGGGCTGCTGACGGTGGATACCGGGTCGATCATCGTGACCCTGCTCGCCCCCATCAGCGCCTATCCGCCCGGAACCCAGGACAATTACCATGACTTTGAACATGTGTACTGCGTCTTCACCATCAATCCCGATACGAAGACCGTCTCGACCATCGAGCTGGGCATCGACCATTGAGCCGCAGACAGCGCCCCCGAAAAGGCGCTGTTTTTTTGCGATATGTTACGTGTTCTCGTAGCCCAGCGTGCGCAGATCGTCCATGCGGTTGCGCCAGTCCTCGCGCACCTTGACCCACAGCTGCAAGTTGATCTTCGTGCCCAGCAGGTTCTCGATGTCCGCGCGCGCCTCCTGTCCGATGGTGCGCAGCATCGCGCCCTGCTTGCCGATGATGATGCCCTTGTGGCTGGCCCGCTCGCAGTAGATCGTCGCGTGGATCTCGGTGAGCGTGTCGCTCTTCTTCTCGATGCGCATCATCTCCACGCCCACGCCATGGGGCACCTCGTCGCGCAGATGCAGCAGCGCCTTCTCGCGGATGATCTCCGCGCAGATGACGCGCTCGGGCTGGTCGGTCATCATGTCGTCGGGGAAGTACTTCGGCCCCAGCGGCAGATAGGAGACGATCAGTTTCCTGAGCTCGTCCATGCCCCGGCCCGTGCGCGCGCTGATGGGCACGATCGCGTCATACTGCGCGCCGGAGAAGCTTGCCAGCGCCGCCATCAGCTTCGCCTCGTCGACCGTGTCGATCTTGTTGAGCACGAGAATCTTCTTGACCTTGCGCGCGGCCATGTCCTCGACAATCGCGCGGTCCTGCGGCCCAATGTCGCCAACGTCCACGAGGGTCAGCAGCACGTCGATGCCGTCCATCGCGTCCTGCACGCTCTTGACCATGTATTCGCCGAGCTTGGTGCGCGGCTTGTGCAGGCCCTGCGTGTCCAGGAACACAATCTGCCAATCGTCCTGCGTCGCCACGCCCATGATGCGGTTGCGCGTGGTCTGCGGCCTGTTGCTGACGATGGCGACCTTTTCGCCGACCATCGCGTTCATCATCGTCGATTTGCCGACATTCGGCCTGCCCACGATCGCGGCGAATCCGCTGTAAAACGGCTTGCTCTGTGCCTTCTGCGTCTTTTTGTTGTCCTTCATAGCGTCCTTTTTCCCCGCCCGGCTCGCGTCTGTCCGGGCGATTCTTTCTTATTTATAATGTATATTACTTGCCCAGCGACGACGGCCCGAATCCCTCCGGAAGCAGCGCATGAAGCGTCGTCTTGCGGACGTTGCCGTCCCACGTGACCATCACCTCAAGCTCCGGCGCGAACTCGAACAGCGCCTGCCTGCATGCGCCGCAGGGGAACGGCGCGGAGCCGGTCGCCGCGATGGCGAGCTTGGTGAAGCTGCGTGCGCCTTCGCTCACGGCCTTGTACAGCGCGGTCCGCTCGCCGCACATCGTGCTGCCCAGCGCCGCGTTCTCGATGTTGCATCCGGTGAACACGCGCCCGTCGCTCGCCAGAATCGCCGCGCCCACGGGATAGCCCGAATACGGCGAATACGAAAACTTCATGGCTTCCTTGGCCATGTCAAGCAATTCCTGATCCGTCATGTGATTTACTCCTCTCTCGTCAGTCCGATCGACGCGAGCGAACGCTCCTCCATCGGGCGCATGATGCGCTTGTCCTCCTCGCGGATGTGGTCATAGCCCATCAGGTGAAACAGCCCGTGCGTGAGCAGGTATCCAAGCTCCCTCTGCGCGCTGTGGCCGTATTCCTCGGCCTGCGCCATCGCGTGATCCATCGAGATCACGATGTCCCCGATCAGGCACGCGTCCATCTCCGGGTCAAATTCGCGGCGCAGCAATCGTTCGCAGTCTTTCGCCGTGCGCCCGGCGGGATAGTTGACCGTCGGGAAGGACAGCACATCCGTGGCGGCATCCTTGTCCCTCTGCTCGCGGTTGATCTCGCGGATCTCCTCGTCGCTCACGATGCGGATGAACGCGCAAAGCGGCACGTCCACGCCCTCGGTCTTCTGCGCCGCGTCTGCGCAGCGCTGCAGGAGCGCCACGGCCTCGTCCGTCAGAAGTCCGCGCTCGTCTTCGATATCCAGAAGCATATCTTCCCTCCGTCAGGCCTTCTTCTGCTCGCCGTCCTGCGCCGCCTGTGCCTTCTCGGCCTGCTGCGCGCGCTTGATTCGGCTGACGTCGGGGTATTCGATGCGCTCGTGGAACACGCCCTTGAGCACGGTCTCGTATGCATCGCAGATGTGGCCGATGTCGCGGAACGTCAGCGTACATTCGTCGAGCTGCCCGTCCTCCATCTTGCCGCGCACGAGCTTGTGGATCATCGCGGTGATCTTCTCCTGCGTCGGCTCGTGGATGGAGCGCACCGCGGCCTCCACCGTGTCGCTCAGCATCAAAATCGCGGCCTCGCTGCTCTGCGGCTTCGGCCCGGCGTAGCGGAAATCGCGGATGTCGACGTTCTCCTCGCCGAAGTCCTTGACAGCCTTGGTGTAGAAATACATGACCGGCGTGTCGCCGTGGTGCTGCCTGATCATGTCGATGATCGGCTCGGGCAGGTGATGCTTGCGCGCGAGCTCCTCGCCGTCCAAAGTGTGCTCGGTCAGAATCGCGGTCGACACGCGCGGATCGGTGCGGTCGTGCGGGTTGTCGCCGCGCTGGTTTTCCTTAAAATACATGGGGCGCACGAGCTTGCCGATGTCGTGGTAATACGCGCCGACGCGGCAGAGCAGCGCGTTCGCGCCGACCGCCTCCGCCGCCGCCTCCGCCAGATTGGCGACCACCATCGAGTGATGATACGTGCCGGGCGTCTCGATCATCAGCCTGCGAAGAAGCGGCTGGTTCGGGTTGGCCAGCTCCATGAGCTTGGCCGGGGTCACGAGGTTGAAGCCCGCCTCGAGGATCGGCTGCAGGCCGACGCACAGCACCGCCGCCACGAACGAGCCGATGACCGTGTATGCCGCGTTGATCGCGGAGATCGAGATGTCGTTGGAGGCGATGCCGTCAAAGCAAAGCTGCACGGCGAAGTTGACCGCGCCCACGATCAGGCCCGTGATCAGCACGAACAGACGCGACGGGTTCTTGCGCAGCAGATAGATGGAGAGCATGCCGCCCGTCGTCGTCATCACGAGCACGCAGAGCATCTGCGCGGTCGCAAGGCCCTGTCCCTCGACGGTCAGGAATGTGACCATCAGCGAAATGGCGAAATTGACGACGTACGCCGGACCCGCGCCCATGAGGTTGACCACCAGCATCGCGCCGAGCACCGACGGCATCGCGTTGATATGCACGTATCTGCCGAAGATCACGCTCATAATCAGCGTCAGCTCCAGCGCGATGATCAGCACGAGCGCGCTCATGCCGTAATTCAGCATCCTCTTTTGGAACACGCGCACGTACAGCAGGACCGTGCCCATTATGACCGCCACGACCGCCGCCACGCCGATGTACAGCGAGTAATCCAGCTTGTCGCCCTTGAGCAGGCCCAGCGCGTCGAGCACGGCAATCTGCTGCGCCGTCACGCGGTCGCCCTTGACGACGATGTTCTGGTCTCGCTTGTAGACCGTCGCCTCCACCGCGTCGTATGCCTTCTGGCGGCTCTCCTCGGTGGCCTCCTGGTTGATGAGCATGTTCGGGCGGATGCACGCGCGCAGCGCCGGGAGCGCCACGTAATACCACATGTCCGCACGGGTGTTGTAGGCCACGATCTGCTGGATGTTGTTGATGGCGTCCTGCGTCTGGCCCTCGGTGATCGTGGAGACCAGCGCCGTGCGCGTGGCCGACGTCACCGATTGATACAGCATCTCAAAGTCCGTCTCGCTCGTGCTCATCAGCGTGCGGAGCTGATAATTGCTCATCGTCACGCGCGTGAGCATGCTCGACGCCCTCGCGTAGTCCTCGTCGGTGAACGAGCCGTTCTCGTCCGCCCAGCCGCCGCGAATCTGCTCGCCCAGCTCGCGCACGCCGCGCATCTCGCCGAAGATCGCATCCAGATCCGCAAGCACGCCCGCCGACACCGTTTCGTCCTGATAATACACGGGCGAGACGGCATCCGCCGCTGCCTTCCTGCGCTTTTCGGTGGTCTGCTCGTCCACGATGTCACGGCTGGCCGTGATCGTCTTGGGCGCGACGTCGCCGACCTTCAGATCGTATTGCTCCGGCGACACCGTGAGCAGACTGATGATCAGCAGCAGCACGTAGCTCAGCGCAATGAACGCCGTCAGCTTCGCGCGCTTGCTCAGGTTCTTAAAGAACGTCTGTGCCGCTTTGCGCTTTGCTTGCATCGTTGTATTCCTCCTTTGCCCGGGCCGCATGCGCGTCGTATGCGCGCACGATGGCCTGCACGAGCTCATGGCGCACCACGTCCTGATGGGTCAGCCGCATGACGGCGATGTCCTCCACGCCGCTCAAAATCTCGACCGCCTCGGTCAGGCCGCTGCGCTTGCCGCGCGGCAGATCGATCTGCGACGGGTCGCCCGTCACGACGATCTTGGAGCGGAAGCCCATGCGCGTCAGGAACATCTTCATCTGCTCCTGCGTGGTGTTCTGTGCCTCGTCCAGTATGATGAATGCGTCCGAAAGCGTCCGCCCGCGCATGTACGCCAGCGGCGCCACCTCGATGATGCCCCTCTCCTGCATCCTCTGGCACGTCTCCATGCCCAGCATCTCGAACATCGCGTCGTAGAGCGGACGCAGGTACGGGTCAACCTTCTGATTGAGGTCGCCCGGCAGGAAGCCCAGCTTCTCGCCCGCCTCCACAGCGGGGCGCGTGAGCACGATGCGCTCCACGTCCTTGCTCTTGAGCGCGGCGACAGCCATCGCCATCGCCAGATACGTCTTGCCCGTGCCAGCGGGGCCGATGCCGAATGTCAGCGTGTTCTTCTTGATTGCGCGCACGTAATCGCGCTGGCCCAGCGTCTTGCAGCGGATGGGCCGCCCGCGGAACGTCGTCGCCACGACCTCGTGATACAGCGAGTCCAGCTCGTCGATGTCCTCGCCCAGCTGCGCCGCGTACTGCACGACCGCCGTGTCCACGCGCTCGCCGCGCGCGATGAGCCCGGCCAGCTTTTTGATGATCGCCTCAGTCCTCGCCACGCTCTGGCGCGTGTCGCCCTCCACGACGATTTCCCCGCCGCGCAGCGCGATGCGCACGCCCATCAGATGCTCGAGCAGGCGCATGTTCTCGTCGTTCGCGCCGAACAGCGTCTGAATCGCTCCCTGCGGAGCCGTCTTTATATCCTCTGCCAAAGAAGCAGACCTCCCGTATCTCGCATTTTTGCCCCGATGACGTTGGGCTGCACGTCCCTCTTTTATGGAGGAAACGTCCCGCGCGCGTGCATGTCCTCACGTATATTCATATACGAAACATTTGCGCATTATGCAGGATTGCGATACTGCCCCATCATCTTATGAAGCATTATACCATGAAACACCAAAAAGCGCAACGATAACGGACGCCGATCCAGTGAAATCAAGGAAAATCGCGCTTTTTCTCCCACTTTTCCTTCATATTCGCAAAACATGCCCGCAAAATCCATGCGCGTCACATGCCGCCCGCGCGTCCCGCGATGCTTTCCTCGTATTCCAGCACGACCGTCGCGCGCACGTATGCCCCGTCCACGGTCTCGCAGTCCACCCACTTGTCCAGAATCTTCGCATCAAACGGGCATTTTTCCTTCGCCAGCGCCTGCGCCGCGCCCTGCGCCATGCTCGCCGCGTCGGTCTCGCTGCGCGTCTCGGGGACGACCACGATCTCGGCAAACGTCTCGATCTCCCGCCACACCGGCAGGTACAGCCCGACGATCCTCTGCTGCTCGCGCTGCACGTCCTGCGTCTCAAACGGCTGCGCGCCGGCGATGACCTTCTCGCTCCATGGTGTGCGCAGCGTCACGCGCCGCCTTGTCCGCCCCGTTTCGACCGTCCGCGACGATGTCAGCGCCGCCCGTGCCGTCCCCTCGGCCCACACGCGCGCCTTGACCTCGCCCATCGCCTGCACGGGAACGAGCCCGCCGTTCTCCGTGCGCTCGACGCCCTCGATGAGCACCTGTCCACGCCGCACGGCTTGCCCCGGCGTCACCCTCGGCGTGCCGCTCGCCGCGTATATGCCCGTGACGATGCCCGCCTGCGCCGCCACGATGTCAAGCGCGCCCCCCTGCACATGCGCCCGCTCGCCCTCGCGCGCGCCCTGACAGTCGACGATCAGCGTGCTCCCCGCGAACCGCACACCCGCAAACGACAGCCCCGGCAGCCCGAGCGCCAGCTTCATGCGCAGCTCGTCCGCCGAAATCGTCGGGATCAGCCGCCCCGGCGCGATGCCCTCCTCCCTGAGAATCGCGCGGAGCTCCGCCTCGTGCTGCGCCGCGCCCTCGATGCGAATCGCCAGCAGCGTGCTTGACGACAGAAAGACGAGCGCCGCGCACAGCAGACCGGCGGGCAGCAGCATCGGCCTCCTTTTCATAAACCGCCCGACACGCACGAGCGTCCCCGCGCGCACCTCGCGCACAGCCCACCCGCAGCGCGCGCACAGCCCGCAGAGCGCCTTCATCTGCCATGCCCGCGCCGTCACGCGCATCGTCTTGGGGCCGACCCGCCGCGCGTCGCGCAGGATGATGCCCTCGCCCGCCGCCGTGCGCAGCAGCCGTTCCAGATTCAGCCCCTCGATGTCCAGCGTCAGATGCATGCCGCCCTCCCGTCAGCCGTCCGCCCGGCCATACGTCACCGTCGTCACATCGTCGCCCGTGATCATCGCCGCGTCCAGCGACAGCTCGCGCAGATGCAGCCCGCGCCCGATCACGGTCAGGATGCCCCTGTCCGTCTTGAGCCGGATGCGCGCCGCCGCCAGCTCGATCACGCCGCGCTGCCCCTCGATGAGCGCGCTCGTGTGCCCCATCAGCGTCACCCGCGCCCCGCCCGTCAGCGCGTCCTCCGGCAGACCGCTTTCAAGGATCATCCTTCGGCCCGTCCTGCCCATCGCCCATCCCCCTTTGCCCGTTCAAGGCTATGCGCGCAGGGCGCAAAAAAACACCCGGCCAAACTCGGTCGGGTGCTGCTTTGCGGAATCAGTGGGCGATGCGCGCGCCGTTTTCCATACCCAGCGCGTACAGGTTCTCGTAGCGCACGATGCGCTTGATCTGAAGCGTCAGCTCGAAGCACTCGTCAAGCGCCTGCTCGCATGCGGCCAGGTGCGCCTCCATGCGCGCGTAGAGCTCGTCGAGCTCCATGTCTTCGCGCGGCAGGGCGATAAGCCGCATGTGGTGCGGGTTGATGACCAGCAGGATGTACTGCACGCGCTCGTCGCTGCTCTCAAAGATGTTCTTGAGCGCGTTTTCCAGCCTCTCGCGGCCGTAGCGCCAGACCTCGGCCAGAAAGTAATCGCCCTGCGGCAGGCGGCAGCTCGCCGTCACCACAGGCCGCAATGCGCTCAGGCTGCGGATCTTCAGCGAACTCATGCGCTCGTCGATCTTGTCCCGATCGTATGCCGCGCCGCGCAGCAGGTCGCAGTAAAATTCAAACTGCATCGCGCGTGTCAGGTCGTCCACCTTCTTGGTCTGCCGCTCCAGGTCGCGCGAGGAGAGCGTCCGTCTCGCGCTGGAGATCTCCCTGCGCAGCCGTTCCTCGTCGCGGGCCGTCTCCATGCCCAGCATCTCAGGCCGCCCGGACAGATATCCGAAGAATTGCTGCCCTTCCTTCACGGAGAGCAGCCATGACACCGCATCAAATCGCTCGTTTTTGAGCAGCTCCTCGCCATCCTGTGCGTTTTTGGCCACAGCGGGACGTTCAAAGCCCAGATTTTCCCACTCGGAGAAGTTCTCGTATAACGAGCGAATCTCTTCCTTGTCGGAAACCAGAAGCAATTTATACATAAGTCCTCCACGTACATTTCCGTAATCCCGGAATTGCTACCCTACTATTATAGAATAGATGAATCAATCTGACAAGGGAATGGATGAATTTTGTGCGATAAATACAAAATTCGTCCAAGAACGACGCTTGATTCTTGGACGAATCTGTATGATATGCAAGATTTACGTCATTATATGTGCATAATATCGCCAAACTTACTTCTCAAGGCCCAGGCGCTTGAAGACCTCGTCCACGTGCTTGTAGTGGTAGGACAGATCGAAGCACTTGTCGAGCTCCTCCTTGGTCAGGCGCTCGGCGACGACCGGCTCCTGCTCGATGAGCTCGCGGAACGGCCTCTGCTCCTGCCAGGCGCGCATGGCGTTGCGCTGCACGCAGTCATACGCGGTCTCGCGCAGCATGCCCTTCTCGATCAGGGTCAGCAGCACGTGCTGGCTGTTGGTCAGGCCAAAGCTCATGGACATCGAGCGCTCCATGTTCTCCGGGTAGACGAACAGGTCACCCAGGATGCGGGTCATGAGCGTAAGCATGTAGTCAAGCAGCTGCGTGGCGTCCGGCAGGATGATGCGCTCGACGGAGGAATGGCTGATGTCGCGCTCGTGCCAGAGGGCGACGTCCTCCATCGCGGAGAGCGCATAGCCGCGCAGCACACGGGACAGGCCGCAGACCTTCTCGCAGTTGATCGGGTTGCGCTTGTGCGGCATCGCGGAGGAACCCTTCTGGCCCGCGCGGAACGGCTCTTCAACCTCGCGCAGCTCGGTCTTCTGCAGGCCGCGCACCTCGGTGGCGTACTTCTCAAGGCAGGAACCGATGATGGCGATGGTCGTCATCAGCTCGGCATAGCGGTCGCGCTGGAGCACCTGCGTGCTGATCGGCGAGGGCTCAAGGCCCATCTGCTCGCAGACGTACTTCTCCACGAACGGATCGACGTTGGCATACGTGCCGACCGCGCCGGAGATCTTGCCCACGCGGATGGTCTTGTGCGCATGCTCCATGCGCTCCATGTTGCGCTGCATCTCGGCGTACCACAGCGCGAACTTGAGGCCCAGCGTCGTCGGCTCGGCGTGCACGCCGTGGGTGCGGCCCATGCAGGGCAGCATCTTGTATTTGACGGCCTGCGAGGCGAGCACGTCGATGAGCTTGTGCATGTCGGCCTCGATGATGTCGCACGCCTTGGAGACGATGGAGGACAGCGCCGTGTCCACGACGTCGGTGCTGGTCAGGCCGAAGTGCAGATACTTCGACTCGTCGCCCAGGCTCTCGGCCACGCAGCGGGTGAACGCCACGACGTCGTGACGCGTGCTCTCCTCGATCTCCTCGATGCGCTCGACGGTGAATTTCGCGTTCTTGCGCATCGCGGCGGCGGCCTCGGCCGGCACCTTGCCCAGCTTCACCCATGCGTCGGTGGCGTTGAGCTCGACCTCCAGCCAGGTCTCAAACTTCTTTTGCTTCGTCCAGAGCGCGGCCATTTCCGGGCGCGTGTAGCGATCGATCATCAGTCGTTTCCTCCCATGAGGCGGCGCAGGATCTCCTGATACGCGCCCTCGACGTCGCCCAGATCGCGGCGGAAGCGGTCCTTATCCAGCTTCTCGCCGGTCTTGCTGTCCCAGAAACGGCAGGTGTCCGGGGAAATCTCGTCGGCCAGCAGGATCTCGCCGTTAAAGCGGCCAAACTCCAGCTTGAAGTCGATGAGCTCGATGTTCAGGTCCTTGAGGTAGGCGGTCAGCAGCTCGTTGACCTTCAGGGCCATCTCGCTGATGGTCTTGACCTCTTCCGGCGTGGCGCAGCCCAGCGCGGCGATGTGGTATTCGTTGACCATCGGGTCGCCGAGATCGTCGTCCTTGTAGCAGAACTCCAGCACGGTGGTGCTCAGCTTGGTGCCCTCCGGCATGCCCAGGCGCTTGGAGAGGCTGCCCGCCGCGATATTGCGCACGATGACCTCCAGCGGCACGATCTGCACGCGGCGCACGACGCTGTCGCGCTCGTTGATCTGCTCCACCAGATGGGTCTTGATGCCGTTCGATTCGAGCATCTTGAACAGATGGTTGCTCACCAGATTATTGACGACGCCCTTGCCCACGATCGTGCCCTTCTTCAGGCCGTTGAACGCGGTCGCATCGTCTTTATAATGGATCACCGCGAGCGTGGGATCGTCGGTCGCAAAGACCTGCTTCGCCTTGCCCTCGTACATCATTTCAAGCTGCTTTGCCATGGTAAGGTTCCCCTTTCTTCATCTGCGGGCGCGCAGGCCCGTGCTTTGGGTCATTTCATTCAAGCGGCAGGCACGCCGCCCAGCCGCGCAAGTATTGTAGCAGAAAACAGGATTTGAAGCAACAGCCAATCCGATAGAAATTCGCGCGAATTTCAAAAACGTTCGGCTTTTGTGCCGTTTCACCGTTTTTATCCGGCCTTTTCCATGCGCTTTTCGTCCGGTTTCCGCACAAATCGCCCGCAGCCGTTCGCTTTTTGCCGCCCGTTTGATTGACATCCCCGCCGCTTTGGGCTAAAATTGTTTATCGGCATCGCCGAACGATTGCAAAAGCGAGGTATCCCTATGACGTTTGTGACCATGACCACGCTTCAGGCGCAGCTCTTCATCTTCATGCTCGCGGGCTTCATCCTGCGCCGAGCGGGCGTCATCACCGCCGAGGGCAAGAAGTCGCTCTCCGATCTTCTGATCGACTTCATCCTCCCGGCGAATATCATCTGCTCGTTCCAGCTCGATCTGTCCGCGGAGCTTCTGACCTCCTGCGCCGCGATGCTGATCATCTCCATCGTCTGCCAGTTCGTCTATCTGCTCGTCAGCCGCGTCATCTATCCCGGCGCGCCGCGCGAGCGCCTGGCCTGTCTGCGTTACGGCACGGTCTGCTCGAACGCGGGCTTCCTCGGCCTGCCGATCATCGGCGGCGTCGTCGGCACGATGGGCACGCTGCTGACCTCCGTCGCGCTGATCCCGCAGCGCATCGTCATGTGGTCGGCGGGCCTCTCGCTGTTCACCAAGACCGACGGAAAATCCGTCATCCGCAAGCTGGCGACGCATCCGTGCATCGTCGCGGTGTTCATCGGCTTCGCGCTCATGCTCGGCGGCAACCCGACCTTCCCCGATTTCATTCAGAAGGCGCTCTCCGGTGCGTCCGGCTGCACAACCTGCCTGTCCATGCTCGTCATCGGCAGCATCCTCGCCGAGGCGAAGCATATCAATTGGAAGGACAAGCTCATGTGGTGGTATGTCGCCGTGCGCCTTGTCATCATTCCGCTGATCGTCTTCGCGGCGCTCGCGCTTCTGCCGGTCGATCCGCTCGTGCGCACCGTCATGGTCCTCATGAGCGCCATGCCCGCCGGCTCGACGACGGCCATCCTCGCCGCGCGCTATGACGGCGACGCGCCGTTCGCCTCCTGCCTCGTGTTCGTCACGACGCTGCTGTCGATGGTGACACTGCCTCTGCTCTGCCTGTTCCTTTGATTTTGTTTATATAAAGGAGTTTTTTCAATGGCTCATGTTGTGATTACGGCGCGAAACTACGCCGATCTCTCGCCCGATGCCGTCGCCATGCTGCGCGATGCCGGGCATATTGTCACCGTCATCCGCGACGGCATGCTGCTTTCCCCCGCCGAGCTGCACGACGTGCTCGCCGATGCGGACGCGGCCATTGTCTCTTTGGAGAAGTTCGACCGGGAGCTGCTCGCCTCCCTGCCCAAGCTCAAGCTGCTCTCCCGCCGCGGCGTCGGCGTGGACTCCATCGACATGGACGCCTGCCGCGAGCTGGGCATCACCGTCGCACGCACGCTGGGTCAGGTCGAGGGCTCCGTCGCCGAATACGTCATCGCCTGCGTGTTCTATTTCGCCCGCAGGCTGCACGAGCAGACCGCACCCATGCACGATCACCAGTGGAAGCGCATCCTCACCCCCGGCGCCAAGACGCGCACCATCGGCCTCGTCGGCTTCGGCGGCATCGGCACGCAGGTCGCCCGCCGCGCCGACGCCCTCGGCATGCGCGTGCTCTGCCATGCGCGCCACAGGCATCCCGAGGCCGAGCAGCTCTATCACGCGCAGTTCATGCCGCTGCCCGATCTGCTCGCCGCCAGCGATTACGTCGCCGCCGCCGTCCCGCTGACCAACCAGACGCGCGGCATGTTCGACGCCGCCTCCTTCGCGAAGATGAAGCCCGGCGCTGTGTTCATCAACGTCGCCCGTGCCGCCGTCGTGCGCGAGCCCGACCTGCTCGCCTCTCTGCAAAGCGGCCATCTCGGCGGGGCCGCGATCGACGTATACGACACCGAGCCCTGCACGACCTCGCCCTTCTGCGGCCTGCCCAACGTCATCCTCACGCCGCACACCGCGCCCTACACGCAGGAGAATTTCACCTGCATGAACCTGACCGCCGCGCAGAACGTCATCGACTTCTTCGCCAAGGCTGAGCAGGCATAACCCCAAAACGCAGCGCGCCGCCCGCTTCTTTTCACGGAAGCAGGCGGCATTTTTTATTCTATGTATGAATCAGTACGGCGAGGCCCAGTCCGTCAGCTTCTGCACGGCATCCGCCGGGGCATAGACGTAGCAGCCCGTCTTCTCGTCGATGAGCATGTACCATCCGTCGATCTGATCGAAGACCAGGAACTCCTTCCCCGCCTTCAGGTCGCCCACCTTGACATAGCGGCTGCCCGGCCCGGAGCGCAGCTCGACATCATACAGCGCCTTTGCGGACGCGCGCATCTTGTGCGACGCCTCGAACGTCGAGTCGTAGTGCTTCGCGCTCATCGGCACGAACGCCGCCGCCTGACGCAGCGAGATCACGTAATAGTCGTGATAGAATCCGATCACCTTGTGGCGCGACAGCTTGCTGAGCTCGCCCACGCGCTTGGATTTCGTGCTCGGCGCGCTGTATGCCGGTGCGCCGCTCTCCATCATCACGATTTCCAGCGGCTTATACGCCGTGTACACCTGATTGATCCAGCCGTCCACGCCGTCATAATGCACGTAATAGAATCCGTCCTGGCTCACCGGCGTCCCCCAGTCGTCCAGATGCGCCTCGACCACCGCGTCGCTGGGCACCCATTTCAGGCGCGTGCTCAGCGTCTTGGGCTTGTTCCACAGGCTCGCCTTTACGCATGTGACGTACATCCTGTTGCCGCTGTCGGCCCAGTTCAGCCCCTCCGCCGACGTGAAGTCCTCATACCATCCGGTAAACTGCGCGTACTGCACGCCGTCTCCATATGCGCTGGAATACCCGTCCGCCAGTGCCGCGCCCGCAAGCAGCATCGCCGCGCAAAGCGCCAGGCACGCCGCCATCTTCATCTTCCTCATATCCTTCGCTCCTTTTTCCGGCTCGCGCCGTTTGATCTTCAGTTGTCTATATAACGATTGACCGGCATCATTTCATCCCGCACGGCGTCCATTCTGGGAAAATTATTCCGGCGCATCGCTGACGAACTCGAGGTTGGAGAATCGCTTTTCAAGCCGCTCGTCGGGGTAATGTTCATCGAAGAATTCGCCCACAGCCGTCCTCGGCGGTTCGCCCTTCACGCGGTTCATCCAGCGGATGACGATCGCGCCCGTCAGCAGCAGATCCGCCGCGAGCACGACGGCCAGCACGGCGGATAGCGGCCTGCCGATGCGGTTGGGGATCTTGAGCACGAGCGCAGCCATGCGCGGATACAGCTCCTTGATCCAAAGCACGCCGAGCACACCCCAATACACCGAATACAGCAGGCAGATGCGCCCGTTGAGGTTGAACGGCTTCATGCTGTAATCCCATGACGCTGACCCGAACACGATCTCCTGCACCCACGAGCACATATACTCGACCGCGCTGCCGACGATCGCGCCGAACACAAACGACAGCATTGGGCTCCTGTTGCGGAAGCGATACAGCGCCACAGTCAGCACCGCCGCCCCGATGCCGTATACGGGATTGAACGGCCCATAGATCGACGCGACGCGCGGCTCATAGAAGCCATAGCGCACCATGCACCATATGCGCTCTATGTACACGCCGAGCACGCTGCCCAAGAAGAACACCCAGAAGATCTTGCACACGGACAGGCCGCGCGCGAAATGCCGCGCCTTTTTCTCCATGTAGTCGATCTGCGCGTTCGCGGGCGCGGGCGGCACGATGTGGAATTTCTTCTTATTGACGCGTTCGATCTCGCGGAATCTGGTCTCGATCTCGTCAATATCGGCGGTCTCGGCCGCGAGATAGCCGATCATCCGATCGCGCTCCTTCTTGACCCGGTCGATCTGTCCGCGCACGTCGTCCATCAGCCTCTTGCGCTCCTCCGGCTCCATGCTGTCCGATGCGAGCCTGTCGAGCTTCTCCTTCAGCTCGGCGCACATCGAATTTCCCCGCGCGATAAAGGCCTGCGGCGTCGCCCCCTCGCGCGCCGCGAGCGTTCCTCTTTTGCCCATCGGTAAACCCCTTTCCCCTGCGATAACGGAATCATATTCGCCCTTCCGCGCGCCCATTCCTCCCATCTGTCATTGACCGCGCCGAATCCCGCATCCTCACTCGTGAATCTCCAGCGGCAGATCGTCGGGGTCGCGGAAGAACGTCATCGCCTTCCCCGTGAACGTGTCCAGCCGCACCGGTTCGCAAGCGATGCCCATTTCCTCGAGCTCCTTCACGGTCTCCTTCACGCTCTCCACGCGGAACGCGAGATGCCTCAGTCCGCGCGCCTCGGGGTAGTTCGGACGCACCGGCGGCGTCTCGTTGGGCACAAAAATCTCCAGCTCCGCGTCGCCGAACCGCAGATCGAGCTTCACGTCGCGCTCGCGCACATTTTCGCGCACGATCTCGAATCCGAGCTTTTCAACATAGAACGCCTTCGTCCGCTCAAGGTCGGATGCGATGATCGCGACATGGTGCAATTTGTCCAGCTTCATGCCGTTCCCTCCCCGCTCGTCACGCTGCCGTTTCCTCAAATCTTTATCTGTGTTTATCTATTGTACCACATGCCGCGCCCGGTTTCCAATACATTTTCCCATTCGGCTGTCGATCTTCTGGACAGCATAAAAAAGAAGACCATGCCTTTGCATGATCTTCACATGGAGCGGTAGACGAGATTCGGACTCGCGACATCCACCTTGGCAAGGTGGCACTCTACCACTGAGCTACTACCGCATCGCTCATCGACGAAATGCATTATAGCACGGCTTTGTGCGTCTGTCAACCATTTTCTTCACATTTCGCGCGATATTTTTGCGTGGATTGCGCCGAGCTGCCGCCCAGACCTGCTTGGGACGCTGTCCCAAACCCTGCCGGGGACTAGTCCATGGACCCCACGTCGTTTCACGCCTCTCTGCCAATGCTTTGCAGCACGTGTGCCGCTCACACAGTCCCCGTCAGAGGGGATTCTTTTGGGGATACATTCGGGTCTGCATATAAAAGCGGGAGCCGCCGCATGTGGCAGCCCCCGCGATTTGTGTCGTTCAGATCAGCCGACATCACACCGGCATGGTCTTGTTCTGCGGATCGAGCATCGTGGAGTCGATCTTCAGCTTCTGTGCCTGACGGTACTGGAAGAACTTCGGCGCGACCTTCGGGAACAGCGCGTAGGACAGCACGTCCTCCTCCTGCTCGTAGTAGTCGCGGATCTCCTCGCGGTACTTGTCCATCTCCGGCTTGAGCAGGTCGGCGGGACGGCAGGTGATGACCTTGTCGTCGCCGATGGCCATCTTGCGCACTTCCTCGTTGACCGGCGCCGGCAGACGGCCGTACTCGCCGCGCAGCAGGCCCTTCGATTCGTTCGGGAACGTCTTATAGCGGCCGAAGAGCACGTTCATAACCGCCTGCGTGCCGACGATCTGGGAGGTCGGCGTGACCAGCGGCGGATAGCCGAAGTCCTTGCGAACGCGCGGGATCTCAGCCAGCACGTCGTAGTACTTGTCCATCGCGTTGAACTGCTTGAGCTGGCCGATCATGTTGGAGAGCATGCCGCCCGGCACCTGATACTTCAGCGTGTTGGCGTCCACGCGCAGCACCTTGCTCGGGTCGAGCCAGCCGTCCTTCTCAAGACGGGCGGCCACGCCGCGGAAGTGCGTCGCGCACTCGTTCATCATGTCCATATCCAGGCCCGGATCCCACTCGGTGCCCTTGAGCGTGGCGCACAGGGACTCGGTCGCCGGCTGGCTGGTGCCCTCGGCCATCGGGGACAGCGCGGTATCCACGATATCGCAGCCCGCCTCAATCGCCTTGAGGATGGTCATCGCGCCGGTGCCGGCGGTGTTGTGGGTGTGCAGGTGGATCGGCAGCTTGGTATTCGCCTTCAGCTTCTTGACGAGGCTGTACGCGTCATACGGCAGCAGCAGGTTCGCCATATCCTTGATGCAGATGGTGTCCGCGCCCATCTGCTCGATCTCCTTGGCCAGCTTCACGAAGTACTCCTCCGTGTGCACCGGGCTGATCGTGTAGCTGATGGCGATTTCGGCCTTGCCGCCGTACTTCTTGGTGGACTTAACCGCCTGCTCGAGGTTGCGCATGTCGTTGAGCGCGTCGAAAATGCGGATGATGTCGATGCCGTTCTCGATGGACTTCTTGACGAACGCGTCCACCACGTCATCGGCGTAGTGCTTGTAGCCCAGAATGTTCTGGCCGCGGAACAGCATCTGCAGCTTCGTGTTGGGCATCGCCTTGCGCAGCTGGCGCAGACGCTCCCACGGATCTTCGTTCAGGAAGCGCATGCAGCTGTCGAACGTCGCGCCGCCCCAGCACTCCAGAGAATAGTAGCCGACCTTGTCGAGCTTTTCGGCGACCGGCAGCATCTCGTCCAGGCGCATACGGGTGGCCGCCTGAGACTGATGCGCGTCGCGCAGAATGGTATCGGTGATCAGCACCTTGCCCATATCTCATTTCCTCCTTATTATCGTGAGCCCGCACAGGATAAGCAGCCCGGCGGGAAGGCCGCGCACGGGTCTATCCCCCATGCGCAGCCGGAATCAGTCTGCTTAGCCGAACATCGAGATGAACACGCCCGCGGCAACGGCGGAGCCGATAACGCCCGCGACGTTGGGGCCCATGGCGTGCATGAGCAGGAAGTTCGCCGGGTTCTCGGCCTGGCCGACCTTCTGGGACACGCGCGCGGCCATCGGCACGGCGGACACGCCCGCAGAGCCGATCAGCGGGTTGATCTTGCCGCCGGACAGCTTGCACATCAGGTCGCCCAGCAGGACGCCGCCCAGCGTGCCGCCGCCGAAGGCGAACACGCCCATGGCGATGATCTTGAGCGTCTCCGGCTGCAGGAAGGTCTCGGCCTTCGCCGTCGCGCCGACGGTCACGCCCAGGAAGATCGTGACGATGTTCATAAGCTCGTTCTGCGCGGTCTTGGAAAGGCGATCCGCGACCATGCACTCCTTACAGAGGTTGCCCAGCATCAGCATGCCGACAAGCGGCGCGGCGCTCGGAAGCATCAGGGAGACGAGCACGGTCACGACGATCGGGAAGACGATCTTCTCGGCCTTGGAGACCGGGCGCAGCTGACCCATGACGATCTGGCGGTCCTTCTTGCTGGTGAAGGCCTTCATGATCGGCGGCTGGATGACCGGCACCAGCGCCATGTAGGAATACGCGGCGATGGCGATCGGGCCCAGCAGGCCGGGAGCGAGCTTGGTGGTGACGTAGATGGCCGTCGGGCCGTCCGCGCCGCCGATGATGCCGATGGCGCTGGCCTCAGCGGGCGAGAAGCCCACCAGCAGCGCCAGAATGAACGCCATGAAGATGCCCAGCTGCGCGGCAGCGCCCAACAGCAGGCTCTTCGGGTTGGCGATCAGCGGACCGAAGTCGGTCATCGCGCCGACGCCCATGAAGATGAGCGGCGGGAAGATGCCCAGCTTGACGCCCTGATACAGATAGTAGAGCAGGCCGCCGTTCTGCTTGATGTACTGATAGCCGACCAGCGTCTCGCCGTTGTAGATCGGGATGCCGGCCTTGCCGTGATACGTCGGGTTGGAGAGGATCTCGTAGATCGGCTCGTCCATGATGCCGGCGAGCGGCAGGTTGGTCAGCAGCATGCCGAATGCGATGGGCATCAGCAGCAGCGGCTCAAACTGCTTGACAATCGCCAGATACAGCAGCACAAACGAGATCAGGATCATCAGGCCGCTCTTCCAGTTGCCGGTGACCATGTCGTAAATGCCGGAGTCCTTGACAAGGCCCATGACGGTCTCGCCGATGGAGAAATCGGCCATCGCCTGCTCGAGCGTGCCGGCGGCGCCCTCGGCGGCCTCGTCCACATACACGGGAATCAGTTCGCCGGGATCGCTCACCAGCGTCACCATCCCGTTGCCCACCGCGCCGTCATCGACAGGCGCGGCGGTTTCCGCCTGCACGGGGGCAGCGGCTTCCTCGGCGCAAACGGGCAGCGCCGCAAGCATGCAGCACAGCGCCAGTCCGAGGAATACACTCAGAATCTTTTTCACAGCGCTTAACCCCTTTGCGAATTACTCGAGCACGACCAGCGCGTCGCCGGTGTTCACGGAAGAGCCCTTCGTGGCCACGACCTGCACGACCTTCGCGTCGCGCGGGGCCATGATCTCGTTCTCCATCTTCATCGCCTCGAGCACGACCAGCACGTCGCCCTTCTTGACGGTGGAACCGGCCTGCACCTTGACATCGACGATGTTGCCCGGCATCGGCGCGGTGATCTTCTCACCGCCGGCGACAGCGGCGGGCGCAGCGGCCTTCGGAGCAGCCTTCGGGGCCGGAGCGGCCTTCGGGGCAGCGGCGGGCGCGGCAGCGGGAGCGGCGGCCACAGGAGCAGCGCCGGCAGCGACTTCTTCCACGGCGACCTCATACTGGGTGCCGTTGACGGTGATCACAAAATTACGCATAATGGAGTTCCTCCTCGCAATAATCTCTGTTGTTTTCGGGATGCACGCAGCTTTGCATTACATCCTGCTGTAAATCTGCTCCTCGCGTCCGGCGCGGTTCCACGCGGGCGCGTTGTTGACGCGGCGGATGGAGCGCACGACAAAGCCCTTGGGCTCCTCGCTCTCGCCCGCCGCCTCCATGGCGGCAGCAACGGCCGCGGCGATCACGGCAATCAGTTCGCCGTCATCCACCTCCGGCTCGGCCTCGACCACGGGCGCAACGGGCGCAGGGGCGGGCGCGGGAGCCGGCGCGGCAGTCTGCTTCTTATTCATGCCGCCCATGACCTTCTCGAGCACCTTGATCAAGCCGATGAGGATGATCAGGCCGACGAAAACCGTCGCAAGGCCGACGAAGGCAACGGACAGGCCGTATTGAAGCTTCGCAATGATCATTGATTCTTCCTCCCTTGATTACAGCGGCATGTTGCCGTGCTTCTTGGGCGGGTTGGAGTCGCGCTTGCTGGAGAGGATTTCCAGCGCAGCAATCACCATCTTGCGGGTGTCGGCCGGGTCGATCACGTCGTCCACAAGGCCGGCCACAGCGGCGTTCACACCGTCGGCGACCTCGGCCTCGTACTTGGCGGCCAGCTCGGCGCGCGCCGCGACGGCATCGCCCTTGCTCGCCATGATCTTGTCCTTCTCAAAGACCTGAATGGCGGCCTCGCCGGTCAGCGGGCTGATGACAGCGCCCGGCCAGGCATAGGTCGCGTCGGCGTTCGCGCTGCCGCCCATGGCGACATACGCCGCGCCGATGGCATTGCCGATCACCAGGGAGACCTTGACCGTCGTGGCCTCGCTGTACGCGTAGACCATTGCGGAGGCGGCCTTGAGCACGCTCATCTGGCGGTCGACCGTGTCAAAGACGGTCAGGCCGGTGGAGTCGATCAGGCTGACCACCGGGATGTTATAGCAATCCGCGAAGCGGACAAAGCGGGTGATCTTCTTCATGCGCTTGTCGCAGGTGTCGCCCTTGCCGGTGTAGACAAAAGCAACCGTGCGGCCCGCCATCTTGCCCAGCGCGGTCGCCGCGCCGGTGAAGCCCTTGCCAAGCTCCACGACGGAGCCGGTGTCGGCGATGGCGGTGATGACGTCCATACCCTCGGCGCCAGCGGCCAGACCGCTGACGACGCGGTTCATGTCCTCCTCGGCGGAGAAGGGCGCGTCCTCGAGGTTGTTGGCCGGGAGCATGCCCAGCAGCGTCTTGACGCTGGCGAAGGCCTCCTCCTCGGTCTCGCAGGCCACGTGCGCCGCGCCGGCCTCAACAGCCGCCTTGCCGCCGCCCAGCTCCTGCGCGGAGAGATTCTTGCCCATCGTGGAGGCCAGCACCTGCGGGCCGGCGACCAGCAGCGCACCGGCGGGCTTGGCGACAACCACGATGTCGGAGAGCTCCGCCATCATCGCCGCAGCGCCCACGCAGGGGCCCAGCACCATCGTGATCATCGGCACAACGCCGGAAAGGCGCGCCATATGCGCAAAGATGTCGGCATAGGCCTCAAGCGCCGCAGCGCCCTCGCCCACGCGCGCGCCGTTGCTGTCGCACATCGCGACGACCGGGGTGCCGGTCTTGCGGGCCAGCTCGAGGACCTTGACGATCTTCTTGGCCTGCGCAGCGCCGACAGCGCCGTCCATCACGGCGAAATCCTGCGCGAATACATACACCGGACGGCCGTCGACCGTGCCGCTGCCCGTCACGACGCCCGCATCGCTGGCAAGCATGGCCTGCTCCACGAAGCTGCCGCCGTCAAGCAGCAGGGCGATGCGCTCACGCGCCGTCAGCTTGCCGCTCTTTTTCTGTTTCTCTACGCCCGCCGCATTCCCGGAGAGAATGTCCTGCTTGCGCGAGAGCACCTGATTGAGATCCTGAAGGGTGCTCATTCCACTATCGCCTCCATAATCTGATGTGTTCCAAACGTAGTTTCCAAACAGAATATGCGCTCGGATACAATTTATCCCGTTTTTTCTGATTCAACAAAAAACTCCCCTTTTCCTCCCGGATTTCAAAAAAAAATATTTTCCGTACAAACTAGACAAAAAATAGTCAAACAGTGAGTACGGAAAAAAACTGTTATTTACTTTACTTTTCTCGTCCGCACGCCATCATTCGCCGTTTTTCTGGATGAGAATCAGCTCCGGCGTGCCTGCCTTCGCGTTCAAAAAACGATGATGCGCCACGTTGTATTCGCGCACGGATAGCCGCCCCGCCCAGTCAAGCAGCGCTTCCCGCTCGCGCGCGCCCTCCTCGTGGCCGGGATAAATGCATACCGTCACAATGCCGCCCGGCATGACGATCCCGCACGCCGCCGCAACCGCCGTGAGCGTCGTATCCGTCATCGTCGTCACGGCGTGCTGCGCGCCCGGCAGCCAGCCGAGGTTGAACATCACCGCGCGCGACGGCCTGTCCACGTGCTCGCGCATCGTCTCGTGGCCCGCGTGCACGAGCGTCACGCGCTCCGCATAGCCCGCCTCGGTCACACGCTCACGCGTGCGCTCCACCGCCTCGGCCTGTACGTCGAAGGCGATCACATGCCCTGTCTCGCCGACGAGCTCACACAGAAACAGCGTGTCCTTGCCGTTGCCCATCGTCGCGTCGACCGCCACATCGCCCTCGCGCAGCACGCCGCGCATGTAGCCCGCTGCCAGATGCCGCGCGTTTCTCAAAACAAATCTCTCGTCATTCATCGTCTTGTGGGAGTTCCTTCCTTAATATAATATGCCGCTTAGATATCTTTACGCGTCCGCCTGCGTGCCGTCATCCGCGTAAAGGTGCCAGTACGCCACGGCATAGTCCTCGATGCCGATCTCCAGCGTCACGCGGCCCCTCTCCGCCTGTGCGATGTAGCGCATCGTCACGCCGTCCGCGTCCACGGCCAGCTCGCCGTAAGGCGGTTCGCCGGACGCCTCGCCCTCGATGTAGAGCACGCCGCCGACCGCGTACACATCCGCATCGCAGCGGAACAGCGCCGCCGCCTCCTGCACGCTCATGCCCACGCACAGCCCGCGCGGCCCGGTGAAGCCGCTGCCCGTCACGCTCACGCTGCTCACGCGCTCCACGCCCGTCGCCTCGTCCCAGTAAAGCGTCGCCGCCATGCCATCGTAGATCAGGATGCGCCCCGCGTCACCCGGCAGCGTCTGAATCTCCTGCGGCTCGCCGATGGGCGCGACCATGTCCGCCATATCCGCATACACCGCAGGCGCACCATTGACCGTCACATCCCCCGCGCCGAACATATCCGCGCCGCTGGCCACAGCGAGCACCTCGCCCTTCTGCCTGCCCGCGATCTCGTGCGCGGTCTTCATGCCGTCCTCGGCCTGCGCCTGCGTCGCGTCGTGCACGGCAAAGCGGATCGACTCGATCGTGCCGGTCTGCGTGTCGATGACGTGCGTGAGCGTGTATTCCTTCATCGCCGTGCCCTCGCCGCCGTACGTGATGCGCTCCACGCCGTAAACGCCTTCGTCGCCCACGTAGGCCCAGCTCCAGCCGTAGCCCGCCTCCTGCTCGGCGAACACGCTGAGCATGGTGTTGGTCTGCTCAATCTGCGCGCCGCCGAGCGCGTCATGCAGGCCCATGCCCACACGAAGGCCGAGGCAGTCCGTGACCTGCGCGTTCGTCACGTCGATCTGCACGATCTCATCCGCCGTCGGGTTCTGCGGCACAGACGCCAAAACCGTGCCGAACTCGTATTCGATCAGGTATTGCCCCGCGCGCGCCGGGTCGGCGGTGTCCATCGGGTCGTTGATGGGCGCAATCGGGGCGAGCGCCTGCGCAAACTGCTCAAGCCACCCCGCCGCAGCCGCCGCGTCATACCCCGCCGCGCACGCCATCGCGGGCAGCATCAGCGCCGCCAGCAGGATAATTCCGCATATTTTACTATGAATTGCTCGTTTCATCGTTTTTCACCTTGCATTTTTGCTTTTTCATGGTATCATATTAGATGTAACTCACGGGAGTACGCTCTCTGTCCATTATAGCAGAGTTTTCCCCCGTTCGAAAGGAGTAATTTCCGTGTCTGATGAACTCAGAGAGGGCTGCGCGCCCAGCGAGTGCGGCACCAAGCCCGCCTGCGCAGAATGCAGCCACAACCATAACGCGCAGACCCAGCCCGAGGAGCCCAAGCGCGAGCCGCCGAAGGTCCGCAAGGTGATCGGCGTGGTCAGCGGCAAGGGCGGCGTCGGCAAGTCCCTCGTCTCCGGCGAGCTGGCCGTGATGCTCTCGCGCATGGGCTATCGCGTCGGCGTGCTCGATGCCGACATCACCGGCCCGTCCATCCCGCGCATGTTCGGCATGCACGACAAGGCGCTGGGCGACGGCGAGTACATCTATCCCGTCGAGACCCCCAAGGGCGTGCAGGTCATGTCCATCAACCTGCTGCTCGAGAACGACGACACCCCGGTCATCTGGCGCGGCCCGGTCATCGCGGGCGCGGTCAAGCAGTTCTGGGAGGAAGTCAAGTGGGGCGAGCTCGATGTCATGGTCATCGACATGCCCCCGGGAACGGGCGACGTGCCGCTGACGGTCTTCCAGAGCCTGCCGGTCGACGGCGTCGTCGTCGTCTCCACCCCGCAGGACCTCGTCGGCATGATCGTGCGCAAGGCCGTGAACATGGCCAAGATGATGAACATCCCCGTGCTCGGCGTGGTCGAGAACATGTCCTACGCCGTCTGCCCCGACTGCGGCAAGCGCATCGAGATCTTCGGCAAGTCGCATATTGCCGAGGAAGCCGCCGCGCTCAGCCTGCCGGTTCTCGCGCAGCTGCCGTTTGACCCCACCGCCGCGCATCTGTGCGACGAGGGCGAGATCGAGACCGTCGAAAACCCGCTGATGGCGGATGCCGCCGCTGCGGTCGCCGGTCAGCTCGGCCTGTAATCTCCCATCGCAAATTGCGTCCGGACGCTTCGTTCGGGCGCTTTTTTATGCTCGCCGATTTGCCCGCGTCATCCCTTGCCGCCTCCATCGTTTCGCTTCACACACGGCGTCTCCGGCCTGCCGCGCTTTTCCCGCCCGATCAATCCTGATTGTTTTTCTTTTTATTATATGTATGTCACGCCGTCCGCGCCGCTGCATCGTCTTTTGTGTATATATCAAGGACCGGGACGCTTTGCCACGTCCCGGCCCTCGTTTTATTTCTTATTGTACTGCGCGAAGCCCACGTCGATGTTGAGGATCGTCTGGCCCGAGCGCAGCATCAGCTCGTCGCTCATGCCCGTTTCGGGGTCGAGGTCGCTGTCGATCTCGCCGAGCGGTTCGCCCAGGTGCACCGTCAGCTTCTCGCCCTCGCCGGGGACGTGCTGCACGATGTAGCTGCCCGGCCTCAGCGAACCGAAGCGGTAGTAGCCGTATTCATCGCTCGTCACGCGCGCGGCCTCCTGCGTCGTGCCGTCGCCGTTCACGTGCAGCAGCACGATCTCCACGCCCGGAATCAGCCGTTCGTTGTAATCCTGCATGCCGTTGCCGTTCGCGTCGAGGAACACGCTGTCGCCGATGAGGCCCGGCTCGATGCCGCCGATGTTCATCTCGCCCTTCGTCTCGCCCATCGCCAGCGCAAACGGCTCGCTCTGGCCCACATTGCCCGGCACAACCGGCGCGCAGGAGCCGCCCTTGTCGCCGCACTGATCCGTGAGCAGCATGCCGCCCGACAGCATGAAGCGCAGGCTGTACGTCCCGGAGCGCAGCCTCGTGAAGCTGTATGCGCCGTCGCCGCCGGTCACGTAGGATGCCGCCGTCTGTCCGCCCTCGCCGAGAAGCTCGACCGTCACGCCGCTGAGGTGACCCTCTCCCTCGCCCGGCAGGCCGTCCACGTCCGCGTCTAGCCACGCGATGCCGGAGACCGCCGCGCCGTGCACAGCCTCAACCGCGTCAAGCGCCGCCGTCTCGCCCATCGCCAGCTCGATGCTCGCCGTCTCGCCCTCGAGCGCGTCGGCATCCGCCAGCGTCAGCGCCGTGCCGGGTGCGTAGAGCGCATCGTCCGGCAGGACGTAATGCACGCGATACGTGCCGGGGCGCAGCATCGGGAACGCGAAGTTTCCGTCCTCGCCCGTCACCAGCGTCGACACCACCGTGCCGCCCTGCATCGCCGTGACCGTCACGCCCGGCATGCCCGGCTCATCCGCCGCGCCTACGCCATCCTCGTTCAGATCCGTCACGACGCGGCCGCTGATGGCCGCCGGGACGATTGCGCCCGCGTTCACGCCGGTTCTGCCCTCGCCCATCGCGATGTCAAATGCCTCGGTCGACGCCGTGCCCGCGTCCACATCGCCGATCACGCCCTCGCCCGCGCATGTGAAGATCATGCCGTCAGGCAGGCTCATGTCGATCGTGTAGCTGCCCATGCGCACGAAGCCTATGCTGTACGCGCCGCGCTCGTCCGTCGTCGTCTGCGAGACTGCCTCGCCGCTCGCCGCGTCCGTCAGCGTGATGACCGCGCCCGCAAGGCCGCTTTCGCCGCCGAACGCGCCGTCGTAAATTTCATCAATCCAGAGCATGCCGTCGATCACGCCGACGCCCACGACGCCCACGTCGACGAGGCTCCTGTCCTCGCCGGAGGCCAGCGCAATCGCCTCGCCGCTCGCCGTCAGCGCGTCGGTCATCGGCACGCTCGATACGCGGCTGCCGGAGCTCGCGTTTCGGGAAAAGGCCATGCCGTCCGCAAGCGTGTAGGTCAGCTGCACGTCGCCCGGCATCACGCCCGCGATTTCGTATGCGCCTTTTTCGTCGGTTACGGCGGAATACGTCTTGCCCGCGTCCGCGCCGGTCAGCGCCGACAGCGTCACGGCCACGCCGGCCACGCCGCTGTCGCTGTTCTTCCTGCGCCCGTCGTCGTCGCTGTCATACCAGACGATGCCGCCCACGCTCGCGGGCTGCAGCGCGCCGATGTTCAGCCCGCTCATCGTCTGGCCCATCGTCAGCTCGCCGAGGTCGATGCTCGCCGTCCGCTCATCCGCGCGCGGCACGATGGAATCGCCCGCCGTCGTGTAGACGTAGCCCTCGGTCAGCTCCGCGCTGAGCGTATAGCGGCCCGGAAGCAGCTCGCCGAATTCAAATTCGCCGCTGCGGCCCGTCTGCGTGGTGACCGTGCTGCCCTGCGCATCCGTCAGCGTCAGCAGCACGCCGCGCAGGCCGCCCTCGTCCTCGCCCATCAGGCCGTCGTAATTCTCGTCATTCCAGACCTTGCCGCTGACCGTACCCTGCGTGTATACGCCGAAATAGCTCGCGTTTTCCGCAGCAGCGCCGCCCATCAGCGTGAACGCCGCCGTGTAGCCGCGCCCTTCCACGACGCGGTCGAGCGCAAGCGTGCTCTTCGCCTCCGTGCCGGAGAAGACGTAGCCCTCGGGCGCATCGGTGCGGATCATGTACGTGCCGGGCATCAGATTCTCAAACGCATAGCGGCCCTGATCGTCGGTCACGGCGGTCGTCCGTATGGAGCGGCCCGTGCCGTTCATGAGCCTGACGTTCACATTCGCCAGCCCCGGCTCGCCCTCATCGTGCACGCCATTGACATTGCGGTCCTCCCAGACCGCGCCCGTGACCTTCGCCAGCCGCACGATGCCCGCGTCAGCCGTGTCGATCTCGCTTCCGGCCTCCACGGTGATGCTGCCCGTCGAGGACACATTGCCCTCGCTCGTCTGCACGCCGCCCCGGCTTACGGTGCGCGCCGTCCCGTAGAAGCACGCGCCCTCCTGCGCCGTGAAGCGCACGGTGTAGCGGCCCGGGGCCAGTCCCTCGAATGTGTACGTGCCGTCGTCCAGCGTCTGCGCAGTCGCGATGACAGCGCCGTCCCTGTCCATCAGCTCGACGCCCACGTTCGCGACGGCGCTCTCCTCCGCGTCGAATACCGCGTCCGCATTGTCGTCGTAATAGGCCGTGCCGGAGATCGAGCCGGAGAGCATCGCGCCGATGTGCATGGTGATGCTCTGGCCCATGGACAGCGTGAACGGCATGCTCCTGCCCGCGCTGGCCATGCTCTGCGGCACGACGCTGACCGGGTAATTCGTCTCAAGCCCGCTGACCTGCTTGGTCGCGCGCCACTGGCCCGGCAGCTGGTAGGCGAGCACATACTCGCCCGGGCCGATGTCTGTGAAGACGACCGTGCCCTGCTCGTCCGTGGTGTAGCTGATGCGCTCGGCGTCCGCGCCGTTCTCCTGGCGGATCAGCGAGACGCTCACGCCGCCGAAAACTTCCTCATAATAGCCCTTCTGGCCGTCGTACTGCGTATCCTTGAAGACCGTGACCGTCAGCTGCGCGGCGAGCGTCGCGCCCGCGTCGATATCCTGCGCAACTTCGCCCGGCCTCAGGCTGAACGCCTTCGTGCTGCCGCTGGCCGATACCGCGCCGTAAACGTCGGAATCCTCGCCGTAGCGCGTGAACGTCCAGCCGTCCTCGAGCTCAAAGAGCACGCTGTATTCGCCTGCGTAGAGGTTGTCAAACGCGTAGCTGCCGTCAGCTGCGGCCTCCGTGCGCGCGATTTCCTCGGTGTGGCCATCCTTCGCGCGCAGCAGCGCGACACCGGCGCCCTCAAACGCCTTCGCGTTCTCCGCGATGATGCCGTCGCCGTCGTCGTCGATGCGCACATGGCCGCTGACGGACGCGCCCGCCTCGATGACGATCTCGCCCATCGTGCCTTCGCCGCCCTGCTCGAGCGCGAACCGCGTCGTCACCGCGCCCTCGTCCATCTGCCTGCACAGATAGCCGCCGGGCAGCACGACGGCCGCCTCATATTCGCCGGGCATCAAGCCCGCGAAGCAGAACGCGCCGCTGTCGTCGGTCATGACGACCATCGGCTCCGCGTCCGCCGGGCCGTTCGTGTCAAACAGCTCGACCGTCACGCCCGCGCGCCCCTCGACTACGCCGTCGCCCAGGCTCTCGCGGATCGTGCCGCTCACGCTCGCCGCGTAGATGCAGCCCGCGCTGACGATCACGTCGGTGTGGTCGCCGTCGATGGCGATCTCCGCGCTCGTGCCCATGCGGCTGTCGGTCACGCGGCTGGTGATGTGATCGCTGTAAATGTCGCTGTATGCGTACACGAGCGCGTTGCCCGCGTCGAATTTCACGGTGTATGTGCCGCTGGGCAGCGCGTCGAAGCTGTAACGGCCCGCCGCGTCCGTGCGCATGCTCTGCACGACGTCGCCGTTCCTGTCAAGCAGCACGACGGTCATGCCCGCATATCGGCCCGTCTCCTGCGCGGTCATCACGCCGTCGGCATCCTCGTCAAAGAACGCCACGCCGCTGATGCGTCCGTCCCTGCCGGGCGACACGGTGTCAAACACGCCGCCGCCCTGCATGTCGAATTCGATCTCGCGCATCAGCGTGCGCTCCATGCTCTCAAGCGGCGCGCCGAAAGCCGTGCGGTAGGCCATCACGCCGCCGAATTTTGCCTGCGCCGTCATGCCCGCGCGCTCGGCGGTGCTCGCCAGAACGCTGATGGCCGTCTGGCCCGGCATAAAGCCGCTGCCCGTGGCCTCCAGGCCCGTCTCCGTGTCGATGTACGTGATGCGCACGGCGCTCACGTCGTCCTTCACGTCCGACAGGCTCACGGCCGTCGGCCCGGTGATCACGTCGGTCGTCCGCGCGTCGGAGGGCTGCCAGCCGCCGCCCTCGAGGCAGTATTCCACACGCGCGCGGTAGCTGCCCGTCTCGCCGTCCGTCACGCCCGAGAGCACGACGCTCTCGATGCTCACGCGCTCGCCCGCCTTGCTCGCCACGGCGATCTCCGTGTGCGCGCCGGAAAGCGTCTCACCCGCCGGCATCGCGTCCGCGTCGAACGTCAGCAGCGTGAGCCCCTGCTGCTCGGCTGCGTAGAGCTCGGCCTCCATCGTCTCGATCTGCTCGCTCTGCGGTATGCGGATGCAGCGCATCGCCGTCGCGGTCATGTAGCCGCCCTGCGAGAGGTACGGCTCGATGACGATCTCCGCCTGCGGCACGTCCGCGAGCGCATAGCCCTGCGCCGGGGCCTTCTGGCGCAGCACATAGCTGCCCACAGGAATCGCCATCTCATTGCGATATGTATTGCCGTCCGTCGTGAAGCTGAGCACGGTCTCGCCGCTCGCAGCGTCGGCCAGCTCAAATTCCGCGCCCACGACAGCTTCGCCCGTCGCGGTGTCGGTCAGGTCGAACGTGAAGAAACCCCTGTCGCTGGACACGGTGCGCTCCACGCGCAGCTCCTCGCCCGCGCGCACAAAGATCTGTGTGAACTCCCTGTCCGCGCCGAAGCCCTGCGCCCCGCCGATCTCCTGTAAATAGTATGTCGAGCCATCGATCGCCGCCGGGAGCTTCACCTGCGCGCTGCGTCCCTGCGCAACCTCCTCCGGCGTCACGTTGGCCCACACGGTGAGCTGCTCCTCCTGCGAGGGATAGGGCTTCATCTCGCCGTCCGCATCGACGAACACGCCGTACTGCCCGCTCAGCGGCACGATGTACGTGCGCAGATCGTCGGTGAACGTCAAGCCGGACTTGGCAACCGACACCATCGCGTATTCCTCCAGCGGCACGGCGACGCCCGTCACCTCGCCGCCGGTCACGTTCAGCGTGCGCTCCGTCGCCAGCGTGTAGCCCTCGGGAATCTGCGTCTGGCGCAGCACGTACACGCCCGCGGGCAGGCCGCCCACGTAGAGCGCGCCGCCCTGCATCGTCAGGCGCCTGGCCGCGCCGTCCGCCGCGATGAGCTCAAAGCGCACCTGCGCCAGCTGCTGGTCGGTCAGCTCGCCGCCCACGATCTGCGCGCGCACGCCGCCCAACGCATCCAGACACACGAAAGCGTGCTCGATGTCCACGGTGTTTTCGATGTTCAGGCGCACGCCATCCGCCGCGCGAACGCCGGCCGCCAGCGTCTGCGCATCGATCTGCGCCATATATTCACCGGCAGGCAGCGCCACGCTGACCATGCCGCTCTCGTCGCTCTGCGCGCGGATGCCCGTGTCGGTCATCTCGTCGCCCGACACGCTGAACACGCGGATGCCCACGCCCTGCATCGGCGCGACGGCGGAGCCGCCCTGCTCGTCGAGGCTGGACAGCCCGATGCTCATGTTCACCACGCCGTAGCTCGGATGTGCAATCGTCGCCGCGACGGCCTCGCCCGCCTCCGCCTGCACAACCGTCACGGGGGCGACGTCGTGGTCCTGCGGCGCAGCGATCGTCTCGACCGTCGCCGGGCCTGCGGGCATCAGCGCCGTCACGGCCATGCCCGAGTCGTCCGTGGTCACGGTCGTGCGCGCACCGCTCGCGTCGGTCACGGCGTACTGCGCGCCCGCGAGCGCCTTGCCCTCGTCGTCGACGGCGGTCAGGATCAGCCTGCCCTGCACGCCCGCGAATGTGATCGTCTCCTCCTGCGTCGGCAGCGCGAACGGCTCGGAGACCGTCTGCACGCCGATCGCCGCAGCCCTGTCCTCCGCCATGCGCAGGCGATATGTGCCGCTGAGCGCCTGCACGCTCACGCCGCTGTCGTCCGCGTCGAGGAAGCCCAGGCTCGTGCCGTCCGGGGCAAGCAGCTCGTATTGCTCCACGCCGGTCACGTCGATCTCGGCCTTCTCGCCGTCTTCGCCGACGCCGCGCTTGATGATGGCGAATTGCTGCGTCTCAAGCGTCAGCAGCTTCACATTCGCCTCGGTCAGCGTGCCGCCGCTCACCGTGAGCGCCAGCATGCCGGGGATGTCCGTCTGCGCTTCGCCGCACGATGCGCCGCCGATCTCCGTGCCCGCCGGGATCACCAGCGACGATATGCGGTATTCTCCCTCGGTCAGCTCGCCGGACACCGCCAGCCCGTCGCCGTCGAAGGCATACGGGCCGAAGCTCTCGCCCGTCGATTCGTTCTCGAGCGTCACCTCGCCGCCGCTGACCTTGCGCTCGCAGTCGAGCTGCACCGCGATTCTGCCCAGCACGCTGCGCGCCTGCAGATCAATCGCGGTCTTCTTTCCGTTTTCGACCATCGCCTGACCGTGCTCAATCGGCATATGGATGTCGAGCTCGCCCTCGTAGGCCAGCGCGATGTCGTATGTGCCCGTCAGCATCGGGATTTCCGCCTTGCCCGTCTCGTCCGTGACGACGGACAGCGGCGTCTCGCCCGCCACCGTCATGCGCACGCCCGCGAGCGGCTTTGCGACCTGCTCGCCGTTTTCGTCGATGGAGAGCACCTGCATCGACAGCTGCATGCTGCCCGGCGTGGGATGCACGAACGTCAGGCGCGACCTCGCCGCCTCGCGCATGGTGACCTGCGCCTGTGCCTGCATGCCGCCAATGCTCTGCTCCTGTCCGTCAAAGCGCACGGCCTGCGCGGGATACATCTCCTCGGTCAGCGCCGTCTCGCTGACGGTCAGCACATCGCCGCCTGCCGCGCGGATCACGGCCTCGCCATTCGCGTCGGTCACAAGCTGCGTGCTGCTCCCGTCCGCGCCGGTCACATCAATCGTCACGCCCGCCTGCGCCGCGCCCATGCTGTCCTGCGCGCGGATGACCAGCTCGCCCATCATCGCGTTGGTGACGGTGATCTCGCTGCCGGTCACGGGGATGAGCGTCTCGCTGTCAAAGACGTAGCCCTCGGGTGCACTCTCCTGTCGCAGATAAAATGCCATGCCCTGCGGCAGCGTGAAGCTCGTCCCGCCCTCGCCCGTGCGGATGCGCATCGGCTCGCTCGGATAGAGCGGGTTGGCCCACGGGCGCATCTCGCCGCTGGCCGACATGACGTACACGCCGAACTCCGCGCCCGCCATAGACTCCGCGGTCACGGGCTCATCGCTGTCCGTCCCGAGCATCAGCGCCTGCACGCGCAGCTTCGTCGTGCCCACGCTGTCCGGCGCGCTGATGGCCGGCACATAGATCAGGTCGCCCACGTGCAGCTCCTGCGCCTGCGCCGGACACGCGCCCAGCATCGCCATCGCCAGCACCCATGCGCCGACGCGCTTTATGTTCTGTTTCATGAACATCTATTCCTCCGAATTATTGCGGCATGCGCTTCCCGCAGTCCGCCAGCAATCGTGATGAATCTGCATATTGACCCAGTTTCCTCCATTCTAATCCATATCGGAGGTCTTGTCAAGGAAAGCGAATTGTGTTATGCTCTTTCTATCGTTTGAGGAGGCGTTCTTATGAACAAGACATATCAGGAGACGTTCCGCGTTCATTCCACCAAATGCGATCAGTTTGGCAGGATGCGTCCGGATTCTCTCTTTCTTTCCATGCAGGAGGTCGGCGAGCATCACGCCAATGAGCTCGGCGCCGGCTATCAGGCCATGCTCAGCCGCGGCCTGTTCTTCGCCCTCGTGCGCATCCACGTGAGCACCGTTCGCGCCCCGCGCTGCGACGAGACCATCGTGCATACCACGTGGCCCGGCGTCTGCAATCGCTTCTTCTGTCCGCGCTATCACACATTCGCCCTCGAGGACGGCACACCGCTGGCCGCCGCCGGTGCGCTCTGGGTGCTGCTGGACGTCAACGACCACAAGATCGTCAGCCCGGCGAAGATCGATCTCGGCTTCCCGGATACCTCCGACATTCCCTCGCCCATCGCCCTGCCCAACCGCCTGCCCGCCATTGGCGGCGCCGGTCAGACTTTCTCGCGCACGCCGGTCTATTCCGACTACGACCTCAACGGCCACGTCAACAACACGCGCTACATCACCTGGCTCTCCGATGCGCTCGGCACGCAGGCGCTCAAGGACATGTACATCGGCGATCTCGTCGCCGTCTATGAAAAGGAGATCCGCGAGGAGCGTCCGCTCGACCTGACGCTCGCCCGCGATGGCGACGCGTTCTCCTTCGTGGTCTCCTCCTCCGGCGAAAAGCACTTTGCTGCCGGCGGCACGCTGCGAAAGGAGCCCTGAACCATGAACGACACCCTTCTGGCCATGCGCGAGCGCGCGCTCCGCGACGAGGCCTTCCGCCTTACGCTGCTCGCCACGCGCGACGCCGCCGATCCGCTCCAGGCCCTGTGCGACTTCGCGACGGCGAACGGTTTTGCGCTGACCCTCGGCGATGTCATCTCCGACGGCGAGGAATTCTCCTGCAACCAGACCAAGTCGACCAACGGCGGCAATCCGCTGCCGTATGACTGCTTCGACGACGCATACGAGATGTTCTTCGCGTCCATCGAGTGACTTTCTCTCATGAGTATATGGCGAACGCCGGAACGGTTTTGGATGGCCGCCCGGCATTTGGATGCACAGCGTCTTTGTGCGCCGTTTTGCTCACCCACCGTGTTTTCTTTTTCATACGCAAAAGCACCGGAACGATTACCGCTCCGGTGCTTTTCATTGTCTTATGTGTTTTTGCGTCACTTCGTGCGCTCCGGCGCGCCGCACTTGGCGCACGGCTTGAGCGCGTTGTACGACGACTTCTCCAAATCGCTGTATTTGAACTTGCCCTTCAGCGGACGATACTCCTCGCCGACGGACGGGCACTCCGCATCCACGTGGTAGTACGAGCCGCCATCCTCGTTGTAGTACAGCTGCAGCTTCGGGTCAGGCGTCGGCACGGGTGTCGGCGTCGGCTCCGGCGTCGGCGTGGCATTCGGGTCGGGCGTCGGCGTCGCGGCGGCGACCAGCACGCCTGTGGACAGCGAGTCGGGGTCGATATACCAGACGCCGCCCTCGCTCAGCGCAATCGCATCGTATTCATACGTCGACGTCTTGCCGCCGGACTTGATGTCCGCCTGCACCTTGATCGTGCGTGCGGTGTTGGAGGACGTGCCGGTCGGCGCGCCGAGCTGACGCCAATCCTCCAGCGGCTTCATGTTGAATTTCCAGAACAGCTTCTTCTCCGCGCCGTCGGAAGCGCCCGTCTCCTCGATCTGGGCCGTCCGCCAGCTCGGCGCGGTATATTGCACCATCTCCGCGCTCAGGTTGCGCTGCCACGCGGTCATGAAGTTCGCCAGCGCCTGTTCCGCCTCGCTGTCGCCGGAGGTCGCGCTGCCCGTCATCACCTCGTCCGTGGCCTCCGGGTCCATGTAGTCGATCTCCGGTTCGGGCGTCGTGTAGTAGTCGTCAGGCACGCTCGTACCCATCGTGCTGTAATTGAACGCAGGCGTCTGAACCGGCTTGGGCGTCTCCGGCACAACGGACCCGACATTGAGCCCGTTGCTGCGGTTGACCACGGCGTCGCTGCCCGCGCTCAGCGCCGTCACCAGCGTGAACACACAGAGCAGGCCGTAAACCGAGGACAGGATCATCCGCCCCGGGAACAGGAACGCGCGCAGCACCCACATCACCGCAATCGCCAGCAGCGCCGCAAGGATGAACAGCCAGCGAATCGGCTGGAAGAAGATCGCCAGCAGGCCCAGCACCGGCAGCGCGATAAAGAAGATCAGCAGCATGATCTGGTTGATCTCGCGTTTGGGGCGCCTGGGGCGCGGCTTCTGGTTGAGCGCCTTGGATGAACCAGCGGGCGATTGCGAATAGCCGGATCTGTTTGTTCTCATGTCGTCGCCTCCTGATTGTGCGTGCATACGCTGTATACATAACGAATGAAACCGGCGTATTCATCCCCCGGAGCACGCCGTTTTCCCAGATTTCCTCAATTCTTTCCGTGAACGGTATAAACCATCTTTGATTATATCATAAAATGCGGCGCGAATAAAGCGGAAATTTGCAGAAAACGCGCGATGCTCCCCCGCCAAAACGAAAAAAGGCTCCCTCCCCGTTGCCGGGGAGGAAACCTTGATGATGCTCAATCAGCCGCAGTTGGGCGGATTACAGCTGGCCCTGCTTCTCCAGGATCGCAGCGTGAGCGGCCGCCAGACGGGCGATCGGCACACGGAACGGAGAGCAGGAGACGTAGTTCAGGCCGACCTTGTGGCAGAACATGACGGAAGACGGATCGCCGCCGTGCTCGCCGCAGATGCCGAGCTTGATCTCCGGACGGGTCTCGCGGCCGAGCTTGGCAGCCATCTGCACGAGCTTGCCCACGCCGTTCTGGTCGAGCTTGGCGAACGGATCGGACTCGTAGATCTTCTTGTCGTAGTAGCTGCCCAGGAACTTGCCGGCGTCGTCACGAGAGAAGCCGAAGGTCATCTGGGTCAGGTCGTTGGTGCCGAAGGAGAAGAACT
>CALVTQ010000043.1 GCA_944362695.1 uncultured Clostridia bacterium
TCGCTGCCTCCGGCAAGAAGACCCGCAAGAAGGATCTGGGCATGATGGCCATGAGCTATGGCTATGTTTACGTTGCGACCGTCGCCATGAGCGCGAACCCGGCGCAGCTGCTCAAGGCCATGAACGAGGCCGAGGCGTATCCGGGCCCGTCCCTGGTTATCGCGTACGCGCCCTGCATCAACCACGGCATCAACATGGCGCACGCTCAGATGGAGATCAAGCGTGCCGTCGCCTGTGGCTACTGGCCGCTGTATCGCTACAACCCGCAGCTCGAGGAGCAGGGCAAGAACCCGCTCATCGTGGACAGCAAGGACCCGACCGAGAGCTATCAGGACTTCATCAAGGGCGAGGTCCGCTATGCCTCTCTGGCCAAGCTCTTCCCGGGCAAGGCCGAGGAAGCCTACAAGATCAACGAGGAGGACGCCAAGCGCCGCCTCGCGACCTACAAGAAGCTCGCCAGCGACTAATCCTGCCCAAGCGGCATGAAAGGCGCAGACACGGTTTCTGTGAAGGCTTAACTGCATAACGCTCACCCTCTTTCGGGCGAAAACCCGGGAGAGGGTGAGTTTTTGCATAAAGGGAAAGATCCGAACGATAAGACCTGAAAACATGAAAAAATGCGCGAAATTCTGTCAAAATCGGGAAAAAGGCTTGAAACGTTATGCTGAAAATAATATAATGGTGTTATCGTATCGAAACAGGAGGACACCACGATGGCGAGACAGCGCAATAGCAATTCTCCTTCCGACAAGCCGGAACGCGTGAGCCCGTTCGCGCAGATTTCCGATGATTATAACGACGATTTTCAGGACGATGAAAACAGAGCGGCTGCGTTCGACGCGCACCACGACGACGATCAGTACGATCCCGATTACGGCGAAGAGGATTACTTCGAGGACGACGAGCACGGCGATCTGGATCAGATCAAGTCGCGGCTGACAGGCATGCTGCCCGGGCGCGGCAGGCGGAAATACGACGATGAGGACGACGGCGAATTTGACGGCGAACCCGGCGCAGGCGGTCCGCTCGCGGCGGTGATGGACTTCCTGAGCACACTTCAGGGCAAGATCATCGCGGGCGCGATTGCGCTGCTGCTGGTGGTTATGATCGTGCTGGCCGTCATCAGGGTCTTCTTCATGCCCGGCGGCGACAGCCAGAAGCAGCCGAACGACGGGCAGACGCAGACCACAGCCGCGCCGACGCAGACGCCCGCGCAGCAGGGCAGCATCGTCTTCATGCCCGCGAGCACGCCCGAACCCGACGGCGATGCGGGCGCGGAAGACGGCACGCAGGGCGGCATGATCTTCATGCCGGAGAATGTGCAGAGCGAGACGACGGACGCGCCTGCGCCGACGGACACGCCCGAGCCGCGGCCGACCGAGACGCCGCTGCCGACCATCCTGACGAACACGCCGACCCCGAGCCCGACGCCGACGCCCGAACCGACGCCGACGCCCACGCCGGAGCCGACGCCGACCCCGACGCCCGAACCCACGCCGCGCCCCGAGCTGGCCACCGGCACGACGGACCGCGACGCGAACCTGCGCGAGAAGGCGGTCTCCAACGGCAAGGTCAAGAAGGTCATCGACGAGGGCAAGGAGGTCGTCATCCACGACGTCCTCACCGACAAGAGCGGCAAGGTCTGGTATGAGGTGACCGCGACGGACGAGGCCGTGACCGGCTACATGCGCGATTACGTCGTCGATGTCGACGAGGAGATTCTCAGCGCAGCCAAGGCGAGGCTCGACAAGGAGCGCGCCGCACAGCAGGCCGAGCTCGTGCCGGTCGAAGGCGAACCCGCCGCCCAGCAGACGCCGGTCTTCGGCAATGCCGAGGCGAACCGCGCGGCCGCGAACCTGCGCAAGAGCGTCGGCGGCGCATCGGTTGCGCAGCTGAGCAAGGGACAGCGCGTCGATGTCGTCAGCAAGGAGAAGGACAAGAATGGCAACCTCTGGTATATCGTCAAGACCGAGGACGGCACGGAGGGCGCGATGCGCGATTACGTGCTCGACATTGACAAGGGCGTCGAGATCCCCGACACGCTGACCGAGGAGGCCAAGGCGCTGCTCAACCGCGAGGTCATCGGCGAGGCGACGACCAACCGCGAGGCCAACATCCGCCAGAAGCCGCTCAACAACGCCAAGGTCGTCAAGAAGGCGGCCAAGGGCGTCAAGCTGCGCGTGCTGGCGAAGTATTCCGGCACGGACGGCAAGATCTGGTATGAGGTTGCAACCGAGAACGGCGCGACGTACGGCTTCGCGCGCGATTACGTGCTGGATGTCACGGGCGTAAGCGACGACGTGAAGGCGCTGACGTACAGCGAGAACGCACCGGAACCCGCCGAAGAGACGGCCACCGAACCGGTTGAGGATCTGGTCGAGGTGCCGGACGAACAGGGCTAAATAAACAAAACCGCTCTCCCGGATGTGGGGGAGCGGAATTTTTATGGGCTTGCACGCGGGGCGTGAACGGGTGCAAGGTAAAAGGCATGAGAAAACCGCTCTCTCAAATCGAGGGAGCGGCTTGGATCACAGGATGGTCGAAAGCGGGATGAACGCGCGGATGGGCTTGCCGTCGAGCTCGGTCTGCACGTAGCCCCAGCCCTCGTACTGGGCCAGAAGTGTGACGGTCTCGCCGCGCGGGAGCACGCAGAGCACATTCGGCTCGCCGGCGAAGGGCGTGTCGGTCAGCGTGGCGTCGTCCTCGATCATCACGGCGAGGGCGTCGTCGAAACTGAGCAGCGGCTCATACGGCGCGACGAACGCGGCGGCCTCGACCCAGCCGATGGGCCCCATGTCCTCGAGCGTGCCGGGCGCGACCATCGCCCAGCAGTCGTATTGACCGAAATAGACGAAGGGCTCGGCGGTGTCGAGCATCACCTCGCCGGAGCGATAGGAGCCCTGCGTGGGGCCACAATACAGCGCGGAGCGAAGCGCCTCGGGCTGGGCGGGCAGCTCGACCGGCGTGAGCGTGCCGATGTCGATGGTGGGCGCGTCCTCCGCCGCCGCGAGAAGGGGCAGCATCAGCAGCGCGAGCAGGAGCAGCACAAGCAGTTTTTTCATAAGCGACCTCCAATCTGTCCGGGGAAATGCGTCAATCCGTCTGCGCGGGCAGCGCGGGTCAGCTTTGGTTTCTGCTTATATGATAGCAAATGCGATGCAATTTGTCAAAGGTTTACGCGTGGGCCTTGGCCTTTCGGTCGTAGCTGTGCATCCAGTCGGACTTAAAATAGAAGATGATGAACACGATTGTGCTCAGCAGCCACGTCACGGGGTAGCTCGAGCTGACGGCGGGGAGCACGGGGAAGATCTTGGTGATGATCGAGACGTACGGCACGCGGATGACGCACCAGCACAGCGCCATGACGATCATCGGGACGGTCGACTTGCCCGCGCCGCGGAAGACGGCGGCCATGGCATGCGAGAAGGCGAGCAGAAAGTAAAACGGCGTGATCGCGCGCTCGTGCATGACGCCGAAGGCGATGACGTCCGGGCTGCGGTCGAACAGGCTGATCAGCGTGGGCGAGAAGATGAAGATGAGCAGCGCGATGGCCTCCGACAGGCAGACGACGCACGTCAGGCCGACGCGCACGCACTTCTTGACACGGTCATACAGGCCCGCGCCGAGGTTCTGGCTGATGAACGTGGTGAGCGCCATGTTGAAGGCCGTGATCGGCTGGAACGCGAAGCCGTCGATGCGCGAGTGTGCGCCGCAGCCCGCCATCGCCGCCGGACCGAAGAAGTTGATGTTGCTCTGCACGACGACGTTTGCGAACGAGATGATGCAGTTGGCGAAGCCCGCGGGCAGGCCGTTTTGCAGAATCTCGCGAAGCGCGCCGAGGTTAAAGCGAATCTTGCGCAGGTTCACACGGTAGTCGCGGTCGCTGTGCATGAGGCGGATGAGGCACATGCTCATGCTCACCAGCTGCGAAATCGCCGTCGCCGCCGCCGCGGAGGCCACGCCCCAATGAAACACGCCGACGAACAACAGATCGAGGAAGATGTTGATGATCGAGGAGATCACCAGATACATCAGCGGATGGCGGCTGTCGCCGACGGCCTGCAGGATGCCCATGCAGATGTTATAGAGCACGAAGGCCAGCGAGCCGAGGTAATACGTGCGGAAATAGGCGATCGACTGCGGCAGGACGGACTCCGGCGTCTGCATCAGGCGAAGGAGCGTCGGGCTGAACGTGACGCCGATGAACGTGAGCAGCAGGCCGGACGCGATGCCGAACGCGAGCATGGTGTGGATGGCCTCCTGGACGCGTCCGATATCGCGCGCGCCGTAGTGCCGGGAGATGACGACGCCCGCGCCCATCGCGACGCCATTGAAAAAGCCGATCAGCAGCTGGATGATGCTGTTGGTCGAGCTGACGGCGGCGAGCGCCTCGCTGCCAAGGAAGTTGCCGACGATCAGCGAGTCCGCCGTGTTGTAAAACTGCTGAAAGAGGTTGCCCAGCAGGAGCGGCACGGCGAAGGCCACCAGATGGCCGACGATCGAGCCGTCCGTCATCAGCGTGGCGTGGTCAAGATGATAATGACGATGCATGAAGCGAGCCTCCCTGTGAAATGCATGAACATGGCGCCGGGCGTGCAGACGGCGCAATAGGCATATTATACGCCTGTTCACGCCGCGTTGCAAGAGGGCTTAGATTCGCCAAACACAAAAAACCTGCCCGCCAATATGACGGACAGGTCATGTAAAATTTCGTTTACTCGAACGTGTAGAGCTGCTTATAGCCCGCAGCGGGGTTGGGCGTGAGAACGTAGAAGCGCTCGGAGAGGATCTCGTCCGCGTCGCCGCCGAAGTGCTCGCAGTACGCCTTGACGTGCGGGAGGACCTCGGCGCGGTCCTCGTCGGTCATCTCGCGCACGAGCACCTGACGCGGCAGGCCGGAGGGCGCCTCGTCGCAGCGAAGGACGATCTTGCCGCCGTGCATGCCCGTGCCGCAGAAGAAGCGGGCCGGATACGCGCCGTTCGCGCCCTTGCCGAGCACGGCGATCAGGCCGCCCGCGAGGTATTCGCCCAGGAACGAGCCCGCCGTGCCGCCGACGACGATCACGGGGTAGTGATCCATATACGCCTTCATGTGGATGCCCGCGCGATAGCCGACGTTGCCCTCGATGAGGATGCGTCCGCCGCGCATGCCGTAGCCGCAGGCGTCGCCGCAGTTGCCGTGGATGATGATCTCGCCGTGGTTCATCGTGTCGCCGACGGCCTCCTGGCAGTTGCCGAAGACCTCGACGGTCGCGCCGTCCATGTACTGGCCGAGGCCGTTGCCGGGCGTGCCGTTGAGCGTGAAATGGCGCGCTTTGCTGCCGCAGGCGATGTAACGCTGGCCGCAGAGGTTGTTAATGGTGACCTCCGCATCGTCGCTGGCGCGGACGGTCTCATTGAGCTGCTGATAATAGATGCCGGTAGCGTCCAGGATCATACCTTGTCACCTCCAAGTTTTTTCGCGCGCTCCGTGGCGGAGAAGGCCATCAGCTGCGGCGTGTCGCGGATAAGCTCGAAGTCGATGCTGCTCAGCGGCGTGCGCTCGCGCACGAGGGCGGTGTAGATGCCCGCGCGGTCGATGTTGCCCAGCAGGATGAAGCCGACGAGGCGGTCGTCCTTGACGTAGAGCATCTTGTAGACCTCGGAATTGTGCGTCAGCAGGCCTTCGCCCTCGTAGACGCCCGCGCTGATGTAGTGCAGGCCCATGAAGCCGGTGGCGTTCATCGGGGCGGCCTTGTCAAACACGGTCTTGGTTCCGGCCATGTTGCGGCCAGCCGTCTCGCCCTGAATGGAGGCGTTGGGCCAGATGGCCAGCACGCGATGCTTGCCGGTGTCCGGGTCGGTGGAGACGGTGCAGTCGCCCGCAGCAAAGATGTCGGGCACGCTCGTGGCGCACATGTTGTTAACGACGATGCCGCGGTCGATCTCGCAGCCCGCCGTCGCGGCCAGCGCGGTGTTGGCGCGCACGCCGACGGCGAGCACGAGGATGTCAAAGTCGATCACATCGCCGCCGGAGAGCTTGGCGGTGTTTCCGGCAAACTCGGTCACGCTCTGCTCGAGGTGGAAGCGGATGCCGCGCTTTTCGATGTGCCTTTGCACGATCTTAGCGGGCTCCTCCGGCAGGGTGGTCGAGAGGATGCGCGGGGCGAGGTCGACCACGTCGATGGAGGCCGCGCGGCCCACGATGCCCTCGGCGCACTTGAGGCCGATGAGACCCGCGCCGATGATGAGCACGCGCTGGGTCTTGCTGTCGCCCAGCATGTCGGCGAGCTTCAGCGCATCGTCGAGCGTGGTGAAGCAGGTCTTCTTTTCCACCGTATCAAGACCGGCCATCGGCGGCACGAACGGCGAGGAGCCGACCGCCAGGCACAGCTTGTCATAGGGGAGGGTCTCGCCGTTGTCGAGCGTCACGGTGTGGGCCGCCGCGTCGATGGCGGTGGCGCTGACGCCGCGAATGGCCTTCACGCCGTTCTTCTCCTCGTAATCGGCGGGGCGGTAGGCGAGCAGCTTCTCCTTGGTGGTCTTGCCCTCCAGCAGATAGGAGATTAGGGGGCGGCCATAGAAGGAATACGGCTCGCTGGAGACGAGCGTGATCTCGCCTTCCTTATCCACGGAGCGGATGCCCTCGATGCAGCCCACGGCTGCGGCGCATCCGCCGATGATGACATAACGCATGCTGCTCACCTCTCCTCGTACACGATCGCTTTGTTCGGGCAGCCCTGCACGCACAGCGGAATGCCGAACTCGTTCTTCTGGCACAGCTCGCACTTCTGGATGACGCCGTCGGCGCTGTGGCTGAGCGCGCCGTAGGGGCAGGACATGATGCACGAGCAGCAGCCCACACACTTCTCGCTGTCGATGAAGACCGCGCCGTCGACCATGCTCAGCGCGCCGGAGATGCAGCTCTTGACGCACAGCGGGTCGGTGCAGTGGCGGCAGGAGACGGCAAACGAGATGTTGCCGCGCTCCTCGATGCGGATGCGGGGGACGATGTGGCGGTCCTTGAGCGCCTTGATCATGCTCGATTTGCCAGAGTTGGCAAAGGCGCAGTAGTATTCGCAGAGGTGGCAGCCGAGGCACCACTTTTCATTGACATAAACCTTTTTCATCGCGTGTTACCTCACTCTCCGGCGTGCTTGACGCCCAGAATGTCGAGCTCCTTCTGCGTCAGGCCGATGCCGCGAAGCATCAGGCGGTTGCCGCGCAGGGCTTCGATGGAGTTGATGCCCATGCCGCCCATCATCTCTTTGAGCTCGTGATCCCAGGCGGTGATGAGGTTGACGAGGCGGCGCTCGCCGATGTCGGGGTTCAGGCGCTTGACCAGCTCGGGGCGCTGCGTGGCAATGCCCCAGTTGCACTTGCCGGCCTGGCAGGTGCGGCACAGATGGCAGCCCAGCGCCAGAAGCGCAGCCGTGCCGACATATACGGCGTCCGCACCGAGGGCGATGGCCTTGACGAGGTCGGCGGAGTTTCGCACGGAGCCGCCGATGACGACGCTCACGCGGTCGCGGATGCCCTCGTCGCGCAGGCGCTGATCGACAGCGGCCAGAGCGAGCTCGATCGGGATGCCGACATTGTCGCGGATGCGGGTCGGGGCAGCGCCCGTGCCGCCGCGATAGCCGTCGATGGCGATGATGTCCGCGCCGGAGCGCGCGATGCCCGATGCGATGGCCGCGACGTTGTGTACAGCCGCGATCTTGACGATGACGGGCTTCTTGTAATGCGTCGCTTCCTTAAGAGAGTAGACGAGCTGGCGCAGATCCTCGATGGAGTAGATGTCGTGGTGCGGCGCGGGGGAGATGGCGTCCGTGCCCTCGGGGATCATGCGGGTTCGGGAGATGTCCTCGCCGACCTTGATGCCCGGCAGGTGGCCGCCGATGCCCGGCTTGGCGCCCTGACCCATCTTGATCTCGACGGCGGCGCCCGCGTTCAGGTAATCGGGATGCACGCCGAAGCGGCCCGAGGCGACCTGCACGATGGTGTGCGGGCCGTACTGGTAGAAGTCCTGATGCAGACCGCCCTCACCGGTGTTGTAGTAGGTGCCCAGCGTCGTGGCGGCGCGGGCGAGCGAGGCGTGTGCGTTGTAGGAGATGGAGCCGTAGCTCATGGCTGAGAACATGACCGGGACGTTGAGCGTGAGCTGCGGGGGCATGTTGTCCTTGAGGCCGCCGTCGGCGTCGCGCTCGATGGTCTGCGGCTTCGCGCCGAGCGTGGTGCGTGTCTCCATCGGCTCGCGCAGCGGGTCGATCGACGGGTTGGTGACCTGGGACGCGTTGATCAGCAGCTTATCCCAGTAGATCGGGTAGGGCTCGGGGTTGCCCATCGAGGAGAGCAGCACGCCGCCCGTGCCGGCCTGACGGTAGACCTCGGAAATCGCCTTGCCCGTCCAGTTTGCGTTCTCCTTGAACGTGTGGTCGGTCTTGACGATCTTGAGCGCGCGGGTCGGGCAGAGGGAGACGCAGCGGTGGCAGTTGACGCACTTGCTCTCGTCGGCCATCATGCAGCCGAAATCGACGTCGTAGTGGTGGACGCCGTTGGCGCACTGGCGCTCGCAGGCGCGGCAGGAGATGCAGCGCTGCGGATTGCGGATCACTTCATATAACGGATAGAGAAAGTCGATAGCCATTACGCTTTCCCTCCTTTGCAAGCATTGTCAAGCGTGAC
>CALVTQ010000044.1 GCA_944362695.1 uncultured Clostridia bacterium
GACGATCAGGCGACGCCGGGAGGATACGGACATGCGGCATATCACCCGTTTGGCCGCGCTGCTGCTGACGCTCGCGCCGGTTGTCTCGCTGGGCGAATTTTACGAGGAGATGCCCGCCTTTCTGCGCGTGACGGTCGAGGAGCTCTGCGCCGGCGCGGGCATCGTGCTTCTGCCCAATCAGGTGTACAGCGGCACGGCGAAGCGCGAGCAAAAATGAGCAAATAAAAAGCAGCCTTGACGGCGTCAGGGCTGCTTATGTTTTTGCGTAAATTACTTCTGGCCGTAGTAGGCGTTGGGGCCGTGCTTGCGCATGTAGTGCTTGTCGAGGATATGCTGGGGCGCGGGGGCGGCGTCACGGTTGATCATGCGGGTGTAGGCGGCCATCTTGGCGACCTCCTCGAGCACGACGGCGTGATAGACGGCCTGCGCGGCGTCCTTGCCCCACGTGAACGGGCCGTGGCTGTGGCAGATCACGGCGGGGACGGCGACCGGGTCGATGCCGCGCCTGGTGAATTCCTCGATGATGACCTTGCCGGTGTTGCGCTCGTAGTCCTCCTCGAGCTCCTCGGGCGTCAGATGGCGCGCGCAGGGGACGGGGCCGTAGAAGTAATCGGCGTGGGTCGTGCCGTAGCAGGGGATGTCCTCGCCGGTCTGCGCCCAGCCGACGGCGTAGGGGCTGTGCGTATGCACGATGCCGCCGATGGACGGGAAGGCGTTGTAGAGCTCGACGTGGGTCTTGGTGTCGGAGGACGGGTTGAGCCTGCCCTCGACCTTCTCGCCTTTCAGGTTCATGACGACGAGGTCGTCGGGCGTGAGCTTGTCGTAATCGACGCCGGAGGGCTTGATGACGAACAGGCCGCTCTCGCGGTCGATGCCGGAGACGTTGCCCCACGTGTAGGTGACCATGCCCCGGCGGGGGAGCTCCATGTTGGCTTCGTAGACGGCTTGCTTTAACTTCTCAAGCATGATAAACACCTCAATTTTCGTTGATTACATCGCGGCGATGGCGGCCTTCTGCGCATCGAGGCACGCGGCGAAGCGCCTGGCGTAGGCGGTGAGGCCCTCGGCGTCGGCGGCGTCCGGGGCGATGGTCGAGCTCCTGGCCCCGGCGAAGACCTTCGTATTCAGGTAGTCCTCGAGCGTCTGGCCCTCGGCCTTGTTGACGCGGTAGGCGGCGAGCAGCGCCATGCCCCACGGGCCGCCCTCGCCCGCGGTCTCCATGACGGAGACGGGCGTATTGAGCGACGCGGCGAGGATCTTCTGGCCCGTGACGGGCGTCTTGAAATAGCCGCCGTGGCCCAGCAGCGAATCGACCTTGACGTTCTCGCCCGCGAGGATGTCCATGCCAAGGCGAAGGGCGACCATCGCGCCCGCGACGAGGCTGCGGGAGAAGTTGGCGAACGTGAGCTGCGCGTCGGGCGTGCGGATCATCATCGGGCGGCCCTCGTCAAGGCCGACGACCGGCTCGCCGGAGAACAGCGGGATGTTGACCACGCCGCCGCAGTCCGCGTCGCCGTCCAGCGCGGAGGTGAAGATGGCGGTGTAGATATCGCCCATGGAGACGTCCTTGCCCGCGGCCCTGGCAAAGCCCGCGAGCATGCCGGCCCAGGCGTTGATGTCGCTGGTGCAGTTGTTGCAATGCACCATGGCGACGGGCTTGCCGGTCGGGGTGGTGACCATGTCGATCTCGGGATAGACGCGGGAGAGCGCGTGCTCGAGCACGATCATCGCAAACACCGACGTGCCGGCGGAGACGTTGCCCGTGCGCGCGGCGACGGCGTTGGTGGCGGCCATGCCCGTGCCCGCATCGCCCTCGGGCGGCGCGACGGGGCATCCGCTCTCCAGCTCGCCGGTCGGGTCGAGCAGCTTTGCGCCCTCGGCGGTCAGATTGCCCGCGTCCTCGCCCGCGGAGAGCACCTTGGGCATGACGTCAAGGAGCTTCCAGCCGAAGCCGAACTTCTTCGCGTTGTCGTCAAACTTCCTGACCATCGCGGCGTCAAAATCGCCGGTCTCGCTGTCGATGGGGAACATGCCGCTGGCCTCGCCAACGCCCATGACGTGCTTGCCGGTGAGCATGTAATGCACATGGCCCGCGAGGGTGGTCAGGCGCGCGAGCTTGGGCAGGTGATCCTCGCCGTTCAGCATCGCCTGATACAGATGGGCGATGGACCAGCGCTGCGGGATGTTGAAGGAGAGCAGCTCGGTGAGCTCGGCGGCGGCCTGGCCGGTCATGGTGTTGCGCCAGGTGCGGAACTCCGTGAGCTGATTGCCGTCCTTGTCAAACGGGAGATAGCCGTGCATCATGGCGGAGATGCCCAGGCCCGCGATGCGGGTGAGCTTCGCGCCGTACTGCGCCTGCACGTCGCGCTTGAGGTCGGCGTAGGCGTCCTGAAGCCCGGCCCAGACGTCGTCCATGTGATACGTCCAGACGCCGTTCTCCAGGCGGTTCTCCCATGTGTGACTGCCGCCGGCGATGGGGGCGTGGTCCTCGCCGATGAGGACGGCCTTGATGCGCGTGCTGCCCAGCTCGATGCCCAGCACGGCGCGCCCGGATTCGATGAATGATTTCATGGATATCCCTCCTGTTTAGTTACAGACCGCCCGAGCCGGGGGCCTGATGTGATGCGGAAATGGTTCGATTCTATTATACAGCAAATCCGGGAAAAAACAATTGATTTTTCTATTCACATTGTTTGAAAATCATGCAGTGATGTGCACGAAGATTGATTGACAAATTGTGTTTAAGCCGATAATATGGGTATATACGGACGATACAAACGAAAAATGGAGAGAAGCACGAATGAAAACATGGATTGACCGCGCGCTTGCGGTCCTGCTTTGCGTATTTGCCGTGGGCGCGTTTGCCGAGGAGACGGCGACCGTCGTCAACCTGATCGACGACCGCGATGCGCCGTATGCCTTTGCGCAGGGCGCGCCGCTGCTTGAGATCGTCTTTCCGCGCGTGTATTCCTCCGACTGCGCCATCCTGCGCATGGAGGGCGAGACGATGATGATCGACGCATCGACCGAGGGCGAGAAGATGCAGGGGCGCATCGCCACGGCGATGGGCGCGATCGGCATGGATCACATCGACATCGCATACAACAGCTACCCGCACCGCGACCACATCAACGGCTTCGCGGTCGTGGGACAGAGCGTCCCGATCGGCGAGTTTCTGTATTGCTTCCCGGAGGATCACAACGAATACATGACCGCTACGATGGATTATATGAAGGAAAACGGCATCCCGGCGCGGCGCGTGGACGACGGCGACGTGCTTACGCTGGGCGAGAGCGGGCTCGTCACGCTCACGGTCATCAGGCGCGAGGGGACGAAGCGAAGGAGCGACAACGACAAGAGCGCCATGCTGATGATCCAATACGGCGAGCGGCGGTTTTTGATGACGGCGGACAACGAGTCGCTCGCGCAGAAGGACTACACCGAGAACCCGCCCGCCTGCGGCCTCGATGCCGACATCCTCAAGTATCCGCATCACGGTCTGGCGGCGATGAATGTGAGCTTTTTTGAGGCCGTGTCGCCCGAAATCTGCGTGGTCAACTGCTCCTCGACGAGGAAGGAGGTCAGCCGCGGCTTCCTCAGAAAGCAGCGTGTTCCCCGGCTCAACACGTACAACGGCCTCATCCGCATGCGCACGGACGGGCAGATTTGGGTGATCGACTACCTCTACGAGCCCAACGCCGACCGCAATCTCCCCTACACGTCAAAGGAATGAGCGCGGTTTTCCGGGGCGCAAACGGACGGCATTTTGGGAGAAAAAGAAAATGCGCGAATGAGGGTTGACAAAACGGATGGCGTTGTGTATACTGTAGAAAAGTTCATCAAAGCAAACCGTTGAAGCGGAGATAACGCCACACAGGACCGCACAGAGAGCCCGCGACGCTGCGAATCGGGCCGGAACACCGCATGGCAAATGGACCGCTGAGGGCGCAGTCAAACGAAAAGGCGACTTTTCGGAGTATTCTGCGACGTGCAGGCAGACGTCACTTGCCGGGGATATGATGGTATCCTGCAAAGCGCACGGGGAAATCCCCGTGAATCAAGGTGGCACCGCGGATAAGAAATTATTCGTCCTTGACAGAATGTTAGCTTTTCTGTCGAGGACGTTTTGTTATGCAGGGCTCCTTCGGCGGAAAGGATAACGCCGGAGGAGCCCTTTTCTATCGGGAAAAATACGACGCGGAGGTGCGGCCATGAAGATCACACCGGCCATCGAGACCATCAGGAGCACGGCGGGGGATTACGACGTGCATCCCGTCAGCTGCGAAATTCTCTCCGACTTCACCACGCCGATTGAGGCGATGAGGCGGCTTCGGCGCGTGTCGGATCACTGCTACATGCTCGAGAGCGCGCAGGCGAGCGACACGTGGGGACGATACACGTTCCTCGGGTTTGAGCCGAAGATGGAGATCACATGCGCGGGCGGGGCGATGCGCATACGCGAGAACGGGCATGAGGATCTGTTCGTGACAGACGACCCGTCGCGCTGCATACGCGATGTGCTTGCCAAGTACAGAAGCCCCCGGCGCGACGATCTGCCGCCGTTCGCGGGCGGTCTGGTCGGGTATTTCTCCTACGACTATCTGGGCTACAGCGAGCCGCAGGCCAGGACGAGCGCGCGCGACACCGAGGCCTTCAAGGACGTCGACCTGATGCTCTTTGACAAGGTGATCGCCTTTGACAATGTCCGCCAGAAGATCGTGCTGATCGTCAACATCCGCTTAGGCGACATCGACGCGGAATACGCGAGGGCCGAACGCGAGCTTTCGCGGCTGGTCGAAATCCTCAAAAACGGAGAGGCGGCGCAGGAGCCCGGCGGGCGGATCACCGGCCCGGTGACGGCGCTGTTTGACAGGGACGCGTTCTACGCGATGGTCGAGCGGGCCAAGCACCACATCCGCGAGGGCGACATCTTCCAGATCGTGCTTTCCAACCGGTTGAGCGCGCCGTTTGAGGGGAACCTGTTCAACACGTACAGGGTGCTAAGGACGATCAATCCGTCGCCGTACATGTTCTATCTGTCCGGCACGGACGTGGAGGTCGCGGGCGCGTCGCCGGAGACGCTGGTGAAGCTCAAGGACGGCGTGCTGCACACCTTCCCGCTGGCGGGGACGAGGCCGCGCGGCAGGACCGACGAGGAGGACAAGGCGCTGGAAAGCGAGCTGCTCGATGACGAAAAGGAGCTGGCCGAGCACAACATGCTCGTCGATCTCGGCAGAAACGACCTGGGCAAGATCAGCAAATTCGGCACGGTTGAGGTCGAGAAGCTGCACAGCATCGAGCGATTCTCGCATGTGATGCACATCGGCTCGACGGTGCGCGGCGAGATCGCGGAGGGCAAGGACGCGCTGGATGCCATCGAAGCGGTGCTGCCGGCGGGCACGCTCTCCGGCGCGCCGAAGATCCGCGCGTGCCAGCTCATCGGCGAGCTGGAGGACAACCGGCGCGGCATTTACGGCGGGGCCATCGGCTACATCGACTTCGCCGGGAACATGGACACCTGCATCGCCATCCGCATCGCGTATCGCAAAAACGGGCGCGTGTTCGTGCGAAGCGGCGCAGGCATCGTGGCCGACTCGGTGCCGGAGAAGGAATTTGAGGAGTGCATCAACAAGGCGAAGGCGTCGATGCGGGCGCTGGAGCTGGCCGGGGAGGTGGAATGATGATCCTGCTGATCGACAACTACGACAGCTTTTCCTACAACCTGTATCAGCTCGTCGGCTCGATCGACCCGGACATCAAAGTCATCCGCAACGACGAGATGACGGTCGAAGAGATCGCGGCGATGAAGCCCGATAAGATCATCCTCTCGCCCGGGCCGGGCAGACCGGAGGACGCGGGCGTGACGATGGCGGTCGCCAAGGAGCTGGGCAGGGACATCCCGATCCTCGGCGTGTGTCTGGGGCATCAGGCGATCTGCGCGGCGTTCGGCGGCGTGGTCACATACGCCAAGCGGCTGATGCACGGCAAGCAATCCAAGGCCTATTTTGACACGGCCTGCCCGCTGTTTAAGGGCCTGCCCCCGGCGGCGCTCGTCGCGCGGGATCACTCGCTGGCGGCGGAGGAAAAAACGCTGCCCGATTGTCTGGCGGTTACGGCCTGCACGGACGAGGGCGAGGTGATGGCCGTGATGCACAAGACATACCCGATATACGGCGTGCAGTTCCACCCCGAATCCATCATGACGCCGGACGGCAAAACGATGCTCACCAACTTCGTAAAGGAGATTTGATTATGATTAAAGAAGCAATTGTCAAGATCGTGAACAAGGAAGATCTGAGCTATGACGAGGCGTATGCCGTGATGAACGAGATCATGAGCGGGCAGACGACGGCCACGCAGAACGCCGCTTTCCTCGCCGCGCTCTCCACCAAGAGCGCCCGCGCCGAGACGACGGACGAAATCGCGGGCTGCGCCGCGGCGATGCGCGCACACGCCACGCGCGTGGACACCGGCATGGAGGTGTTTGAGATCGTCGGGACGGGCGGCGACAACGCGCACAGCTTCAACATCAGCACCACGTCGGCGCTCGTCGCGGCGGCGGGCGGCATGAAGGTCGCCAAGCACGGCAACCGCGCGGCGTCTTCCAAGTGCGGCACGGCGGACTGCCTCGAGGCGCTGGGCGTGAACATCGACCAGAGCCCCAAGCGCTGCATTGAGATGCTTGACGAGGTGGGCATGTGCTTCTTCTTCGCGCAGAAATACCACACGTCGCTGAAGTACGTCGGGGCGATCCGCAAGGAGCTCGGCTTGCGCACGGTGTTCAACATCTTAGGCCCGATGACCAACCCCGGCTCGCCGGTCATGCAGCTGCTGGGCGTGTACGACGATTACCTCGTCGAGCCGCTGGCGCAGGTGCTCGTGAGCCTCGGCGTGCGGCGCGGCATGGTCGTCTACGGCATGGACAAGCTCGACGAGATTTCCATGAGCGCGCCGACGAAGGTCAGCGAGATCCGCGACGGCTGGTACAGGACGCACATGATCGCGCCGGAGGATTTCGGGTTTGCGCGCTGCACGAAGGAAGACCTCAAGGGCGGCACGCCGCAGGAGAACGCGCAGATCGTGCTGGACATCCTCGGCGGAAAAGAGCGCGGCCACAAGCGCAATGCCGTGCTGATGAACGCGGGCGCGTCGCTGTACATCGGCGGCAAGGCCGACACGATGAAGGACGGCATCGCGCTGGCGGGCGAGCTCATCGACAGCGGCAAGGCGCTTTCCACGCTTCAGAAATTCATCGAGGTCAGCAACAGGCCGCAGGAGGACGCATGACGATACTTCAGCAGCTCGCGGCGCACGCGGTCGAGCGAACCGAGGCCGCCAAAGCGCGGATATCGCCCCGTGATATGAAGAAGATGGCGCTGGACACGCCGCGCGGGGATTTCGCGTTCGAGAAGGCGCTTACAAAGCCCGGCATCAGCTTCATCTGCGAATGCAAGAAGGCGTCGCCGAGCAAGGGCATCATCGCGCAGGAGTTCCCGTACCTCGACATCGCGAAGGCTTACGAGGCGGCGGGCGCGGACGCGATATCGGTTCTGACGGAGCCGAAGTGGTTCCTCGGCAGCGATATGTATTTGAAGGAGATCGCCGCGAGCGTCAAAATTCCCTGTCTGCGCAAGGACTTCACCGTCGATGATTACATGATTTACGAGGCGAAAACGCTCGGCGCGGGTGCGGTGCTGCTGATCTGCTCGATCCTCACGAAAGATCAGCTTGCGGATTACATCGGCGCCGCGGGCGAGCTGGGCATGAGCGCGCTGGTCGAGGCGCACGACGAGGACGAGGTGAGCATGGCAATCGGCGCGGGCGCGCGGATCATCGGCGTGAACAACCGCAACCTCAAGGATTTTTCGGTGGACACGGGCAACAGCGCGCGGCTGCGCTCGATGATCCCGAAGGATGTGCTGTTCGTGTCGGAGAGCGGCGTGAAGGACGCGGGCGACGTGGCGAGGCTGCGGCAGATCGGCGCGGACGCCGTGCTCATCGGCGAGACGCTCATGCGCGCGGCGGATAAGCGGACGATGCTCGCGGAATTGAGGGGGTAAGCCATGACGAAGATCAAGCTCTGCGGGCTGACCCGCATATGCGATATCGACGCGGCGAACGCGCTGCGGCCCGAATACGCCGGCTTCGTATTCTGGAAGCGAAGCAAGCGATACGTGACGCCTCAGCACGCGGCTGCCTTGAAAAAACACCTCGCGCCGGGCATCGCGGCGGTCGGCGTGTTCATCGACGAGCCGGTCGAGGACGTCGCCCGTCTATTGAGCGACGGCGTGATCGACATCGCGCAGCTGCACGGCAATGAGGACGAGGCGTATATCGAGAAACTGCGCGCGCTGGCCAAGGGCGGCATCATCAAGGCGTTCCGCGTGAAAAGCGACGCCGACATCGACGCGGCGAAGGCGAGCACCGCCGACTATGTGCTGCTCGACAGCGGCGCGGGCACGGGACAGGCGTTTGACTGGCGGCTGATCCGCGACATCGGCAGGCCGTACTTCCTCGCGGGCGGGCTGGACGCGCAGACCGTCGGCGGGGCGATTGAGCGGTTCCACCCGTTCGCCGTGGACGTGAGCAGCGGCATCGAGACGGACGGGCTCAAGGACGAAAACAAGATGGCGGCGTTCGTCGCGGCCGTGAGAAAGGGAGAGTAAGATATGACGAATCCGAACGGGCGCTTCGGCATACACGGCGGGCAGTACATCCCCGAGACGCTGATGAACGCCGTGATCGAGCTGGAGGAAGCGTACAATCACTATAAAAATGACCCGGAGTTTAACCGGGAGCTGACCGCGCTCTTTAACGACTACGCGGGCAGGCCGTCGCGCCTGTACTATGCCGAAAAGATGACGAAGGGCCTCGGCAGCGCGAAGATCTACCTCAAGCGCGAGGACCTCAACCACACCGGCGCACACAAGATCAACAACGTGCTCGGGCAGGCGCTTTTGGCCAAGAAGATGGGCAAGACCCGCCTGATCGCCGAGACGGGCGCGGGCCAGCACGGCGTGGCGACGGCGACGGCGGCGGCGCTGATGGGCATGGAGTGCGTGGTATTCATGGGCAAGGAGGACACCGAGCGGCAGGCGCTCAACGTATACCGCATGCGGCTGCTGGGCGCGCAGGTCATCCCCGTGACGACCGGCACGGCGACGCTCAAGGACGCCGTCAGCGAGGCCATGCGCGAATGGACGAGCCGCATCGCCGACACGCACTATTGCCTCGGCTCGGTCATGGGGCCGCACCCGTTCCCGACCATCGTGCGCGATTTCCAAGCGGTGATTTCCAAGGAAATCAAGGAGCAGATTCTTGAAAAAGAGGGCAGGCTTCCCGATGCCGTGCTCGCGTGCGTGGGCGGCGGCAGCAACGCCATCGGCAGTTTCTACCATTTTATAGGGGACGAGGGCGTCGCCCTGATCGGCTGCGAGGCGGCGGGGCGCGGCGTCGATACGTTTGAGACGGCGGCGACCATCGCCACCGGCAAGCTCGGCATCTTCCACGGCATGAAATCGTATTTCTGCCAGGATAAATACGGCCAGATTGCGCCGGTGTATTCGATTTCCGCGGGCCTTGACTACCCCGGCATCGGCCCGGAGCACGCGCATCTGCACGACATCGGCCGCGCGCAGTACGTGCCGATCACCGACGACGAGGCCGTCAATGCGTTTGAATACCTCGCCAGGACCGAGGGCATCATCCCGGCCATCGAATCGGCCCACGCCGTGGCGCACGCGATGAAGATTGCGCCGCAGATGGGCAAGGACAAGATCATCGTCATCACCGTGTCGGGACGCGGCGACAAGGACTGCGCCGCCATCGCGCGATACAGGGGGGAGGATCTGCATGAATAAGATCGCAAGTGCCTTCACAAACGGCAAGGCGTTCATCCCGTTCATCACGTGCGGCGACCCGGATCTGGCGACGACCGCCGCCTGCGTGCGCGTGGCCGCAAAGAGCGGCGCGAGCCTCATCGAGCTGGGCATCCCGTTCTCCGACCCGACGGCGGAAGGCCCGGTCATTCAGGGCGCGAACCTGCGCGCGCTGACCGGCGGCGTGACGACGGACAAGGTGTTCGATCTCGTTCGGGAGCTGCGCGCGGACGTGACCATCCCGATGGTGTTCATGACGTACGCAAACGTGGTGTTCTCCTACGGTGCGGAGCGGTTCATCAGCACATGCGCGGATGTGGGCATCGACGGCATCATCCTGCCCGATCTGCCGTATGAGGAGAAGGAGGAGTTCCAGCCGATTTGCACGAAGCACGGCGTGGCGCTCATCTCGCTCATCGCGCCGACGAGCGAAAACCGCATCGCCATGATCGCGCGCGAGGCGGAGGGCTTCATCTACGTCGTATCCAGCCTCGGCGTGACCGGCACGAGAAGCGAGATCACCACAGACCTCGCGTCGATTGTGAAGGTCATCCGCGAGAACACGGACACGCCCTGCGCCATCGGCTTCGGCATCTCAACGCCCGAGCAGGCGGCAAAGATGGCGGGCATCGCGGACGGCGCGATCGTCGGCTCGGCGATCATCAAGATCATCGAGCGCTGCGGCAGGGACGCGGCGGGGCCCGTCGGGGAATACGTAAAGAGCATGACAGACGCGCTCAAATGAGCGGAAAGCATGGGCGGCAGAGGGAATCTGCCGCTCTTTTTTTTGATGCGCGGGGAGCGTGCAATGAAAAGTGAACGTTATAAAAATTTTGTGACTTAAATTTTCCGGTACAGCTTGATTTTGAGAAAATGCGCGAGTATAATGTTTTATGTATAACAATGTCTATTACATCAGAGGGGACAGACGGCCATGATGATTCAGGAGATACGTTCGATGAAAAACATGAAGAAGGGCGCGCGCATCGCGGCACTGCTTGCGGTCATGACGATGACGCTGTTTTTGCTGTGCGCGGGCGCGGCGGCGGAGAGCGGCCTCATAGGGGGCGGCACCTACGTTCCCGACGAATGGCTGCTGCCCGATGAGGACGAGCTGCTGCTGGGCTATCTGTATGAGCAGACGGCAGACGGCACGCAGCAGGAGATCTCCACGTTCGGCTTCTCCGCCGGGGTTAGTCTGGATGAGACACTGCTTTCCATGTATTTTGCGCTGTATGATCATGCGTACATGGTCGCAAGCGGCGAATCCAGCACGTCCGTGTTCACCATTGATCCGGGCAATGTGCTGCCCTCCGCTACGGTCAGCATCGCCGAGATTGAGGCCGAGACCGGCTTGACGATGGATACCGGAGCGATTTCGGCCTATCTGTCCAAATACGGCGTGCTCGGCGCGGGCTTTAAAGCTGCGCTGGATGCCGCATTGATGGACAACCCCTACGAGTTCTATTGGTATGACAAGAGAACGGGATGCCAAAGCGAAGGCATCAGCTATTCGCAATTGGGCGACAGTGTGACGTTCGGCGACATCGTATATAAATTTGCGGTCGGCTCCGAATACTGCACGGCGGCGGACATGAACAGCGCGTTCAGGACGCAGGTCAACACCGAGAAGACAAAGGCGGCGACCAAAGCGGTGAACAACATCCGCTCCATCCTCGCCAAATACGAGAACGCTTCCGATGTCGATAAGATCAAGGGCTTCGTGAAGGAAATCTGCGCGCTGGTGGATTACGATCACAGCGCGGCGGCCGATCCGGACCCGGATTACATCGATCCGTGGCAGCTGATCCACGTGTTTGACGGCGATCCGAGCACGAAGGTCGTGTGCGAGGGCTACTCGAAGGCTTTCCAGCACCTTTGCGACAATGCCCAATTCGGCGATTATAACACCACATGCACCACTGTCACCGGCGTCATGGCCGGCGGCACCGGCGCGGGCGGCCACATGTGGAATATTGTGACGGTCGCAGGCGAGAACTATATGGTGGACGTGACCAACTGCGACGCGGGCACGATCGGCGCGCCGGATCAGCTCCTGCTGGCAACCGCCAACAGCGGCACATGGGACACCCAGTATCAATTTGTCTGCAAGGGCGGCACAGTCATATACCAGTACTATGAAGACACGAAAAATCTGTACGCCCAGAGTCAGATTGAACTGAGCGATAAGCCCATCGAATCAAAAACAAAGCTGGCCACGCCGGATGTTCGCATAGCCGAAGTTGGGGAAGATCTTTTCCGTGTGAGCTGGAAACCCGTTGAAGGCGCAGATTCTTACTTCGTGAAATTCCTGAGCGATGAAGGCGACTACATGCTGGACGGGGCGGGTCAATCGGAAGCGCCCTCGGCGAGCAATGTGGTGAAGATGAGCGGCGCATATTATGCCCTGGTCTATGCGTTGGCGGAGACCGGCAGCGACTACATCTCCGGCGACCCGGGCGTGAGCGACAGTTATCAGTTCCATTGCGTGAGATGGGAAGAGAATATTCCGTTCCAGCAGGAGGAGGAAGGCGATAGCGTCGCCTACGGAGAAGGTCTGACCGGCGTTCCGCACGGTTATACGGTCACCAAGCCCGCCGACCCGACGCGCGAGGGCTATACCTTCCTGGGCTGGTACAACGGCAGCGAGGAGTGGGATTTCAGCCAGCCCGTGACGCAGAACATGACGCTGACGGCGATGTGGGAAGCGGAAGACCTGAATCTGAGCGTGGATGCCATCGATATGGGCAGCGTGACCTTCGGCGACGCGGAGGTGGTCGTGCCCATCACCATCACCAACAGCGGCAGCACCGATGTGCTGATCGAGGTGAGCATCGGCGGCAATGCGCCCAATGATTTTGAGCTCGTGGAGGGCGATGGCGTCATCAAGGCGAACACCACGAACACCTCCTACTCCATCAAATTCAACCCCGACGACTATCCGTTCGATTATGACGCGACGATCGTCGTCAAGGAAACCTCGAGCGGGAAGACGGTCTCGGCGCCTGTCAAGGCGAGCGTGACGCCCAGGGAGATCAGATTCAAGAGCGCACAGGTGAGAAAGGAATACGACGGCACCGACAGCGCGCTTGTGCTCAACGTCGAATTCGATAACCTGGCCGTAAGAGACGGCGTGCTTGTGGATTCGGTCGATTATGAGGTGACGAACGCGAGGTTTGATGACAAGAACGTCGGCGAGAACAAGACCGTCACCTTCAACCTGAATGTCAGCGGCGGCGGATATTACAAGATGTCGAACGACAGCCTTGTGACGCTCAGCGACGGCGTGATCACGCAGGCGCCCATCACCATCCCCGGCCTGACTGTCGGTTTCGCGGCCTCCGCCTACCAGATCGAAGTCAACGGCGTGAACGGCGAGGTGCTGTATGTGACGCTGACGCCGAAAACCGAGGCGGATGGCGTATACACATACGATCCTTACGGCACGCAGGAAAACGGCTATACCGTGAATCTCGGCAGCGACAATTACTACGTGAAGAGCGCGGGCAATCTGACCATCGGAAGCTCCATGCCCACGCTTAATGCGCCGCAGATCACATCCGCCGCCGGCGAGGAAAACGGCATCAAGGTGACATGGAACCCCGTCTACGGCGCGACCGACTACTCGCTGCAGCTGTACACGGTGTCGGGCACGCCGATGGGCTCCGCCGTCGCCGTGACGGACGCGACGATGGCCGTCGTCCCGGTCTTGGCATCCGGCGAATACTATGTCGAAGTGCAGGCGAACGGCGGCGCGGACGTGATATCCTCGCGGAGCGTGACGCAGTCCTTCACCTATCACACCGTGACGTGGGATTACAACGACGGCGTGACGTCCGTCAGCCGCACATACGTATGCCACGGCAATAAGATCGCCGAGCCCGCCGAGCCGGTGTCGCAGATCGAGGGCATGGGCTTCTACTGCTGGTGCTACGGCCCGGAGGATTACTGGTACGATTTTGAGAACCAGACCGTGACGGAGGACATCACGCTCAAGGCGGAATGGGCGCCGCTTGAGGCGTCCCTGCGGCTTGAGATGAATCCCGAGACGTTTGAATCCGTATTCTACGGATACGAAACGGCCCCGACGGCGCAGCTGGGCATCATCAACGACGGCCTGAATTATGCGAAGATCGACAGCATTGAGGTCAGCAGCGATGCGTTCGCCGTCAGCCTTATGCAGGATAAGATTCCGGGAATGAGCGGAATATGGACCACTGTCGGGCCCAAGGCCGGCCTCCCCGCCGGCACGTATTCCGCGACGCTGACTGTCACCTATGACGGCGGCAAGACGGCGACGGCGGAGCTGAGCTTCATCGTGAACAGGAAGCAGCTGTCGATCCAGGATGTCGTGTTTGAAAACAAGCTCTACGACGGCACGACGGCCGCGACGGTGAGCAGCCTCACGTTCTTCGAGCTTGAGGTCGGCGACACCCTGACGGAGGCGGACTATACCGTCATCAGTGCGGAATATGAGGACGCGAACGCAGGCACGGGCAAGACCGTGAACCTCACCGTGCAGCTGGCCGATCACGTGACCGATTACGAGCTTGAAAACGGCGGCGCGGCAACCGTGAACACCGGCAAGATCTTCAAGCAAGTCGTGTTTATCCCGACTGCGTTTGACTACAACGGCACGAATGTCCACACATTTGAGATCGAAGGCGTCAACAACGAGATTTTGACGGGAACGATCACCACGACGGCGCCGGATGTCGGAGATTATCGTCCCACCGATCTTCATCCCGGCTACGAAGGCGTCTTGACCAACGCGGAGAACTACGAATGGGAATGGCCCGAGGTGACGATCCAGTCCGTGCAGCTGGGTGTCCCGCAGAACGTGATGATTCTGGGCGGACAGGACTGCGTCACCCTGACTTGGGACCCTGTGGACCTCGCGCCGGGCTACGAACTGCGGATGTTTAAGGACGGCGGGGTCGCGAGCATCCCCACCGCCGTGACCGAAACGACGGCGACCTTCCCCATCGACGAAGTGGGCGAGTACAGCTTCACCATCAAGGCGACGGGCGACCAGAACACGAAAGCCAGCGCAAATATGACCACGGAAGCGGTCACCTACCATCGGGTCCATTGGGACTACGACGGCCTCATGGCCCCGCCGAGCGACATGTACGTCAGCGATGGCTGGACGATCACGAGGCCCGAAAACCCGGTGCACCGGGACTACACGTTCGCGGATTGGTATTTTAACGGCGAGGTGTGGGATTTCGCGACGCCTGTGACGCAGGATATGACGATCAAAGCGGAGTGGAAGAAGATCACCGCCAATATCGTCATGAAGGACGTGCAGTTCGCCCCGGTGACCTATGGCTACGAGTCTGCGCAGGGCAGCTTCACCCTCGCCAATGAGGGCGAAGTCCAATCGGAATTCGTGGGCGTGGTCGCGGACAGCGAAAACATCACCGTCGGCAACGAGTATCCGACCCGGACGATGGAGGGGAATACGAGCTACACCGTCACCCTGACGGCGAAGCCCGGCCTGCCTGCGGGCGAGTATCCCGTCAGGCTGACCGTAACCCATGACGATGACGGCGAGACCTCCGTGGACTTCGTCTTCGTGGTCGAGAAGAAGGAACTGACCATCGACGGCGCTGCGATCGAGGCGAAGGAATACGACGGCACGACGGATGCGGCCATCACCGGCATCACGTTCGGCGGCGTTGTGGACGGCGAGAGCCTGACGGAGGCGGACTACACCGCCACCGCATCGTTTGAAGACGAATATGCCGGCACGGACAAGCCGGTCGACGTCAGCGTGGCGCTCAATGAGACCGTGACCAATTACGTGCTGCCCAACGGCGCGCTGCGCGTGAACACCGGCGTCATCAACGCTGTGGAGCAGACGCTGACCAGCGCGTATACCAGTGAGGCGGGGGCGTACAACCTGATCTGCGGCGGCAACACGGTCGCTCTTGCGGACCTCGTGTACGCTAACCTGGCGGAATCGACGATCGAGTTCAGCAATCTGGACGGCACCGCGGCGACGCTCGAGAACGGCGTGCTGACCTCGGACGAGACGCAGACCGGCATGGTGACCGTGCAGGCGAGCGCGGCGGCCATCGACCTCAACGGCGACGGCATCGCGGAATACAGCGAGGCTGAGCCGCTGACGATTTACGTCAACGTCGTGGACAAGGCGGTTCTCGAGAACACGCTGACCGTGACGCAGGAGAACATCAAGTTCGGCGAGGAGCTCAACCCGACCGTGACGCTCGGGGACGAGACGTTGAACGCCGAGAACGTGACGCTGACTTACACCAATTCGGACGGCGCGGCGGTCGAGAATCCGACGCAGCCCGGCACGTACACCGTGAAGGCGACGTACGAGACGAGCACGACGATCTACACCGGCGAGACGACGTTCACGATTGAGCAGGCCGATGTGGCCGTGACCGTGACCGTGCTGGATGCGGACAATCTGGTTTACAACGGTGCGGAACACACGCCGGACGTGAACGTGTCGTTTGTGGTGCTGCGCGCGCTGCTGACCGAGGGCACGGACTACACGGTGTCCTACGAGAACAACGTGGACGCGGGCACGGCGACCGTGCGCGTGACGCCGGTTGCCACGAGCACGTACAAGTTCGAGGAGACGACGGCGAACTTCACGATCAAGCCCGCTGTGCTGACCGTGACGGGCGCGGCTGTGGCCGAAAAGACATACGACGGCAAGACCGACGCGGTCGTGAGCGATGTCGCGTTTGACGGCGTCGTGACCGGCGAGAGCGTGACGGACTACACCGTGACCGACGCGGCGTTTGCGGACGCCTACGCCGGAAGCGGCAAGACGGTGAACTTCAACGTGGTGCTCGGCGAGAGCGCGAGCAACTACGCGATGGCGGACGGCGGCGCGGCGGCCGTGAACAACGGCGTCATCCATGCGGCGGCGCAGACGCTGACCAGCGCGCACACCGACGAGGCGGGCGCATACAGCCTGGCGCGCGGCGGCAACACGGTCGACCTGAACACGCTCGTGAGCTCCGACGCGGAGGGCGCGGCGGTCGTGTTCGGCGGCCTGACCGGCAGCGCGGCGACGCTGGAGGGAAGCATGCTGACCTCGGACGCGGCAGCGACCGGCATGGTGAGCGTGCAGGCGAGCTCGGCGGCCATCGACCTCAACGGCGACGGCATCGCGGAATATGGCGAGGCTGCGCCGGTGACGGTCTATGTGAACATCACCGAGAAGAACGTCTTCCAGAACGGCCTGAACGTGACGCAGGACGATGTGTTCGTGAACACGGACTACACGACGCTTGTGGACAGGGCCGACGGCGGCGCGATGACCGACGGCGTGCTGACGCTCACCTACAAGGACAGCACGGGTGCGATCCTCACCGAGAAGCCGACGAAGCCCGGCAGATACACCGTGACCGCGACGTATGAGACCTCCGACTCCATCTACACCGCCAGCGCCGATTACGAGATCACCAACGTGCTCTCCGGCCTGACGGCGAGCGTGGCGGCGAATGTGGTCTACAACGGAGCGGCGCAGGAGCCCGACGTGACGGTCAGCTCCGGCGTGGAGGGCGTGACGCTCGTCAAGGATGCGGACTACACGCTGACGTACAACAACAATATCCATGCGGGCCAGGCCAGCGTGACCATCGCGCCGGTCGAGACGAGCGACTACACGTTCACCGCCCGAGAGATCTACTTCACCATCGACAAAGCGCCGCTGACCGCGCTGGCCGGCACCGTGACGGTGACCAAGGCCTACGACGGCACGACGGCGGCGGGCGCGCTCGCGGGCGAGGGTGCGCTTGACGGCGTGCTCGCGGGCGACAGCGTGACCGTGACCATCACGGCGGGCGAATACGCCGACGCGAACGCGGGCACGGGCAAGGCCGTGACGCTCAGCGCCGTCATCGGCGGCGAGAAGGCGGCCAACTACACGTTGACCAACCCGACATTCACCGCGAACGTGGGCGAGATCACCAAGATCCCGGCGATGGGCGCGAGCCACAGCATGAGCCTCAGCTTCAACGACACGTCGGACAAGATGGTCGACCTGAACGCGCTGCTCGCCTCGATGCAGATGGGCGGCATACCGGTCTTCGAGATCGCGGGCTTCGACAACGCGGTCTTCGAGAGCGCGGCGATCGAAAACGGCAAGCTGAATTTCAAGCTCCGCCAGGGCATGGCCCAGCAGAACGCCGCGGGCGAGATCAAGCTGAACGTAACCGGCCTTGACAATGTGGACACGCTGAACCTGACGATCGAGATCGCCGTCACCGATCAGGAGATGACGATCGACGTGAGCGGCATCGTGCTCGCGGGCAAGGTCTACGACGGCAAGCCGCTGACCTACACCGGCGAGGCGGCCATCCCCGGCTACACGGGCGGCTTCACGTACAGTTGGGAAGGCTCCGCGGGCAGCGCGGTCGATGTGCCGCTCAATGCGGACAGCTATTGCCTGCTCATCGAGGCCAATGAGATTCCGGGCCTGTACGCCGAGCTCACGGTGGAGATCACCCCGGCCCCGCTGACGATCGAGGCGAAGGACATCAGCGCCCTCGCGGGCAGCGAGGTGCCTGTGCTGGACGAGACGTCCTACACCGTGACCGGCCTGATCGAAGGCGAGACGCTCGTCACGCCGCCGGCTGTGGCCTACGCGTCCGCGCCCGACATGAGCAAGCCGGGCAGCGTGGAGATCGTGGTCTCCGGCGCCGAGGCGACGCAGAACTACACGATCACCTACGTAAACGGCACGCTGACCATCGGCGCGGTGGAACTGCCGTCCGTCACCGAGACGACGCCGCTGCAGATGAACACCGAGCCGGGCAGCCAATTCACGATGAGCGTCGACCCGGTCGAGGGCGCGACGTACCAGTGGTTCATCAACCACAACGACGGCAAGGGCTTCGTCGCCATCGAGGGCGCGACGCAGCCGTCCTACACGACCAGCCCGATCAAGCCGGAGAACAACGGCTACACCTACTACTGCGAGGTGACCAACGCGGGCGGCACGGTGCGCAGCCAGGTGTTCACGCTGCACGTCGCGGAGATTCCGCAGACGGGCGACGAGGCGGCCCCGATGGTCTGGATGGCCATGATGCTCGCCGCGCTGGCGGGCCTCGTGATCAGCAGGCCGAAGCGCCGCGGCGTGAACCGCTAAACCACGACAAAGAGTCCATGTCCCGCGAGGCATGGGCTTTTTAAGTGGGGGCTTTCGCGGAAAGAAAAAATGTGTTATCCTATACAGAGGATACTGAGAACCGGCACGGGAGATGACATCTTTGCTTGACGATCTTTGGAGGCGGCTGCGCGAGGCGCTGGATGCGCTGATGCACGGCGGGCGCGATGCGCGGCATTACGACGAAAATGCCGTCGTTCGCCGCAGGCCCAAGCGCCGCGTGCGCGTGAGCACGTCCCCCGTGCGCAGTTACCGCGAGACGGGCGCGCCCGTGCGCAGGAGGCGGAGAAGGCGCAGGCGGCGGGAGGAGATGCTGCGCATCGCCGTTCGTGCCGTGCTCGCGTGCGTGTTCGTGTATTGCATGGTGAGCCTGATCGGATACGGATGGGATTTCGTGCAGTCGAGGCTGGCGAGCAGGGCGCTTCGCGAGACGTATTATGAGGAAGCGCAGAGCACGCCCGAGCCGCAGGTCAGCGCGCCCCTGACGACGCCAACGCCTGCGCCCACGGCCACGCCCGAGCCGGACGCCACGCCCGCGCCCACGGCGACGCCGCAGGTCACGCTGCGCAGGCAGGGATACCCGGAGAATCCGTTCGCGCGGGTCACGAGCAGGTTTGAGAAGCTGCGCCGGGCGAACGCGGACATCGTGGGCTGGCTGAACCTTGAGGATATGCTCGACGAGGCCGTCGTGCAGCGGGACAACGACTACTACCTCAACAGGGACTACCGCGGATACCACAACAAAAACGGCGCGATTTTCATGGAGCAGACGGTCGATCTGTCGACGCGGCCCTACCTGATCGCGCTCTACGGCCACAACATGAAGACCGGCGCGATGTTCGGCTGCCTGCGCAATTACGAGGACACGTCGTTTTTGCGCGCGAACCCGTTCATCACATTCGACACGATGTACGAGAGCGGGCGTTACGTCATCTTCGCGGTCGGCACATACGGCATCAACAACACCGTCGGGCGCTATGTCAGCCTCGGCCAGCTGTCATCGACCCTCATCGAACAGAGGCAGACGGCCATCGACGCGCTGCTGCGCTATTCGATCTACACCAACGAGATCGACGTGCGGCCGGACGATCAGATTCTGCTGCTCGTCACGTGTGTGGACGACGACGCGGAGAGGCGCATCGTGGCGGCGAGGCGGCTGCGCGACGGCGAAGCCGAGCACGAGCTCGACTACGCGATACGCCATTTTGAAAAATATTGAGCGGACGGGCGGGGCGCAATCATGCGTTTCCGCCCTTTTGCATGGGCGGCATTTTCACGAAAAGTTTATGTCATGAATCTGCCATTTTTGGCGGATTTGTGGTTTTTTTCGGTGCGGAAATCTGCTATAATGCGAATACACGAAGGCTTACACGAGCCATGCCCGGCGAGGATGCCGAAGGAGAGAATGACCGCCGGACGGGCGGAGGACAACAAGAAAGGAAGATGCACATGCAATACGGACATTTTGACGAGGCCGCGCGCGAGTACGTCATCACCAGACCGGACACCCCCGGCCCCTGGGTCAACTACCTCGGCTCGCCCGAGTACGGCGCGATCGTCTCCAACAACGCGGGCGGCTACAGCTTCGCCCAATCCGGCGCAAACGGCCGCATCCTGCGCTACGTGTTCAACCAGTTCGACAGGCCGGGCCGCTATCTGTACATCCGCGACGACGAGAGCGGCGATTACTGGAGCGCGAGCTGGCAGCCCGTGGGCAAGCCGCTTGACCAGTACAAGAGCGTCTGCCGCCACGGCATCGGCTACACGACGATGGAGGCCAGCTACGCGGGCATCGCGTCCGAGGCGACGTACTACGTGCCGGACGGGGCTCAGCACGAGGTCTGGGCGCTGACGGTCAAAAACGACGGCGACAAGCCGCGCAAGCTGACGCTGACGGGCTACGCCGAGTTCACCAACCACAGCAATTACGAGCAGGATCAGGTGAACATGCAGTACTCGCTGTTCATCACGGCGACGCGCTTTGACGGCAACCGCGTGACCCAGATGATCAACGGCAACCTCGACGCCAACGACGCCGACGAGATGGTCGACGAGAAGAGCGTCTGCCAGCGCTTCTTCGGCCTCGCGGGTGCGGATGTGGACAGCTGGTGCGGCGAGAAGGACGCGTTCATCGGCAAGTATCACGACTACGGCAACCCCGTGGGCGTGGAGCAGGGCAAGCTCGCGGGCGTCAACTGCTACTGCGGCAACTGCTGCGGCGCGCTGAGCACGAAGGTCGAGCTCGCGCCGGGCGAGAGCAAGACGATTGCGTTCGTGCTGGGCATGAAATACAGCACGGTCGCCGAGAAGATCATCGCGCAGTACGCCGACCCGAAGGCCATGCTCGACAAGGAGGTCGCCGCGCTCAAGAACCTGTGGTATGCGCGCCTTGACCACCTGAAGATCGACACGCCCGACCCGGCGTTCAACACCATGATCAACACGTGGAATGCGTATAACTGCTTCATCACGTTCGTCTGGTCGCGCGCCGCGTCGCTGATCTACTGCGGCCTGCGCAACGGCTACGGCTATCGCGACACGGTGCAGGACATTCAGGGCATCATCCACCTCGAGCCGGAGATGGCCGCGGAGAAGATCCGCTTCATGCTCTCCGCGCAGGTGGACAACGGCGGCGGCCTGCCGCTGGTCAAGTACACCCACAACGCGGGCCACGAGGACACGCCGGACGACGATTCCTACGTCCGCGAGACCGGCCACCCGCACTACCGCGCCGACGACGCGCTGTGGCTGCGCCCGCCGGTGTCTAAGTACGTCGCCGAGAGTGGCAACACGGCGTTCCTCGACGAGGTGATCCCGTTTGCCAACCGCGACGAGGGCACGGTGTACGAGCACCTCAAGCGCGCGCTGAAGTTCAGCTTCGACCACATGGGCCCGCACGGCATGCCCGCCGGTCTGTATGCCGACTGGAACGACTGCCTGCGCCTGGGCGCGAACGGCGAGTCCACGTTCGTCGCGCTGCAGTTCTACTATGCGATGAGCGTGCTCAAGATGTTCGCGGCGTATAAGGGTGACAGCGCGTATGTCGCGGAGCTCGAGGAGAAGCAGAAGGCGTTCGGCGAGAAGGTGCAGGCGCTGTGCTGGGACAACGACCGCTTCATCCGCGGCTACACCGAGGCCGGCGAGCGCATCGGCGAGGCGAAGGCCCCCGAAGCGAACATGTGGCTGAACCCGCAGAGCTGGGCTGTCATCAGCGGCCTCGCCACCAAGGAGCAGGCCGACGCGGCGATGGAGAACGTCTACACCCGCCTGAACAGCGAGTACGGCGCGGTGCTGATGGACCCGCCGTACCATGCGCACGCGTTTGACGGCGCGCTGGCGGTCATCTTCAACCGCGGCTGCAAGGAAAACGGCGGCATCTTCTCCCAGTCGCAGGGCTGGCTGATCCTCGCGGAGGCGCTGCTTGGCCACGGCGAGCGCGCGTTCATGTACTTCAAGGAGAACGCCCCGGCGGCGCAGAACGACAGGGCTGAGATCCGCGTGATCGAGCCGTACGTCTACGGCCAGTTCACCGAGGGCCCGACGAGCCAGCGCCACGGCCGTTCGCACGTGCATTGGCTGACCGGCACGGCGTCCACCGTGATGGTCGGCTGCGTCGAGGGCATCCTCGGCCTGCGCCCGGATCTTGAGGGCATCAAGATCGCGCCGAGCATCCCGAAGGCGTGGGACGGCTTCACGATGGTGAAGGACTTCCGCGGCAAGAAGCTGAACATCACCGTGAAGAACCCCGATCATCATGAGAGCGGCTGCCAGAGCCTGACGCTCAACGGCGAGATGATGCAGGGCAATTATGTCCCGGCGGATAAGCTCGTTGATGTCAATGAGATCGTGCTGACGATGTAAGGCATGAGATAAGGTAGCTTAAAGCGCGCGAAGCGAAGAGGGGTGCTGGGGACCGAAGCCCGCCGCGCCCAGTGGGCGATGAAGGCGGGCGGAGCGTCGGGAACCTTAACGAGCGACCGAAGGGCGCGACTATAAGGTTCCCCGGGTCAGAGTCCCAACGTCCCCCCTATGGCGAAGCCATCAAATACCGTCAGGAAGCGCAGCGATCCCTGACGGGGCCGAGCGCCAAAGCCTCGAATCCCAATAACCCAAAACAATCGAATCCCGACGACACACGTTTGCCGCCGGGATTCGGTTTTTCTATATATACTTGCAAAAACTCACCCATCGCCCTGCTCATCCCCGGTCCACGGCTCATCTTCGCTCCACGGCGAGTCGCCGATCCATTTTGCCCCATGATGCAGCGCGCGATAGGCACGCGGCGTGAGGCCCGTGTGCTCGCGGAACTGGCGGATGAAGTGGCTCTGCGAGGAGAAGCCGAGCTGCGCGGCGATCTCGGCGATGGAGTCCTCGCCGAAGGTCAGCATGTTCCTGGCGAGGTCGACCTTCTTTTCGCGGATGTAGCCGCTGACGGATACGCCCTTCTCCTGCTTGAACAGGCGGGAGAGGTAGCCCTCCGACACGCCGAGCGCGGCGGCGATGTCCGCGACGGTCAGGCGCTCGCGGATGTGCGCATAGACGTGCTCGCGGCAGGCGGCGACGATGCGCGAACCGCTGGCCTCGCGGGAGAGGCGGCGCATCTTGGCGGCGTAGTCCATCGCCATCTCGGTATGCAGCGCGAGGACGGCGACGCGGTCGGCGATGTCGTCGAGCTTGCCGATATAGTAGTCGCTCAGGCGCAAGGCCTGCTCGACCTCCATGCCCTGCTGTGCGCAGAAGCGGGCGATCATCGCGGCGGCGATGACGAAGTGATACTTGATGTCGGTGAGCGGGTCGCGCGAGAGCACGCCCATGCCGCTGTGGTCACCGAAGCGCCTGCGCTCGCAGCTGCTTCGCACGGCGTCGAGGTCGCCCGCGGCCACCGCGCGGAAGAACTGCACCTCCTCCGACGGCTCGCGGTGCATCGCGCCGTCCTCGGCGTTCGCCTCCCAATGGAGCCAATCGCTGTTGTTCACGATATCGCCTCCCGCATTTTTTTCTATTGTAGCACAGGAAAAACGCGCGCTCAAGCCGGTTTTGCAAATCCGCGCGCCGGGGCATGGACAAGGGTGGATTGTGTGGTATAATAGGGCGAAAACGTTTCGCGGAGGGATCGGCATGATCTGCATCAAGGATCAGATTCAGAATATGAACCTCGTCATCGGCTGCACCGTCGGCTGCGATTACTGCTACGCGCGCTGCAACGTCAAGCGCTGGCATATGATCGAGGATTTTGAGAAGCCGGAGTTCTTTCCCGGCAAGCTGCGCCTGATGGACAGGGAGCGGCCGGGCAATTTCCTGCTCACCGGCATGAGCGATCTGTCCGGCTGGAAGCGCGAGTGGCGGGACATCGTGTTTGACAAGATGGAAAAGAACCCGCAGCATCGGTTTTTGTTCCTGTCCAAGCGGCCCGATCTGCTCGACATCCCGGACGCGCCGGACAACGCGTGGTTCGGCGTGACGGTGACGCGCAGGGCGGAGCTGTGGCGGCTCGATGCGCTGCGCAAGAACGTGCGCGGCGGCCACCTGCACGCGACGTTCGAGCCGCTGTTCGACGACCCCGGTGAGGTCGATTTGACCGGCATCGAGTGGATCGTCGTGGGCACGATGACCGGCCCGCAGAAAAAGAAGATCCGGACGCGGCCCGAGTGGGCGTTCTCGCTGGTGGAGCAGGCGCACGCGCGCGGCATCCCGGCGTTCATGAAGGAGGATTTGCTGCCCATCATCGGCGAGGAGCGGATGATTCAGCAGATGCCGCGGGCGTTTGAGGATGTGCTGGAGAGGCAGAGGGGTTGGGGAAAGTGATGCGCCATCCCCAAAATGCTTGACAAAAACGAATATCCGTGATATCCTTTATATGATATATGAAGAAGAGCGGCAGCGTATCATACCCGTGATGCGCCGCCGCTCTTTTGGCATCATGGGACGAATATTGCGGAGGTTGAAGGACATGGCAAGGGCGCTGAAATTCTTCGGGCCGGGCGCGCGGGCGACGGCGAAACAGATCCTTTGGGAGTGCGTGGGCAGCATGCTCATCGCGGTCGGCATATACAATTTCGCGGCGGCGGCGAAATTCCCGATGACGGGCTTTTCGGGCATCGCGATCATCGTGAACAGGCTGACGGGCATGCCCATCGGCGTGACGACGATATTGCTCAACGTGCCGGTCGCGGCGCTGTGCTATAAGCTGCTGGGGCGCAGGTTTTTCATCAGCTCGCTGCGGTGCATGGTGATCTCGTCCGTGTTCATCGACGTGCTCGCACCGATGCTGCCGGTGTATGAGGGCGAGAGGCTGCTCGCGGCGCTGTGCACGGGCATATTCGGCGGTCTGGGCTACGCGCTGATCTACATCCAGAACAGCTCGACCGGCGGGTCGGATTTCATCATCATGGCGGTCAAGGCGATGCGGCCCCACATCCCGCTGGGCAAAATCGCGTTCCTGTCCGACGTGGGCATCATCCTCGCGGGCGGCGTGATCTTCGGCGACATCGACGGCATCATATACGGCATGATCGTCAACTACATATTCGCCATCGCCGTGGACAAGGTCATGTACGGCATGAACGCGGGCAAAATGGCGCTGATCGTCACCGACGACGCGCCGCGCATCTGCCGCGAGATCGACCGGGTCAGCAGGCGCGGGTCGACGATCATCCCGGCGAAGGGCGGCTATCAGGGCGCGCAGAGGCAGGTCGTCATGTGCGCATGCAGCGGCAAGGAGATGTACCAGATCCAAAAGACGGTCCGGGCCGCCGACCCGCAGAGCTTTTTGATCGTGCTGGATTCCAGCGAGGTGCACGGCGAGGGCTTTAGGCCCGTGCAGATCGGCGGGTAAACAAAAGAACCGGCGCTTGCCAGAGGGCGAGGCCGGTTTTTCTGCCATTTATCAATTATTCGAACGCGACGGTGGTCAATCCCGCGAACGCGCTGCCGCCGGTCACATTGCCGCCGAGGCAGAAGGCATAGCGGCCCGGCGCGGCGATGTACGGCGCGAAGGCCTCGCGGGGGAAGGCCGCCCGCCACATGCCGTCGGCTGTGCGCGTCAGGCTGCCGGGGACGGCGCGGGCATGGCGCATGCGGACGTTTGTATGCGTGACGCCGAAGACGAGCGAGTCCTCGACGGGCTCGCCGGGGCAGGAGAACGCGACGGTGACCGGCTCGTCACCGGCAAAGGGCGCGGCGATGTCGCCGGTGACGGCGCGCGGGAAGGAGAGGGCGTGCGCCATGAGGCGGGCGAGCGCGGAGGAGACGGCGCCTTCGTCGAGCAGGCGGACGGTCTTTTGCGCGATATCGGACTGGCCAGCGGCGAGCATGGGGGTCACGGCACGCATGAGCTCCGCGTGGCTGGCAAAGGCGGTCTCGGTCAGCTCGTGCACGAGGGCATGAACGCCGCCGGTGACATCCTCATAGAGCATCTCGCAGAGCGATTCGAAGCCGCGCATGCGGTCGAAGGCGTCGTCCTTCGCCTGCGTGATCGCGTGATCGGGGATGAGGTGACGATCGAGCGCGGCGGCGGCGTCGCCCATGCTGCAAAGGGATTCGGGATAGCCCAGCAGCGGGTGCAGCGCGATGTAGGGGAGCTGGCACGGCCTGCCGGGGGCGAGGAACAGCGGCGTGAGCGGCGCGGGCGTCGAGAAATCGGCGATGACGCTCTCGATGGTCGTGCCGGTGCAGATGCGGCGGATGTCGGTGTCGTGCGGGGAGCGGCCCGGGCCGAAGCGCTCGGTGTCGTCGGAGGTTCCCTCGTAATGCGTGCGCAGGACATCGGCCATATCCTGAAGGGTCACGGGCCTGGCGGGCTTGATGCAGAACGGCATGCCCTCGCGCGCGGCGTCCCATTCGCGGCCAAGGAGCATGCTCTGGCCGTGGACCTGGCGCATGACATTGCGCGGGTTCTGCCAATTGTCCCCGGTCTGATAGGCGCGGGCGAAATCGAAATCGGAGAAATCGCCGGGGACGGCGGGCGTATACCAGCCCTTCCCGATGGCATAAGTGATCAGATCGTCGGGGTAGAACATCTCCGGGCAGTCGCGCAGCGTGTGGAGGTTGTAATGGTTGGGCATGACGGCGACGGCGTCGTCGGGGATGCGCGCGCCGAGATAGTGGCGGCCCCGGACGAGCTGGATCATGAACGCCTCGTCGCGGTCAGCGATGGTATAGGCGCGGCCTGAGGAAGCATAGCCCCACGCCTCGATGAGCCCCAGCAGCACGCGCACGCCGTCGCGCGCGGAGGTCGCCCGCTCGGCGATGGCGCGGCGCAGATTGAAGCCGATGCCGCCGTCGGTGACGACGGAGGCGTCCTCGCCGTCCTCGCGGGAGCCGCCCATCGAATTGGAGCAGACGAGCACGCCGCGCTCGTTGAGCATGGTGTCGGCGGTGGACAGGCCGCCCGCTGCGCTTGTGGTCTGCGACCAGGCGAAGCCGAGCGTGTGCGGCACCTGCGGCACGGCGGCCAGACCGGGCTCGGCGGGCATGACGCTGCCGGGCGCCCAATCGCGCGCGGGGACATAGCCGTGGCGCACGACGATGTGGCCGGGGTCGTCCTCGTTGTGGCCGACGAGCACGCAGCCCGTGGCGCTGGCGGCGCGTCCGGCGATGACGGTCATGCAGTTCATGGCGACGCTGCCCTCGGCGTCGATGTCAATGGCGGGGATATGATTCACGTTCATCGCGGTGTCCTCCCAACATGTGCGGGGCGCATGGCCCGGCTGATTGCGCACCCATTGTAGCACCGGGCGGCGGGGTTGTCAATTGATGCGCAAATGCGGCGAAAAAACATTTGACCGCCGGCGGGCGGTGCGCAATTGGCGGGCGGGTGAGGGTGACAGCGGCGAAAATCTGTAGTATAATGAAAAGGAAACGAGGGGAGGCGCGCACCGTGTCGCTTGAGATCATCAGACAGGACATCACGAGGATGCATGTGGACGCCATCGTCAATGCGGCGAATCCGGCGCTCCTCGGCGGGGGCGGCGTAGACGGCGCGATTCACAGGGCGGCGGGGCCGGGGCTGCTGGAGGAATGTCGCACGCTCGGCGGATGCAAAACGGGCGAGGCGAAGATCACGCGCGGGTATGATCTGCCGTGTCGCTACGTCATCCACACGGTCGGCCCGATCTGGCACGGCGGCCATGCGGGCGAGCGCGAGAAGCTGGCGGCCTGCTACAAAAGCGCGCTTCGTCTGGCGCGGGCGCACGGGTGCGGGAGCGTCGCCTTCCCGCTGATCTCGGCGGGCGTGTACGGCTATCCCAGGGACAAGGCGCTGCGCGTGGCGACGGATACGATTCGCGATTTCCTGATGGAGAGCGACGCGGACATGCATGTCTATCTCGCGATATTTGACAAGGCGAGCTTTGCCATCGGCGAAAAGCTCTATGCGGGCATCGCGCAGTACATAGACGACAACTACGCCGGGCAGCACACGGCGCGCAGCAGGAGCCTGCTACCGGAGGAGATGTGCGAGCTGGCCAAGGCGCAGCGCGACATCGAGGACGTGTGCGAGGAAATGGCGATGCCGCAGGAGGCGCTGCGGGAAGTGCCGCCGTTTGCGCCGATGGCCGCCAAGCCCGAACCGAAGAAGCGTGGACTGCTCGAGCGGCTGACGCGGGGCGCGAAGAAGCCCGCAGCGTCGATCGAGGATGCGCTGGCCGAATTGGAGGACGGGTTCACGCCGTATCTGCTTCGCAAAATCGACGAGCGCGGCATGACGGACGTGCAGTGCTACAAAAAGGCGAACATCGACCGCAAGCTCTTTTCCAAGATCCGCAGCAGCGCGAATTACAAGCCCTCGAAGAACACGGCGCTCGCGCTGGCCATCGCGCTGGAACTGAGCCTCGAGGAGACGCGGGACATACTGAGCCGTGCGGGGCTTGCGCTGTCGCACGCGAGCAAATTCGACATCATCATCGAATACTTCATCGCCAACGGCCAATATGACATATTCGAGATCAACGAGGCGCTGTTTGCTTTTGACCAGCCGCTGCTCGGCGCGTGAGCGAACGGACCAGACCGAAAGGAGACCGCCGGAGCATGGAGCGCGCATACATCGCCATCGACCTCAAGAGCTTCTATGCGTCGGTGGAATGCCGCGAGCGCGGGCTTGACCCGATGGACACGCACCTCGTCGTCGCCGACGAGCGCAGGACGGACAAGACGATCTGCCTCGCCGTGACGCCCAGCCTCAAGAGCTACGGCGTTCCGGGGCGCGGGCGGCTGTTCGAGGTCAAGCAGATCGTCTCGCAGGTGAACGCGGCAAGGCGGCAGCGTGCGCCGGGCGGCAAGCTGGAAGGAAGCTCGCATAACTTTTCGGAACTGAACGAAAACCCTGCGCTGGCCGTCGATTTCATCATCGCGCCGCCGCGGATGGCCTATTACATGCAATACAGCACGCGGATTTACAGCGTGTACATGAAATACGTCGCGCCGGAGGACATCGTCGTCTACTCGATCGACGAGGTGTTCATGGACGTGACCGATTATTTGAGGACATATCACACCGACGCGCGCGGGCTGGCCAAGCGCATCATCGCCGACGTGCTCGCCACGACCGGCATCACGGCGACGGCGGGCATCGGGACGAACCTGTTCCTATGCAAGGCGGCGATGGACATCGTGGCCAAGCACATCCCCGCCGACGAGGACGGCGTGCGCATCGCGGAGCTGGACGAGGCGACATACCGCCGCGAGCTGTGGACGCACACGCCGATCACCGACTTCTGGCGCGTCGGCAGAGGCTACGCCAAAAAGCTCGAGGCGCACGGCTTGCGCACGATGGGCGACGTGGCGCGCTGCTCGGTATACAACGAGGATTTGCTCTACAAGCTGTTCGGCAAGAACGCGGAGCTGCTCATCGACCACGCATGGGGCGTGGAGCCGTGCACCGTCGCGGCGATTCACGCATACAAGCCGGAGAACAGCAGCATATGCTCCGGGCAGGTGCTCGCCGAGCCGTACACGGCGGAAAACGCGCGGCTCGTGCTGCGCGAGATGGCCGACGCGCTGGCGCTCGATTTGGTGGACAAGGGCATGGTGACCGACCAGATCGTGGTGACGGTGGGCTATGACGCGGAAAACCTGAGCGACCCGGCGCGGCGCAAGGCATATCGCGGCGAGATCGTGACCGACCGATACGGCAGGGCGACGCCCAAGCACGCGCACGGCACAAAGAACTTAGGCGAGCCGACGGCCTCGGCGATGGCGCTGATGGACGCGGCGGCGGAGGTGTTTGACAGGACGGTCGACGCGGGCCTGCTCATCCGGCGGCTGAACGTGACGGCCTGCCGCGTGATCCCGGAGGCGGAGGCTATGCGGCGCGGCGGGAGCGAGCAGCTCGACCTGTTCACGGACTACGCGGCGCTGGAAAAGGAGCGTAAACAGAAAAAGGAAAGCGGCGAGCGCGAGCGCAAGATGCAGCGCGCGATGCTCGATATCAAGAAAAAATTCGGCAAAAACGCCATCCTGCGCGGCATGAATTTGCAGGAGGGCGCGACGGCCCGCGAGCGCAACGCGCAGATTGGCGGGCACAAGGCGTAAGGAGGAAACCCAGTGAAGAAGGACATCGAACGGCTGCTTGATCTGCTGACGCTGGCGGGCATCGCGGCGGCGGCGCTGTTTGCGCTGTGGCGGTTTATCGAGACGAAGCTCGACCCGGCGCGCTTTGCGGTGCAGTCCGCGCCGTGGTACACGGATGTCGTCATCATCGGCGGCGCGGCGCTGATCGTGGCGGTTGCGGCGCAGATCGCCAAGTTCTTCTGGAAGCGGCGGTGAGCATGGACAAGCACCCGTATGCGGATATCCTGCACATGGAGCGCCCCGTGTCAAAGAAGCATCCGCCGATGAGCATGGAGGACCGCGCCGCGCAGTTCTCGCCGTTCGCCGCGCTGACGGGATACGATGCCGCCGTGCGAGAGGCCGCGAGGCTGACCGATGCGCGCGTCGATCTCGACGAGGAGGCGCTTTTGCAGCTCGACCGCAGGATGCAGACGCTCGCCGAACGCCTCGCCGGCGGGCCGGACGTGACGTTCACCGTGTTCGTGCCGGATGGCCGCAAGGACGGCGGCGCATACGTGACCGTGAGCGGCAGGGTGAAGAAGATCGACGCCTGCGCGCGGGTGATCGTCATGGAGGACGGCAAGAAAATCGCCATGGACGACGTGACCGGCATCGCCGGAGAAATTTTCGCGGAAAGGGAATAATGTCGCCCGGCAGGCGACCATTTGATAAACAAGATCGCGTACAATGCAGATGTCAGCAGGAAACACACACGACATCAAACGGAGGTACGCGATATGAAGAAGAATTTGACGGAGCTTGTTTTCATCCTCGACCGCAGCGGCTCGATGAGCGGGCTGGAGAGCGACACCATCGGCGGCTTCAACAGCATGATCGACAAGCAGAAGGGTGAGCCGGGCGAGGCGCTGGTGTCCACCGTGCTCTTTGACCACGCGACGCAGGTGCTGCACGACCGCGTGAAGCTCGGCGATGTGAAGCCCATGACGCGCGAGGACTACTTCGTGCGCGGCAGCACGGCGCTGCTGGACGCGGTGGGCGGCGCGATTCACCACATCGGCAACGTCCACAAGTACGCCCGCGAGGAGGACAGGCCGGAAAAGACGCTGTTCGTCATCATGACCGACGGCATGGAGAACGCGAGCCGCCGCTACACCCGCGAGGATGTGAAGCGCATGATCGAGCGGCAGAAGGAGAAGTACGGCTGGGAATTCATCTTCCTCGGCGCGAATATCGACGCGGTTGCGGCCGCGGGCAGCATCGGCATCGGCGCGGACAGGGCGGTCGAGTTCGTCAGCGACCACGAGGGCACGCAGCTCAATTACGAGGTCATCAGCGACGCGGTGTGCTGCATGCGCGCGCGCAATGCGATGCCGGAGGATTGGGACGCGCGTATCCGCGAGGATCGGGTGAAGCGCGGGAAGCGGTAAGCAGCGTAAGAGAGCGCGAAGCGAAGAAGGGTCCAGGGACTGGTCCCTGGCGGGATCAAAGGGCAGAGCCCTTGCGGGTCTGGGCAGAGCCCAGCGTAACCCCTATCCCATCAAAACGCAGTCCCGGAACAGGCGCGCAGCGCCTATGATCGGGACGGGACCGATCCGCAAAAGCATCAATATCCAACAAGCCAAAAATCACGCCGCCCGGCAAGGACAGTCCCGCCGGGCGGCGATTCATATGATCCACAAAAGAAAACAGCCCCAGACACGGCCGTTCCGCCGCATTTGGGGCTGCATTTTTGTGCGTTCACTTCACCAGCACGACCGCCACGTCGCACACGTTCGTGCCCGTCGGGCCGGTGACGATCAGGCCGCCAGCAGCCTTGAGCAAAGTGTAGGCGTCGTTGTCCGCGAGCGCGTTGTCGATGGACAGGCCGAGCGCGCGGCAGTGCGCGGCAAATTCGCCGGTGACGATGCCGCCCGCAGCGTCGGTCGGGCCGTCCGTGCCGTCGGAGCCGAGGGAGAAGACGACCGCGCCGTCAAGCCCGTCGATGCCCTGCGCTGCGGCGAGCGCAAGCTCCTGATTCCTGCCGCCCTTGCCGTGGCCGCGAAGATGGACGACGGTCTCGCCGCCCGCGATCAGCGCACACGGGGCGGTGAAGCAGCTCGTCCCGGCGCGAGCCTCGCGGGCGAGCGATGCGAGGAACGCACCGGCCTCGCGCGCCTCACAGCCCAGCGTCGTCGTCAGCAGGTGCGGCGCATAGCCAAGAGCGGCGGCGGCGTCCGTCGCGGCCTTGCACAGCGCGAAATTGTTGCCCGTGAGCATGGTCGTGACGTTGTCAAGCGCCTTGGGCGTCTCGATGGAAAGCGCGGCGCGCATGCTGTCGCTGATGGTCAGATGATACCGCTCGATCAGCGCGGCGACGCCCTCGCAGGTCGTGGCGTCGGGATGGGCAGGGCCGGAGGCGATGGCGTCGAGCGAATCGCCGATCACGTCGCTTAAAACGATGCTCGTCACGTGCGCAGGGGCGCAGCGCATGGCGAAGCGGCCGCCCTTGACGGCGGAAAGATGCTTGCGCACGGCGTTGATTCTTGTGATGTCCGCGCCGCACGCGAGCAGCTGGCGGGTGATGTCCGCGATATCATCGAGCGTCACGCCGGGGAGCGGGGCCTCGAAGAGCGCCGAGCCGCCGCCGGAGACGAGGAAGATCAGCTCATCGCCTTCACCGAGACTGCCGGCAAGGGCGAGCGCGGCTTGCGTGGCCTTGACGCCGTTTTCGTCCGGGACGGGATGGGCGGCCTCGTAGATGTCGAGGTTTGCAATCGGGCCTTCGCTGTGGCCGTACTTGGTGATGACGATGCCGCGCGCAAGGTTATCGCCGAGCACCTGAGCGGCGGCGTGAGCCATGCGCCACGCGGCCTTGCCGATGGCGACGAGGGAGACGGGGCGGTCAAACACGCGGCCTGCGAGCGCGCGCTTGACGGCGGCGTCGGGCAGCACGGCGGCGATGGACTTTTCGATGATCGTTTGGGCGT
>CALVTQ010000045.1 GCA_944362695.1 uncultured Clostridia bacterium
CGGTCTCGGCCGCGACATACACGCCGTCGGCCATTCCATCCTTATTATAATCAGCCGCGCCGCCCGCAACAGGCGCGCCCTCAAGCGTCATATCCGCAACGCCGTCGCCGTTCACGTCGATGGCGTCAACCACGCCGTCGCGGTTCATGTCGACATACGCGCCCACGACCTCGCCGTTCAGCTTGGCCGCGCCGCCCGCAACAGGCGCGCCCTCGACCGTCAGGTCCGCCGCGCCGTCGCCGTTCACGTCGATGCCCACAACAGCGCCGGTCTCGTCCGCGACATACACGCCGTCGGCGATTCCATCCTTATTATAATCAGCCGCGCCGCCCGCAACAGGCGCGCCCTCAAGCGTCATATCCGCAACGCCGTCGCCGTTCACGTCGATGGCGTCCGCGATGCCGTCGCCGTCCGCGTCGACATACGCGCCCACGACCGCGCCGTCAACCTTGGCGCTGCCGCCCACGATCGGCGCGCCGTCCAGCGTCACGTCCGCGTGGCCGTCGTGGTTCCAGTCGATGGCGATCTCCTCGCCGTTCATCACGTAGACGCCCAGCTCGAAGCCGTCCTTCATCACCGTGCCGTAGAGCACCGGCGCAAAGTGCATATCCAGATCGGCCATGCCGTCGCCGTTGGCGTCGATGCCGTCGGCCTCGCCGTCGCCGTCCGCGTCAATGTACATGCCCACGACCGCGCCGTCCACGATGGCCTCGTCGCCCGCTTCCGGCAGAATGATGATCTTCTCGCCCGCCATCGTCAGGTCGGCAATGCCGTCGCCGTCGCTGTCGATGCCGTCGGCCACGCCGTCGCCGTTGCCGTCGACGTACACGCCCTCGGCCACCTTGTCAAGGTCCGGGTCCGCCGCGCCGCCGACCATCGGGTTGCCCTCCAGGTCCATGTCGGCCACGCCGTCATCGTTCCAGTCGATGCCGTATACAATATGTTCTTTCTCATCCGCGACGTACACGCCGTCCCAGATCTTGTCGAAGTTCCAGTCGGCGGTGCCGCCCTCCACGGGCACGCCGAACACATCGCGGTCGATCAGCAGGTCGCCGTTCACGTCCACGCCGTCCGCGATGCCGTCATCGTTGGTGTCGATGTAGACGCCGTCCATGATGCCGTCGCCGTTGTAGTCGACCTCCGTGCCGACCGGCGGGATCGGGTCGGGCGTCTCCTCCGGAACGATGACCTCGCCCGTCATCGTCAGGTCCGCCACGCCGTCGCCGTCGGTGTCGATGCCCACGAGCGCACCGGTCTCGTCCGCGACGTACACGCCGTCCGCGATGCCGTCGCCGTCGAGGTCAACCTCGCCGCCCGCCACGGGCGCAGCCGGGGTCGCCTCGGGGGTCGCAGAGACCTCCGGGGACGCAGACGCCTCGGGCGTCGCAGAAACCTCTGGGGACGCGGACGCCTCCGGGGACGCAGTCGGGGCCGGGGTCTCCGTCGCGGCCGGTTCCTCGGTCGCAGCCGGTTCCTCGGTCGCAGCCGGTTCCTCCGTCGCAGCCGGTTCCTCGGTCGCAGCCGGGGCAGACGTCTCCTCAGGGGCAGACGTCTCCTGCGGCTCCTTCGTCTCCTCGGGCACGTCGGTCGGGTCGGGTACGACGTCCTCAATGCCCTCGTCCGGCGTTGCAATTAATGCAGCCCCGGCGATCGCGCTGGTGGGCATCATGCCCGTGAGCATCACGATCGTCAGCATGAGGCTGATGATTCTGCGCCAATCCATCTTCATGCTTGTTCCCCTTTCATTCTTCCCGTTGCTTGCGTATTCCGTCATGCCGCTTTTCGGTAGATGATCGTTCATGTGTTTAACCTCATTCTTTGAATATTCACGGAAAGCGGCCCGCCAGCTGTGTGCTGCATGACGGTATCTGCTTCGTCATTCCTGGTGATGGGTGCTGCCCGTCGGGGCTCCCTCTTTCCCCGGCGGCCAGTGTGGCTGCGGGGGTGGTCGGGCTGTCCTGGCCCGTCCATGCGCGGTACACGCCGCCATCGCACGCGCCATTGCGCGTACAGACCGCGATCAACCGCTCTGTTTATCCACATGATCTGCATGTTTCCCTTTCTCCCGCAGGCCGCGCCCGCGACGTCGTTTTTTTCTCAAGAAACAGCGAAAACGCGGCCGGGCACACTCCCGTCCGTGCATTTTCGTCTTGTGCATCCGGCTTGCCCCCGGATGCGTCCGCACTTCATCGCCTTAACGCTCAAAAGCAGCGATGCATGCGCCCATCCATCTTTTGTGCAGCTGCCCGACACACCGCTTTTGCGTGTCCCATGGCTGCTTCCCGCACACCGGCGGGCCGTACCGATGAGGCTCATATGTACCGGTTCTTTTCTTCTAAATCGTTTTAGAACCAGCACCGTCATTTGAGCCTGCTCCATCGTGTCTCTAAATTATACACTTATCGCTATAATGTGTCAATCCATTTTGTCGTAATTCTTTGTCTTTTTAAGGCCTTTTATCGTCTTTCATTCCCATTTTCTTTCAAAATTCGTCCATTTCATTCTCATTTATAATATTTGTTGTATCTGACCTCCAAAGTTTACATCTTCCCGCCATTTTGGGGGGCGCCCCGTGCATACAAAATGTGCTTGATTACAGCATCGAACCTCTGCGCGCAGATACACCGCTTTGTTGTGCTTGTATGCAAGCTTTGAGAGCCCATCCGTACAAAAAACGCATGTTGTTATGGATGTTTATGATGCATGGCGGCACATTATGCCCATCTCTTTTTGGGCAGACCCCGGTCTGTTTGTGCGATTTTTCGTTCACATCCATCCTGTCCGGCATGACAAAGGGCCTCCCGTCCGGCGAAAGGCCCTTCCTTTTCTTCATATATCAGTCCGCGAGCATGCCCTTTTCGCCCAGCGCCTGCCCGATGAGGTCCAGCAGCTTGGCCGTCGGCGCGGCGATGGTGTGGTAATGGCAGTCGTCGGTCAGCGCCTTGAGCGGGTTGTCGCGGCATTTGGCGAGCCGGGCGGCGAACTCGCGCGCGTCCTGCGGCGTCTCGATGAGCAGATCGACGCGGATCTGTCCGTAGAGCTCGTGCTCCACAGCCACGTCGAGGATGCGCCCGCCGAGCTCGAGCACCGTCAGGAACTCATCCAGAACGCGGTCGGTTTCGTGCTTCACGCGAAAAACGCGCATCGGCTGCCCGCTTTCCTCGCCTGCGCGGCATATATATCCCTTGTTCGTGGAGAGTATGCTGTGGTTCTCCGCGCGCATGAGCGCGATGTCCTGCACGATCACCTGACGGCTCACGCCCAGCGCCTTCGCCAGCGCCGTCCCCGTCATCGCCTCGCCCGTCCCCTTCAGCAGCTCCAGTATCCTCGCCCTGCGCGCCTCGCCCGCGTTCATCGCCGATCCCTCCGCTGTGCTTGTTTTCATCATTATACGCGCTGCGCCGCAAAAAATCAATTTAATCCTTGACACATGCCGAATTTCGGGTATAATTGTCTGGACAGCTGACAAGACAGCTGTATATATTAGGAAGGAAGCATACACATGAAAGCATTTTTGCAGCGAAAAAACATTGTCTTCTCGGCCAGGCGCTACGGCATCGACGCCCTCGGCGCAATGGCGCAGGGCCTGTTCTGCTCCCTGCTGATCGGCACGATCGTCAAGACCCTCGGCCAGCAGCTGGGCCTCCCGTTTTTGGTGGACGTCGGCTCGTATTGCTCGGCGATGAGCGGCCCGGCCATGGCGGTGGCCATCGGCTATGCGCTCTCGGCCCCGCCGCTGGTGCTGTTCTCTCTGGCGACGGTGGGCTACGCGGCGAACGCGCTGGGCTCCACGACGCTCGCGGGCGGCGCGGGCGCGGGCGGCCCTCTGGCGGTGCTGTTCATCGCCATCGCGGCGGCGGAATCCGGCAAGGCCGTGTCGAAGGAGACGAAGGTCGATATCCTCGTCACGCCGCTGGTCACGATCCTCGTGGGCGTCGGCCTCTCCGCGCTGATCGCCCCGGCCATCGGCACGGCGGCGTCCTCCGTCGGCGATTTCGTCAAGTGGGCGACGGTGCAGCGGCCCTTCCTGATGGGCGTGCTCGTCTCCGTCTCCGTGGGCATCGCGCTCACGCTGCCCATCTCCTCGGCGGCGATCTGCGCGGCGCTGAGCCTGACGGGTCTTGCGGGCGGCGCGGCTGTGGCGGGCTGCTGCGCGCAGATGGTCGGCTTTGCCGTGCTCTCGTTTAAGGAAAACGGCTGGGGCGGCCTCGTCTCGCAGGGTCTGGGCACGTCGATGCTTCAAATGGGCAACATCGTGCGCAACCCGCGCATCTGGATTCCCGCGACGCTCGCCTCCGCGATCACTGGCCCTGTCGCGACCTGCCTGTTTCATTTCCAGATGAACGATCCGTCCGGCGGCGTGGCCTCCGGCATGGGCACATGCGGCATGGTCGGCCCCATCGGCGTCTATGCCGGCTGGGTCAATGACGTCGCGACCGGCGCGAAGGCCGCCATCACGCCCGTCGACTGGCTCGCCATGGCGCTGATCTGCTTCATCCTGCCCGCCGTGCTCACGTGGGCCATCGGCCTCGTCTGCCGCCGCCTCGGCTGGATTCGCGAGGGCGACCTCAAGCTCGACTGACGCAAACAAAACGGCCCTGCCCCCGCGATGGGACAGAGCCGCTTTTTTCATTTATACCGCAATAAACCGCCGTAAAAAACGGCCTTGCCCCGCGATGGGACAGAGCCGTTTTTGCTGTGTGGGATCAGTCGAGCTCGTACAGGGCGTAGACGGTCACGTCGCCGCCGGTGAGATACTCATCGTTGGCGTGATCGGTGGCGTTGCTGCGCAGGACCATCGTGCTGCCCGGCTCGATGCCGATGGCGTTGCCGGTGCTCGCCTGGCACACGTCCAGAATCTCGCCGTTCTCGCCGGTGATCACCATCACGGTGCTGATGCCGTACATCGGCGCGTCGGTGGTGTTGGCGACCTTCGCGGCCACGATGCCATCCGCAACGCTGCCCGTGGCATCAACCTTGGCGTACTCGGTGTAGCTGTCGGTCTCGCTCTCGACCTTCACGGCGAAGCTGCCGACGCTGGACAGCTCATAATCCGGGCTGTAGATCCACTCCCAGACGAAGAAGCTGCCGCCGTTCTCAACCATCTTCGGGTAGACGTAGGCATAGTCCTCAACGCCGAGCTCGTTGCCGGAGGCGTCCAGAATGGTGACGGTCGCGTCGTCCGGATACAGCGTCTTGCCGCTCACGTTCTTGAGCTCGACGAAGACGTTCATCTCCTTGCTGTATTTGCCTTCATACAGGAACGCGGAGGAGCGGACCTTCTCAAAGAAGGCGTCGTCGATCGCCACATCCAGGCCGACGTTGCTGCCCGCGGCGGGCGCAGCTTCCTGCGCGGCGGGCGCATCCGTGCCGGTGGACTCGGCGGCGTTCAGCAGACCCGCGAGCTTATCGTTGAGGGAACCCTCGGCCATGGCCGTCACGCTCATGAGCACAACGAGCATCACGGCCAGAAGCGCTGCAATCTTTTTCATGTTTTATCCTCACTTTCCACTTTGCCAGTATTTTGGCTTCAGTGGCATAAGTATATCATATCTCATACTCAACTGTCAACGTCTCCCCGCCCGCGCGCACGCGAAAAAGCCCCGCCCGCGATGGGACGGAGCCTCGTTTTTCCTCATGTTTACTCGTGCTCGTATGTCACATACGCCCTGCACGTGCCGCGCGTCAGGCGCTTGCCGGTGGTGTAGTCCTCGGCGTTGTCGCGCAGGATCATCGTGCTGCCGGGCTTCAGGCCGATGGCGTTGCCCGTGCCGGTGTTCATCACGTCCAGAATCTCGCCGTTTTCGCCGCTGACCACGAGCGTCGCCTCGACGGCGTAGACCGTCGCGTCCGTGGTGTTGGTGACCTCCACGCCCGCGATGCCGTTTTCAACCCAGCCGTCGGCCTCGGTGCGGATGTAGTCGGTGTAGCTCTCGTCCTCGTTTTCGACCACCAGCGTGACACCCGCCACGCTGTCCAGCGGATACTCGGGATCGTTGAGCATGTCCCAGACAAAGAAGCTCTCGCCGTCGCCGACCATCGCCGGATAGCGGTAGCAGTAATCCTCCTCCTCGAGCACCGCGCCGTCCGCGCCCAGCACATTGAGCGCCGCGGCGTCGGGATACAGCGTCTTGCCGCTCACGTTTTTGAGCTCGGCGAAGACGCGGATCTCGTTGCCGTATTTGTTCTCGACCAGATACACGGAGGAGCGCACCAGCTCGACGCCCTCGCCGCTCGCGGTGACCGCCGGGCCGACGTTCGCGCCCGCGGCGGTTTCGGTCTGCGCGGTTTCGGCGGTCTGCGTTTCGGCGGTCTCGCCCGTCATCGCCTCGAGCTGCGCGCTGAGCGTATTCTCGGCAAGCGCCGTCACGCTCATGAGCATCGCGAGCGCCGCGGCGGCAATCATCATCCTCTTTTTCATGCTGTTTCCTCTCTTTCTGCTTCCGGCATGATCCGCCGGATTCGGGCAAAGTATAGCATGCCCTGTGCAGACCTTCAACGAAACAGCCTTTGATTTTATTCAACTTTTACTTACATTTAAGCCTGCGCATCCTGCTGTGCGATCGCGCCGGAATCGCCGTCCGCGTCGAAGCTGTCCGCCGTGATCGTGTGCTCGCTCTCGCCCTCGACGGCGACCGTTCCGTCCGCGAGCACGACGCGCACCGCGCGGCCCTCCTCGTCCATCATGACGCCCGCACAGTGCAGCGCGCTCACGCGGCTGTCGCCCGTGACGACCCATGTGCTGTCCGCGTCGATGTACAGATCGCACGTGCCGCTGCCGCCCTCGCCCGCGCAGCTTTCGTCCTGCACGAGCGCGCCCTTGAGCCTGCTGCCCGCGCAGAGGTACATATCCAGCTCGCTGACGCTGTCCCAGATCACGTCGCCGCGCATCTGCTGGCCGGTCGCGGTGAACGTGCATTGCGCGCCGTTTTCGCCCGTCCGGCCCCAGCCGCGCGCGTTGTCGTTGCCGGTGCAGCGCAGCAGGTATTCGCAGTCCTCCGCGGCCAAAATGTCCACGCCCTCGAGCACGAACTCGCTCTGCGTGTTGGTGGTGTAGAACACGCCGCCGTTTTTCGCCTCGATCGTGCCGCCCGTCATCTCAAAGCGCCCCTTGCCGATCTGCGAATCGCCGCTCATGCTCTGGTATACGATCACGTTCCACGTGTTGCCGCTGTTCACATCGAGGTCGCGCATATCGCCCGCGAGCGTGCAGTCATACAGGCGCACCGCATTGCGCCCCTCGAGGCAGAGCGCCTCGCTGCCCTCCGCCGTGAGCTGCGCGTCGCTGATCGTGATGTCCGCCGTCACATAGACCGCGGGCGAACCCACGCCCTTTGACGTGTAGCTGCCGCCGCTGACGGTCATCGTGCCGCCGCCCCTGTCGGAGCGGATGGCCGCCGCCGACTCGCCCTCCGTGGTCACGGTCAGGTTCTCGGCATAGAGCGTGCCGCCGCCCGCGACGTGGATGCCGCCGGACGTGTTCTGCTTCGTCGTGATCACCGTATCGCTGACCCGCGCGACGCCGCATGCTATCATGCATCCATACCGCGAACCTCCGCCGGGGCACATGTCCCCGCAACCTCCCGTCCCGGCGCGCGGTATCCCCCTTCCCGCAAGTGTTGTGGGGTATACTCTTTTCCTTCCCTTTTCCCCGGCCCGAGGCATCCCCCAACCGCCTCGGGCCAAATTTTTGCCTTTTTTGCGTCGGATGCAATTTTCAATCCGCCCGTTTCGTCTTATAATATGAAATACACGCGCAAAGGAGGCGTTCCTCATGAAACGCACGATCATCCTTCTGTTTACGCTGCTGCTCACGCTCGCCTGCGCCCGTGCGGACGAGATCGTCATTCACCCCGACCTTGCGCCCGTCGACGTGACCGTCACCGATTCCGGCATCCCCGCCGATGAATCGCTCGAGCGCCCCAACACGCTTGCCGTCACCGTCAGCCGCGGCGGCGAGGTGCTTCAGCAATTCACATACGGCTCGCTGGAGACGGCGGACTTTTCCGGCGTCGCGCCGCTCGCGCAGGCCAAAGACATCAACTTCGACGGCTATGCCGATCTGCTTCTGCTCACGGCGCAGGGCGCGCGCAATATCTATCAGGCCGCGTCGCTCTACAACGCCGAAACCGGGCTGTTCGACGCCCCGCTGACCTGGCCCAAATGGAATTGGGAGACCCACGCCTTTGAGGGCGAGCCCGTCCAGCTCGAGCTGTGCATCCCCGAGCTGTATCCCGAATACGGCATCGTCGTCACCACCGAGGCCGACGGCTATGCTCACGGCGTGGACACCGCGTGGGTCTGGGAGGGCCGCACGCTTCGCCCGGCCGTCGTCGCCGAGCGCTATGACGCCGGGAACCCCGACGCCGTCGGCGAGCGCGTCACGCAATTCGCCACGCAGACCGCCGTCCTCTGGGACGAGACCTATCCCCATTCGTGGTATTACGGGCAGGATCGCGTCACGCAGGAGCGCTTCGCCTCGATGGACCCGCTGACCCTCGCCGCCGCTGAGCCGGAATACATGACCGTCGCCAACGTCGATTGGGTCAACGTCCGCAAGCTGGACAGCAAGTCCTCCGATGCCCTCGCGGGCCTGAACGCCGGGACGGAGGTTCGCGTGCTGGGCCGCGCCGCGGGCGAGGGCGAGGGCTGGGTGCGCGTGCTGGTTCACCCCGACGAGGCGGAAAACGCGCGCTTCATCGCGGACGGCCACATGCAGGGCGCGGGCATCACCGGCTACATCTGGCACAGCTATCTCGAGTGAAAAGCTCCCTTTGCAAAGCCCTTTGTGAAGAACCGCTTCACACAGAGGCGATGGTAATTTTTTGAACAATAATTGAAAAAAACGGCATTTCTCTCCTTCATGCCCATTTCTTGTGTGAAATGTATGTGAGAAAAAGGCGGAAAATCTTCCCTATTTGGGGCGGGTCGGCTATAATGCAGCCACAAGCTAAAAACAACCCACACCCACCCGGGAAACAACGAGTGAAGGAGAGACAAACATGAAGAACATGAAACGCAAAATCGCCGCGACGCTCGCCGCCGTGATGCTCACCGGCACGACCGCCGCCTACGCGCAGGACACCTCCGCCGCCTCCGCGCTGGAAGCCTTCAACGCGCTGACCGGCCAGTCCATCAGCCTGAACCCGGTGAACACGCCGGACGCCACCCAGAGCCTGACGATGGTCATGGCCGGCCAGTACGCCGCCGCCCCGACCGCCGAGACCGCCGCGCAGATGGCCCCGGCCCTGCCGACGCTCACAGCCGTCTCGATGAAGGACATCGCCGCTTACTCCGCCATGAGCAAGCTGCCGGTCGCGCAGGTCCGCAACGCCTACTACATCGCGCTGGCCAACGTGCTGCGCGCCGAGATCATGATCAACCCGGCGAGCGAGGAGCGCTACCGCAACATCCAGGTCATCCTCCAGCTCTTCCTGGAGAACGATGACCTCGAGGAGAACGATGCCATCCGCACCCAGATCCGCCAGAGCATGAACCGCGAGAGCGCCAAGAGCATCGCCGACGGCTACAACCTCCCCTCCGGCTTCGTCGAGTTCATCGTGATGGACGATGACTGGAACGACGACCGCTGGGACAACGACGACAAGTGGCGCATGGAGAACGCGCAGGCCGCCGTCGAGGCCCTCAGCCCGAGCCTCAAGCGCGGCGACAAGGACAAGGACACCAACGGCCGCGTCTCCGAGCTCCAGCAGATGCTCATCGCGCTGGGCTACCTGGGCGGCACTGCCGACGGCGTCTTCGGCGAGCGCACCGAGGAAGCGCTGATCGAATACCAGCTGGCCAACGGCCTGCGCGCCACCGGCGAGATGGACGACGACGAGTGGGACGACATGCTCGATGACATGGTGGAAGGCGCCACCGTCGCCCGCTGGGACTACGACGACGACTTCGACGACTGGATGGACGACGACGACCGCTACGACGACCTCTACGATGACTACGACGATGACGATGATGACGACGACGATGACGACGACGATCTCGACGACGACGACGACGATGACGACGATCTGAACGACGACGACGATGATGACGACGATCTGAACGACGACGACGATGACGACGATCTCGACGACGACGACAAGGACGACGACAACGACGACGACCGCGATGACGACCGCGACGACGACGATGATGACGATGACGACAACAAGAGCGTGAGCGCTCCCGCCCCCGCTCAGCAGCCGCAGCCCAAGCCCCAGCCCAAGCCCCAGCAGCAGCGTGACGATGACGATGACGACGACGATGATGATGACGACGATGACGACGACGATGACGACGACGATGACGACGATTGATTGAATCAGCACACAAAGGCCGAGCCGGTGGGAGCGCATCCCGCCGGCCTGCGCCGTTTCAGGCACAAAGGGAAAGAAGGATTTGATGATCTGGATTGTCGAGGACGACCCCAAGATCGCCATGCTCATCGAGATGACGGTCAAAAAGGCGGGGCATGAGGCGCTGCGTCTGCCCGACGCCGGGGCGCTGGACCGCCAGCTTCTGCGCGGCGGCGATTTGCCCGACCTGATGCTGCTGGATTTGATGCTGCGCGCCAAGAGCGGCTTCACGGTCATGAAGGAATGGAAGGAGCGCCCCGCCACGCGCGATATCCCGGTGATCATCCTCTCCGCCCGCAGCGCCGAGCACGACAAGGTGACCGGGCTGGAGCTGGGCGCAGAGGACTACGTGACAAAGCCCTTCGGCGTGCGCGAATTGCAGGCCCGCATCATGACGGCCCTTCGCCGCAAGCCCGCCCCCGCGCGCGAGATCGCCGTGGGCGAGATCCGCCTGTTCCCCGAGACGCGCGAGGTCTACGTCGGGGGCAGGCGCGTCGACCTGACGCAGAAGGAGTTCGAGCTGCTGCTCTGCCTGGCCAAGTCCGCCGGGCAGACCGTCACGCGCGGCACACTCATGCGTGAGGTCTGGGGCTATGCCAGCGAGGACGACCCCTCCCGCACGGTCGATTCGCACGTCAAGACCCTGCGCCTCAAGCTCGGGGACAGCGTCAGCGAGCCGCGCTACGTCGCCACAATTCGCGGCACGGGCTACCGGCTCATCGCGGGTGAACGCGCATGAAGCGGCGGCTGTTCAGGATCTACGTGACCGCGGTCGCGCTGACCGCACTGATGGCGTTTTTGTCGCTCGCGCTGCTGATCTTCTTCCGCGTGGACGACCAGCGCGAGGCCCTGCTCTCCGCGCTCGAGTCCGCCAGCGCCTGGACCATCGACGCCCACGACGATCTTCAAACCCACGCCCGCCGCATCGCAGAGGTCTCCCCGCCGCTTCGGGTCACGTTCATGCTCGATTCCGGCCTCGTTCTGGCCGACAGCGCGGGCGACGTGCTCGCCATGGACGACCACTTCGGCAGGCCGGAGGTCGAGGCGGCGCTGCGCGGCGAGATCGGCGAGAGCCTGCGCTTTTCCAGCACGCAGAACGTCTACATGCTCTACGCCGCCAAGCAAATCGCGCCCCATGTCATCCTCCGCCTCGCCTACCCCATCGAGATGATCACCCACGCGCTGATCACATACGGCATCGGCATCGCGTTGCTCTTCGTCGCGCTGCAAATCATCCTGCGCCGCTCGATGCGAAGGATGAGCGAGCTGCTCGTGGCGCAGATGGACGACGTGCGCGTGCTGCTCGAGGACGGCGGCGAGCCGAAGGAGGCCGTCTTCCCGGAGCTTCAGCCCGCGCTTGACAACATCGCCTACCGCGCCCGGCGCCTCAATTCCGACATGGAGGAAATCACCCGCACGCTCAAGCTGCGCAACAATTTCGTCGCCAACGCCTCGCATGAGCTGCGCAGCCCGCTGACCTCCATCATGGGCTTTGCCGAGATGCTCGACGAGGGCCTCGCCGACACGCCGGAGGAGCGCGAGCTGTGCGTGAAGACCATCCGCAGCGAATGTGAGCGCATGCTCGGCGTCGTCGAGGACGTGCTTCAGCTCTCCCGCACAGAGCGGCAGGGCCCGCCGTCCATTGAGGACGTCGATGTCGCCGCCGTCGCGGGCGAGGTCATCCGCGCGCTCGAGCCGCAGGCCGCCCGCAAGGATATCGACATGTACATCAAGGGCGCCATGACCGTGCGCGCGTGCGAGAAGGACGTCTGGGAGATCCTGCACAATCTCGCGGGCAACGCCATCCGCTACGGCAGACAGGGCGGCATGGTGTGCATCGACCTGGACGGCAGCACGATCAGCGTCGTGGACGACGGCATCGGCATCGCCGAGGAACACCTGCCGCACCTGTTTGAGCAGTTCTACCGTGTCGACCAGTCCCGCGACAACGGCGGCGGCACGGGCCTGGGCCTGTCCATCGTGCGCACGCTCGCCGAGCGCAACGGCGCGCGCGTGGACGTGGCCAGCACGCCCGGCACGGGCTCCACATTCTCCGTCACATTCGATCAACCCGCGGACGAAACCGGAAAGGAGGCAGGCGCATGAAACGGCTCCTTGCACTGCTGGCGATGATGGCGGCATTTGCTCTGCCCGCCTGTGCCTTCGCCGAATACTGGGACACGAGCCTCCCGCGCCTGTCGCGCTGCTGCGATCAGCCCGGCTGCCTCGTTTTGCAAACCGTCATGATGGGCACGTTCGACGCCTATGACGAGGACGACAGCCTCACCGTGCGCGTCTATTCCGCCGCCCTCGACCGCCTCACCAGTGTCACCGAGGACGACATGGTGCACTTCTGCGACAGCTACGATGTCAACCCCGACACGCTCTGGGAATGTTACTGCATCGCCCTGCGCAACTGCCTGCGCGCCGATATCCTGCTCGTCCCCGTCGAGGAGGATGAGGATGCCCAGCTCGCGCGCACCGTGCTCGCCCCCTTCCTCACGCCCGACGCCGGCGCAGACGACCGCGCGCAGAAGGCCGCCATCCGCGCTAACATCGGCGAGAGCGACATCAGGATCATCGCCGACGGCGCGGGCCTGCCGTACAGCTTCGTCTACGACCTGATCGAGGGCGACGAGTGACCCGCCATCCCCACGCTTCCCGGCGCGCTCCGGGAGGCGTTTTTTTGCGCGCACCTTTTGCCGACTCCGGTCGGTTTCTGTCTTTTAACGCCGTTGCATATACAAAATGTGTGCGATGATTCCGCATATCATCCCCGCTGCATCCGTAATTCTGCATATTCCGCCCGCTTAAATGGCTCATTTGTTCACAGACCGAAGTCGGTTTTTTGTTTTTGCACAGCATGCGCCCGCCGCGCGTTTTCTTCTTTATATAACGCGCACCCGCCACCATTCTCTTTTTTATATAACACGCATCCGCCGTGTCCATAAAAAATCGGAGCGCACCGCCCGAAAGCGGCACACCCCGATTCCGTATTCGCATGCTGCTTACAGCAGGTCGGTCAGGCCGTCCTCCTCGCGCACGGCGAACAGCTCCTCGACGTCGAGCGTCGTCTCCTGCTCGAGCACGTCCACGGACGCATCCTCGAGCACGTCCACGGACGCATCCTCGAGCACATCGACGGCCGCCTCCTCCGCCGCGAACAGATCCTCCGCCACGTCCTCGCGCACGACGACCGCCTCATCCGCGGCCTGCGCCTCGACGGCCATCTCCTGCACGGCCTCGGCGGCGGGCTCGTCCTTCGGCCTGCGCTCTGCGGGCCTGGCGTTCTGCGCGTCGCCCTTCTTCTGGCGCTCGCCCCTGCGTTCGCCGCGCTCGCGTGCGGGTTTTTCTGCGCGTTCCCCGCGCTCGGGCTTCTCGCCGCGCTCGGGCTTGTCCCCGCACTGGCCGCGTTCGCGCCGCTCGCCGCGCTCTCTGCGCTCCCGGCGCTCGGCCTTCTGCTCGCCCTGCGCGTCCTTCTGGCCGTCCTTCTGCTCCGGCTGCTCCTGCTGGCCGGGGCGCTGGCAGTCGTCGATCGGATACTCGCGCAGCTCAAACGCGTCGCCCACGGCGATGCGCACGCGCACCGTCTCGGAGAGCACATTGATCGCGTTGATCGTGCCGACGCCATCGGGCGTGATGATCTCCTTGCCCACGCGCGGCATGCGCTTTCTCGTCGCCTCGTATTGATCCTGCTCGTATTTCAGGCAGCACATCAGCCTGTCGCACAGGCCGGAGATCTTCGTCGGGTTCAGGGACAGGCTCTGCTCCTTGGCCATCTTGATGGACACGGGCGTGAAGTCCCCCAGGAACGTGCGGCAGCAGATGGGCCGTCCGCACGGGCCGATGCCGCCGAGCATCTTCGCCTCGTCGCGCACGCCGATCTGGCGCAGCTCGATGCGCGTCTTGAAGATGCCCGCGAGGTTCTTGACGAGCATGCGGAAGTCCACGCGCCCGTTCGCGGTGAAATAGAAGATGATCTTCGAGTGGTCGAACGTGTATTCCACGTCCACCAGCTTCATCTCCAGCTTGTGCTCGGCGATGCGCTCGAGCGCGATGTCAAACGCTTCCTTCTCGCTCTGCTCGTTGCGCTTCTGCACGTCCAGATCGTGCTCCGTGGCGATGCGCAGGATCGGCTTGAGCGGGGAGACCACGCGCTCGTCGGGCACCTCCATCACGCCGCTCATGCACTCGCCCAGCTCCACGCCGCGCGCCGTCTCGGTGACAACGCGCATGCCGGTGTGCAGATCCAGTCCGTTCGGGTCAAAATCATACAGCTTGCTGGCGCGCTTGAAGCGTACCCTCACTACCAAGGCCATGTCGTATACTCCTCTGATATTTTAAGCAGGATGTGTTCCATCGCCGAGGCGAAGGAGACGTTGCTGCCCAGCATCATCCGGGCCTGCGTCAGCGCCTCCTGAAGCGCCAGACCGCCCGAAAGCGGCACGGCCTTCGCGTATCGCTCCGCCTCCGGGGCGTAGAGCCCCTCGCACAGCGCCGCGCGCCCCGCCTGCGCCATCAGGATATCCCGCAGCGCCGTCTCCAGCACATCCAGTATCTGTCTTTGTCCGTCCTTGTCCTCTTTATACGAGTTGATGACCGCCAGCGCGTCCCCCGGCGCATGCACGGAAAACGCGTCCTTCGTCACCCGCAAAAGCAGCGCGAGCCGCGCCCCGTCGATCTCAAGCGCCTGCCCGACGCAGCCCTCGCTAAGGCGCGCCCGCTTGACGGCGTCCTCGTGCGGTATGCCCAGCTGCTCAAGCCGCCCTGCCGCCTCCTGTATGCCAAGCGGGTGAAAGCGCACCACGCGGCATCGCGACACGATCGTCGGCAGGAGCGCCCCCGGCTGATCGGTGATCAGGAAAAACGCCGTCGCAGCCGGCGGCTCCTCCAGCGTCTTGAGCAGGCAGTTCTGCGCCTGCGCCGTCATGCGCTCCGCCTCCGGGAAGACCAGCGCCTTCGCGCCGCCCTCAAAGGACTTGACGCCCACTTCATCCAGCGCCTCGCGCATCACGTCCACGCCGATGGACTGCTTGCCCTTCTCCGGCACGACGCGGTGAAAATCCGGGTGCGTCCCGGAGAGCATGCGCCTGCACGGCCCGCAGACCCCGCAGGGGCGCTTCCCCTCCTCCGCCCGGCAGACCGCCGCCATCGCGCACAGCAGCGCCACGGACTTCTTGCCCGTCCCGCGCGGCCCGGCAAACAGATAGGCGTGCACATTTTTGCCATGGGAAAAGTCCGCGCGCAGCTTGGCCGTGTGCGCGGACTGCCCCATGAAATCGTCAAACGACAGCTCCATCCCGGCTTACACCTTGATGAACTGGCTCACTTCCAGCACGAACACCGTCGCGCCGCCGACCGTCACGCGGATGGGATACGGGACGTAGACGCCGCCCGCGCCGCCCATGGGCGTGGTGCTCGCCGTGATCTGCTCGCGGCTCTTGCAGATGCGCTCGATGATGTGCAGCGCCTCGTCGAGCCTCGCATCGTCCACGCCGCTGATGAGCGTGGTGTTGCCCGCGCGCAGGAAGCCGCCGGTCGTCGCCAGCTTCGTCACGCCGAACCCTTTATCCATCAATTCCGAGACGAGACGGCCCGCGTCCTCGTCCTGCACGATTGCTACGATCAGTTTCATATCTATTTCCTCCATTTCTCTGGCGCCATGCCATTGGAAGTACCGCCGCGCCTGTCCCGACGCAGTTAGGTCTTTTTCTATTATACAGGAAAACGGGGAAAAAAGCCAGTGACTTTTCTCCCCGTCCCCGCCTGTGACCGCCATTTTTGACGGTTTTTTGAAAATTTTATGCCGTCCTCATGCCGGGACACGCATGTTTTGTGTCAGATCGCGCGCGTCGCATGCGCAAGCCACGTACGCTCCTCCTCGCGCGGCAGCAGCGGCATGAGCGTCTCGCGCACGAACGCGTGATACTCGTTGAGCCACTGGCGCTGCCTGGCCGTCATCTGCTCCGGGATCACCGCGTCCAGGTCGATGGGCACGCATGTGAGCATCTCAAAGCCCATGAACTGGCCGTACTCGTTCTCCTCGAGCTTGCGGCAGATGATCTCGTTCTCGGTGCGGATGCCGTGGCTGCCCTCGATGTAGATGCCCGGCTCGTCGCTTGTGACCATGCCGGCCTCCAGCACGGTGTCCTCGTTGCGCGATGCGCTCTTGTGCCAGCGGAAGGAGTTGGGCCCCTCGTGCACGCTGAGCAGGTAGCCCACGCCGTGGCCCGTGCCGCAGCGGTAGTCGATGCCCATGTCCCACATCGGCCCGCGCGCCAGGATGTCAAGCGCCACGCCCGAGCAGCCGTGCAGGAACTTCGCATTCGCCAGATTGAGCATGCCGCAGAGCACGGCGGTGAAGTGCACCTTCTGCTCGTGCTCGACCTCGCCCATCGCAAACGTGCGCGTGATGTCCGTCGTGCCCTCGAGGTATTGTCCGCCGGAGTCGATGAGCAGCAGGCCCTTGGCGTCGATCTTCGCGCAGTTGTCCTTCGTGGCGTGGTAGTGCATCATCGCCGCGTTCGCGCGGTATGCGCAGATCGTGTCAAAGCTGGGCGACAGGAAGTTGCCCTGCTCGCGGCGCAGCGCTTCGAGCTTCTCCTCGACGCTGACCTCGTCCATCGGCGCCTTGCCCGCCTCGGTCTTGAGCCAGTACATCAGCCGCGTCACGGCGACGCCGTCCTTGACGTGCGCGCGGCGCAGGTTGTTAAGCTCCACGTCGTTCTTGATCGCCTTCATGCGGAAGGCCGGGTTCTCGTGCTCGATGATCTGCGCGTGCTTAAGGCAATCGCACAGCCGCGCGGTGAGCTTCCTGCTGTCGATCATCACGGGCGTGCCGGGCTCGATTTCACAAAGCGCCGCCTCGATCTCGTCATATCCGCGGATGCTCACGCCCGCCTTGGCCAGCTCGGCGCGCACGCCGCCGTCCACCTTGTTTTCGCCCACGAACCACACCGCGCCGCTCTCGGTGACCATCAGAAAGCTCATGACCACCGGCGTGCAGTGCACGTCGCTGCCGCGCACGTTGAGCGTCCATGCGATTTCGTCGAGCACATTGCTCACGTGGATCTTCGCGCCCTGCGCCGCCATGACCTCGCGCGTCTTGGCGAGCCTGTCCGCCGCCGGTTCGCCCGCGTATTTAAGGTCCAGCAGGAAGACCTTGTCCTCCGGCATCGCGGGCCTGTCCACCCACAGCTCGTCAAACCAGTCGCCCATATCCACCAGCGACTTGCCCTGCGCGACCATCATGCCGCCGAGCCTTTGCGCCGCGTCCGCGCTCATCAGCGCAAAATCCGCGCCCAGCGCCTCGCCCGGCGCGCACAGACCCGCCGCGTAGTCCTCCACGGACGGCACGCCCGGCGTCCCCATGCGCATCAGCCGCACGCCCGTCCCGGCAATCTGGCGCTCGGCCTGTATGAAGTAGCGCCCGTCGGTAAACAGCGCGGCCTCCTCGCGGCCCACGACGAGCGTGCCCGCCGAGCCGGTGAAGCCGCAGAGCCACTGGCGCGTCTTGAAGTGCTCGGCCATGTATTCCGATGCATGCGGGTCAGCCGTCGGCACGATCGCGGCGGCCAGCCCCTCGCCCGCCATCCTCGCGCGGAAGGCGGCGATTCTCTCGCAAATCTTCATGTTCATCCACCCCTTGGGCCTTCGCGGCCCGACGATTTTTCTCCATTATACACCAGCGGCGCGGCCCGTCAATCCCCTTTTGCCCGTTCGGCGCGCCCGCCGCCAAAAACCGATGGACAACGCCCGCCCCGGCGTGATAAAATAAAGATATCTTCACAATGAAACCAATCACGGGAGGACCGTCCATGAACACACGCCACGCACAGATCATCCTGACCATCATGCGCGAGGGCAGCTTCACCGCCGCCGCCAAGGCGCTGTTCATCACCCAGCCCACGCTCTCGCAGACCGTGCGCCAGATCGAGACGCAGCTCGGCGAGCCGATCTTCATCCGCGGCAAGACGCCTTTGCAGCTCACGCCCGCGGGCGAGCTGTACACGCAGGCGGCGCGGCGCATCCTGCAAATCGAGACGCAGCTGACCGAGGCCATCGACATGCTCCACGGCAGCGCGAAAGGCACGATCCGCCTCGGCTTTTCGCCCTTCCGCTCCGACGAGCTGCTCCCGCAGGTGCTGCAAGGCTATTTTGACGCATACCCGGACGTGCAGCTCTCCACCGTCGAGGCGCCGTCGGCCCGCCTTGAGCAGATGCTCATCCGCGCGGAGCTGGACATCGCGCTGCTCCCCAGCGAGCATCACCTGCCGCAGCTGACCTACCGGCAGATCGCCTCCGAGGAGATCGTCCTTCTGGCGGGCAGCAGCGCCTCGATCGCCAAGCGCATCCCCTCCGGCTCGACGATCATGCTCACGGAGGCGGCGAACGAGTTCTTCGTCCTCCCGCGCGAGGCGACCGGCATGTATCATCACTTCGAGTCGCTGCTGCTGCAAAGCGGCATCACGCCGCGCATCTCGCTGCGCTGCGACAACATGGAGACGGCCAAGCGCACGTGCGCCCTCTGCGGCCACGTCATGCTCGCGCCGTACATGGCCTTCCTGTGCGACAGCGTCGCGATGAAGAACCTCGTGCACTATCATCTCTCGTCCGGCGCGTATCTCCCGCCGTTCTACATCGCCCACAGCAAGGAGCACGCCCTCGCGCCGCACACCAAGGCGCTGCTCACGCTCATGACCAACCGTTTCAGGATGATGACGGCGTATCGCGAGTGAGCGATTTTTCCTGCACAGCGCGCATTTCCCCACCGGGTTCTGCATCCGGCGGGGTTTTTTGTTTTTGGCGGACGCTTTTTGCTTCCATCGCGCGCCGCGCCCATAAAAAGCGGCACAGCCCATCATGGCCATGCCGCAAGGCTTCGTCTCATCGCGCCTCAATCCGTGAGCTTCTTCCTGTACACGCGCACCGGTTCGCCGTTCACGTCCTTCATCCCCCGCCAGAACGCGCAGCCGTATTTTTCATACAGCCCCACGTGTCCCGTGCTGATGTGCAGCCATTTGAACCCGTCTTCCTTCGCGCGCCGCTCGGCCTCGGCCATCAGCACGCCCGCCAGACGCCGCCCGCGATAGGGCGGATACGTGTAGACAAACCCCATCCACGGCGTGATGTCGGTCGGGATGTCGTCACGCTGGGCATACGTGCAGTACGAGAGCAGCGCGTCGCCCTCGGTCAGCAGCAGAACCGTCGAGCGCTCGCCGATGTGTTCGCGGAACGTCCCCGCGCGCAGCCACCCGGTCAGCAGCTCGCCCGCGCTCCATTCGCTCTCCGCGATCCGCTCAAGCCAATGCGCCTGATTTTCGCTCTTGAAATAGTCGATGATCTGCATGTTCCCTTCCTCCTCCGTTTCTTCTTCATATCCATATGATAACAGAAAACGCAGACCGGCGCAAGGGGCGATTCGGGGCGGCGTTCCGGCGTTTCCGCCAACACATATTTTATTTAATCCGTTAAAGCTTCGGTTTCCGTATGGGCATGAAGGTTCCCCAGGGGGCCAATGGCCCTTTGCCGTGGTTTGGGGCAGAGCCCCCGGCAATAATCTTGTATCTTATTGCGCCGCGCGCCATGCCCGTATCACGGCAAATACACCATACCCAAAAGGAGAAAGCCCTTGCCGGACTTTTACAACCGGCAAGGGTTTATATGTGGTTTCAGGTGAATGTTGCGTCAGCGCGCATGAAGCGGCTTATGCCTTCTTCTTCATCTTCTTCACAATCACCGCGACGCCCGCAATCGCCAGCACGGCGACCACGGCATCCAGCGTCCACAGCCACTTCTGCCACAGCGGCGCGACCGGCACGACCTCCGCGTCGGACGCGATGCCGTTCATCGCGAAGCTCTGGCTCACGGCGTACAGGATGTGCTTCGCCGCATTGCGCAGCTGGCTCATGACCGTCGCATTGTCCTTATACCCCTCGATCTGCCAGTTATCCGCGCCGGTGTTCAGCCACAGATCCGTGCCGCCCTCCAGTCCGCCGCGAATCGCCAGCGCCGGGAACGCCTGCGGATAGCTCGCCTGGTCGGTGATCATCACGCCGTCAAAGCCCCACTCGCCGCGCACCACGTTCGTGGACAGGCCCTTGTGGTTGCCCGACCACTTCGGGCCGATGCGGTTCATGCTCAGCATGATGCCCAGCGTGCCGTCCTCCTCGTCCGCGATGCTCGCCTCAAACGCCTTGAGGTAGATCTCGCGCACGGCCTGCTCGTTGGAGAAGGTGGACAGGCCGGAGCGGTTCGTCTCCTGATCGTTCAGCGCGAAGTGCTTGACGAACGTGATCACGCCCTTATCGCGCGCGCCGCTCGTCGTCGCATGGCCGAACGCGCCCGACAGGAAGCCGTCCTCCGCGTAATACTCGAAGTTGCGGCCCGAGAACGCCGTGCGGTGAATGTTCATCGCCGGGGCATACCAGCCCGCGAAATTGAGTTCGCCCTGCGCGAGGCAGTCCTCGCCGATCAGCGCGCCCATGCTCTGCGCCAGCTCGGTGTTCCACGTGGAGGAAATCACGACCTCGGAGCACCACGCGTACGTCGCCTCCGGTTTCGTGACGCCCGTCGTGCCCGCGTTGCCGACATACGCCGGGCCGTCCACGCAGATCGTCGCCGGGGCGCTCACGGAGTTGACCGTCTGCGTCTGATAGCCGCCCACGCGCACGAGGTTGTACATCTCCTCCGGCGTCAGCTGATCCATCAGCTGCTCCCACATCGGGTCGTCGGCGGGCAGGTCCTTGACCATCGCCAGCGACAGGCCGTTCTTCGCGCCGGTGGTGGGCATCACGGCCTCGGGGTCGTCCGTGCCCTGCGGAATCGCCAGCGCATCGACGAGCGTGCTGTCCGCGGCGAGCGCATACGGCTTGGGCCACGTGCCCTCCCAGTCGTTTCGGGTCAGGTAGGTGAAGCTCGGGTCATACGTGCGGATATCCGCGTCGGCGAACTGGTTGGTGATCGCCTCGCCCGTGTAGGCGGACACGGCGTAATCCTCGCTCGCCTCCAGCGCGAATTTGGCCGTCAGCGCGGCGTCGCCCTCGCCGTCCATGCCCGTCGCGCCCTTCGCAGCGAGCACGTTGTTGATCGCGTGGTGCGCGTCCTTCGCGGCGGTGAAGTAGTAATCGCCCGCCTCGAGGATGTACGTCCCCTTGCCGTTCGCGTCGTAGGCCTTGAGCTCCTCGCGGCTCACGCTGATCTTCACGATCTCGCTCGCGCCCGGCGCAAGCTCCTGCGTCTTGCCGAAGCCCACGAGCTGCACGGCGGCCTTCTCCACGCCGTTCTGCTTGTCATAGTCGGTGTACGGCGTCTGCGCGTAGATCTGCACGACCTCCTTGCCCGCCGCGTCGCCCGTGTTGGTGACGGTCACCTCGAAATTGTACGTCTTGCTCGCCTCGTCATAGCTGCTGCTCGCGAGCGCGTGGCTGAACGTCGTGTAGGAGAGGCCGTAGCCGAACGGGAACTGCACCTCGTCGGCGTAATTCCAGCCCGCCGCGCCATCGGCGGTCACGCCCACGTTTGCGCCCGCGTTGCCCAGGCCGAGCACGGTGTCCTCGTAGCGCGTCTCGTAATACTTATAGCCGACGTAGATGCCCTCCTGATACACGACGTACATGTCGTGAATCGCGCCGTCCGCGCCGGTCATGCGCATATCGCCGAAGTTCTGCACGGCGGGCGCGCCCAGCGGGTTATAGGCATAGGTATCGACGGTTCTGCCGGACGGGGAAACCGTGCCGTTGAGCAGATCGCCCAGCGCGTTCAGGCCGTCCTGGCCGGGGTTGCCGATCCACATGCAGGCGTCCACGCCGAACTCCTCTTTGTCAAGGAAGCTCAGCTCCATCGCATTGCCGGAGTTAATCAGCACGATGACCTTGTCGAACTTGCCGGAGACATAGCGCAGCAGCTCCTCCTCGTTGTGCGTCAGCTCGAGGTAGTGCCTGCCCAGATCCTCCGGGGATTCCAGTGGGTCGGAGTGCACGCTGCCCATGAAGCCCTGAATGTCCATGGCCTGCATGTAGCTCTCGTCGTACACGGTCGGAATGTCGCTGCTCTCGGAGCCGGAGCGCGCGAACGTCACGATGGCCGCATCGCCGTAATCGGCAAAGCTCGCCTCCTCGGTCGCTGTGAACATGCTCGGGCTGGCCTCATGGATGACGTAGCGGCCCGTTCCAGCCATGTCGGCCACGTCCATGCGGATGTCCTTCGCCGCGCCGGTGGTGTAGAAATTCCACATCGTCGGGTTGACCTCAAAGCCGCCCTCCTCGAGCGCAGCCTTCAGGCTCGGCGCGGTCGTCGTGTCCACAGCGCCGGAGCCGCCGCCGCCGTAGAGGATGGACGCGCTGCTCACGCCGAACAGCGTCACCCTGCTCTCCTTGGCCATCGGCAGCGCCTCGTTCTCGTTCTTGAGCAGGACGAAGGCCTCGGTCGCGGTCATGCGCGCGGCCGCCGCGTCGGCGAGCAGGCGCTCCTCCTCGGTGTCAAACACGCGCGGGAAGTACTCGGTGTCCTCCTCGCCCGCGCCCGCCTTGACCTCGTAGCTCTTGTGGCCCAGGAAGGTCGTGATGATCGGGCTGTACTTGTTCGCGTACACATTGCCCACGATCAGCGCCGCGCAGACCACAAGGATCAACGCCAGCAGCACGGCGGCCTTCTTTTTGCTCATGGCCGTCTTTGCCTTGTTCTTCATGAAAACCCTCTCTTTCTCCTTCGTTTTCTTCGGCGGATTGCCCCGCCCTTCCGCAATATTGCCTCATTGCGGGCCGATGTTTTTATCATAACGACACAAAGTTTCTTTTCAACCGCTTTGGCATAATCCGTCGAAAAAGCGGCACAATCGGCGCGCCGCCGCTTTCCCCATGCAAAAGGGACGCGCGGTTTCCCTCCGCACGTCCCGTTTTTTTGTATGCTCGATGTCCGTCATCCGAACAGCCTGCCGAGCAGACCGCCCATGCGCTTGAGCGCCTTTGCGGCGTCCTGATTCCCGGCGTCCGCGGCCTTTTGATACGCCTTCTTCGCGCCGCCTCTCCGGGATATTCCTCTTTCCATCCTCATGATACCGCGTCATTCGCCGGTCTTTCCGCGCTCGCCCGCCGGGATCAGCACACTGACGATGAACGCGCTTCCGTCCTGCCCGGCGCTCATCGTCCCGCCGTATTTTTGGGCGACCATCCGCATCCCGCGCATGCCGAAGCCGTGGTATCGCGCGTCGTCCTTCGTCGTCCTGGGCAGGCCGTCCTCCATATTCAGCGCGCCCTCGAAGTAGTTGGTCACGCGGATCAACGCGAAACGCTCATGCCCCGCGATCTGCACGGAAATCATCCGCTTTTCCGGCGGATACTTGCGCACGCACTCGATGGCGTTTTCCAGCGCATTGCCCAGCAGCGCGTACAGGTCCGGCGCGCTGAGCATCGCCAGCAGCCGCCCGTCGGCCACGCATGTGAGCTGTATGTCCTCCTTCTGGCATGCGTATTGCTTCTCGGTGAGCAGCGTGTCAAGCGCCTCGTTCCCCGTGGCGAACATCGCGTCATACCGGCGCACGCTGTCCTCGATGTCATCCAAAAACGCCGCCTGCTCCGGCGCGCTCATCTGCCGCAGCGCTTGCACCTGATGGCGCAGGTCGTGGCATTTCTGGTTGATGACGGCGATGGTGTCGCGGCTCATCTCGTATTGCCTCTGCCGCTCGGCGAGCATCTGCGTGAGCATGGTCTGCGTCTGATAGAGCCTGCTGTTGCGCCCCGCGCTGGAGAAGATCATCAGAATCAGCAGGCACACGAGCACATCGAGCAGCACGATCACGCCGCTGAAATACGCCTGCGTGAAGCGGAACAGATGCTGCTCGGCGAAGCACGCGCCCACGAGCACCACGAGCATGACGGTGAAGAGCGCGAATATCCGCTTGCTCCCCCGGAACACCTCGCCCTGCTGCCCGCGCAATGGCCTCGCGAAGCATCGCCAGATCAGCGCATAGCACGCCGCGCACGTGACGATGCACACGGCGGTGTACAGCGGCAGATTCTCCGGCAGCTTTGGAAAAAGCGCCATCGCCAGCAGCTCATTGCACAGCGCGTATTCGATGTGCTGCGCGGCGTAGCCCATGATGCCCAAAAAGATCAAATCGCACAGCCCGACGTTGAAGCACATTTTCAGCCACGCGAGCGAGAGCACGATGATGCCGCTGTACCACATCACATGATACGCGCACATATCCAGCCCCGGCAGCCCGTCTTCAAGCGTCCCCTTGGGCCAGAGGAAGTACAGCTGCGCCGCGCCGAGCAGCAGCGCGAACCCCACGGCGCAGCGCATCAGCCAGCCCGCCTTCTTTTTGGCGAACGGCAGCGCGAACAGCAGCTCCGCCGCGAGCAATTCCGCCGCGAAGCGCAGCTCCTCGAAGATTTCCAGCGGCGTCGGCCAAGCGATCATCGCGTCTGCCCTCCCAGATATTTGGCATAGTCGTCGAGGAACGGCGTCTTTCTGCTCCTGCTGATCTCCAGCGGTCCGCCCGCCGTCAGCAGCAGCGAATACCCCTCGACCGCGCGCACGAACGCGAGGTTGACGAGGTAGCACTGGTTGCATTTGGAGAACGGCAGGCCGCTCGTCATCTCCTCGGCGGACTTCATCGTCGCGCGCATGGCGATATCGCCCGACAGCGCATGGCACACGAGCGTATGCCGCTGGCTCTCGAATTACACGATCTCGCGGCTGCTCAGGCGATAGCTGTCGCTCCCCACGCGCAGCAGCACGGCGCGTCCTGCGCGCATGCGCACCTCGGCCTCCGCGCGCCCGAGCTTGAAGGCGAGCGTCTCATACGTCACCGGCTTGAGCAGATAGTCAAGCGCCCGCACGGCATATCCGGCGATGGCGTACTGCGCCATGTTCGTGATGAAGATGAGCACGGCGTCGCGGTCGATCCTGCGCAGCCGTTCGGCGGCGGTCATGCCGTCCGTCCCCTGCATCTCGATGTCCATCAGCACGACATCGAACTGGCTGTGATAGTCCGCGAGCAGCGCATCGGCGGACGCAAACGCCGTCACCTCAATGGCGGTCTGCTTTTCCTCTGCATACCGGCGGACATACGCGGCGATCTGTTCGCGGATCGTCCGCTCGTCGTCGACCACGGCGATGCGCACGGCCGCGTCCCCCTTTCATCTTTATATATATATATATATATATGATATCGTATATATGATATCGTAAAATGTGGGGTATTGCAAGGGATGCAGCGGCTTGGTATTTGACCTTCTCTTGAAATTGTCCGTTGGTCAGGCTTTGGAGCAGAGCTCAAATTCTCGCTCACCACTAAAAAACTTCTTCCATAAAACCTTTCGAGTTTGGGGCGCGAAGGTTTCCAAAGGGCGACCGCAAAGCCCTTTGGCGAGGTTTGGAGCAGAGCTCCAACGTTTTCCCTAACACATCATTCTGTTTACCCGTTAAAACCTCAGTTTCCACAAGAGTGCGAAGGTTTGGAAAGGGCGACCGCAAAGCCCTTTTCCCCAAAAAAACACCCCGCCCCGCGCGGAGCAGGTGAACTCGCACGCGGGGCGGGGGTTGTATGAGGTTAGGTTACCAATGAACGTATTGTTATGGGGTATGGGGTGCGGGGGTTACGGGGGTTACGGGGGTTACGGGGTTGGCGCGAACCGGGGCTTATTCTCTCTGAACCCGTCAGGTAACGCTTCGCTCCCTGACGGCATTTGGGGAAGGCCTCGCCTTTTTGGGGGTTACGTTGGGACTCTGTCCCAAACCCTGCGAGGGCTTTGCCCCTCGACCCCAGCAGGGACCAGTCCCTGCACCCTTCTTCGCTTCGCGCCTCTAAAGCAGCTCTGCTTACTCGAACTCGACGACGTCGGCCCAGCGCATGAGGAACTCCTTCTCCGCGCCATGCTTCTTGGTCATCTGCGCCGCGGCCACGATCGGCAGCCACTTCTGCACATACTGAATCGCGATATCGTTCTTCTTGCAGAACATCTTGAGGTACATATCGGCCTTCTTCTGGTCCTCGAGCGCGAACTGGAGGTAGGTCGTCGCGGCATCGGCGGAGGCGTTGCCCAGCGCGGCGTGCGCCCAGTCGATGATGTAGACCTTGCCGTCGTCGCCCAGGATCACGTTGCTCGGGTTGAAGTCGCCGTGCGTCATCTTGGTGTGGCGCTTCATGTTCTCCAGGCGCACATGCAGCTCATAGCGCACGGTGGCGTCCAGCTCGTCGCGCAGGGAAGAAATCTGCGCGTTGAGCTTGTCCTTGAGGCGGCCCATCTGCTTGCAGCTCATCTTATGGATGCTGCTCTGCAGCTCCACGAACTGCTCCATGTATTCCTCGAGCTTCTCCGGCTCCGCCGCCATCGCCTCGGCCATCGTGCGGCCGGGGATGTTCCTGATGATCAGCGACCAGCCGCCGTCCACGTTCTCCACGGCCAGCAGCTCCGGCACCGGCAGACCCGTCTCCTCGGCCAGCGCATGGTTGAACGCTTCCTTGAGCACGGCGCTCTTGGGATAGCCGGGCTTGAATTCCTTGATGATCTTATCCTCGGTGCGGAACACGTACTTCGTGCCGCGCTCGATGA
>CALVTQ010000046.1 GCA_944362695.1 uncultured Clostridia bacterium
CGTTGTTCTTGAACTCCACGCCCAGCGGGCCGTAGTCCCACGAGTTCGCCAGACCGCCGTAGATCTCGCTGCCCGGGAAGATGAAGCCGCGGCCCTTGCACAGCGCGACCAGCTTGTCCATCATGTCATTCTGAACCTTCGCCACTTGAATTCTCTCCTTCCAATACGCTTCATGTATTGTTCTTTGGGTTACGTTTTATTTGGGGGATGGCTGCGCGTCCTGCCCGCCGGTCTGCTCGTGCAAACATTCGCCCACCGGCGTGCTCTCCCATGCCCAAATGTGCGGGCGCAGGGTAACACGCATACAAAGAACCGCGGAGATTCATGTTCCCCGAATCATGGACACTCCGCCGTGATTCAAGGGACGAAAGATCATCTTCCGCGGTTCCACCCTTGTTGACGCGCCGCGCGGGCACATCCTCTTTTTTTATTCATCTCTGTACGTCCGCTCCGGGCTGCCAACCCCTTCGCTGCGGATCGTGCATGGCTATCATACCCGAATTGTTCCGTTTTGTCAAGCAATTTCATGCTTCGGCTTTCGCCCGCTGATGCGCATCATGCGCTCAAGGCGCTCGCCGTCCCAGAGCACCACGCCCGTCCCCTTCGCCAGCTCGCGCGCGGCATACGTGAACGTCCCCGGACAGACGACCGCCGCCACGTCGCAGCCGTAGAACTGCGCGCCCGCGTAGGCCTCCTGCACCGCCGCGTTGCCCACAGCCCCGGCGTAGTTCTTGCACTGTATGGCGTATGTGCGCCCGTTCCGCTCGGCGAGGATGTCCACGCCCTGATCGCCGCTCGCCCGCGTGACCTCGACCTCCTGAAAGCCGTTGTCCTCGAGGACCTTTGCGAAATAGTGCTCAAATTCCTCGCCGGTCAGCCGCAGGCACTGCCTCGCGCGCCGCCGCTTCCCGCCGAGCTTGCGAAACGCGAACGCAAACGGCATCGCGAGCGCCCGCAGCGCCAGCCACACGCCCCGCGCGATCATCTTCACGATCCACCAAAGCCCGCGCCCGATGCCGCGCATGAGCGCCGCAAAGCCGCAGCCGATGCCCTCGCATATGCGGTCGATCAGCGTCAGCAGCGCGTCCGCCATGCGCGCGAGGATGCCGGGCTTTTTCCTTTTATTGTAACGCTTTCCTGCCAAGATATGCTCCGCTTTCATCATCATGATTTGGGGGACTGCCCCGCCTCATTGTACACCACGCCGCCCGTTCTGGCAAGCGGTTGGGCATCGCGCGGTGCGGTCTTTCTTTTATATAGGAAGGAAAGGCCGCGCGGCGGGTGCAAAAAACGGAGCTTCGTCAAAAGCTCCGCATGTGTTTTATGCTCTGGGGTACGGCACGTTCGCCGCATCGCAGCCCGGTACGCTTCCCGCCTGTTTTACGAAAGTTTTTCGACAGCCGCCTCCAGCGTCGCGCAATCCTCCACGCCATAGCAGGCCATCGCGCTTCCGACGGTCTTGCTCACAAACCCGCTGAGCGCTTTGCCCGGCCCGATCTCGACGACCGTGTCCACGCCAAGCGACGCGAGCCTGCGGATGGTCGCCTCCATGCGCACGCTCTCCTTGACCTGCCGGATCAGCAGCCCCGGCACGCTCTGCCCTTCCTGCATCATATCGCCCGTGCAGTTGAAGATCACCGGGAACTGCATCGCGCCGAACCGCTCGGTCTCAAACCGCGTCTCGAGCGCCTTGGCCGCAGGCTCCATCAGTGGCGTGTGGAATGGCCCGCTGACCCGAAGCGGCAGGCAGCGCCTCGCGCCCGCAGCCTTTGCCAGCTCCGTCGCGCGCGCGACCGCCGCCTTCTCGCCGCCGATGACGAGCTGTCCGGGGCAGTTGTAATTGCAGATCTTGACGACGCCGCCGTCCCTGCCCGCCTCCTCGCAGCAGGCCTGCAGCTTGTCCTCCGCGAGCATCAGCACCGCGACCATCGCGCTTTCGATGCCTTCACTCGCCTTCGCCATCGCCGCGCCGCGATAGGCCGCCAGCTCGACGGCCTGCCCCGCGTCAAACACGCCCGCCGCGTGCAGCGCGCTGTATTCGCCGAGGCTCAGGCCCGCCGCGTATTCGGGCACGATCCCCTTCTCGCGCAGCACAGCCGTCACGCCCGCAGCAAAGGCGACCATGCATGGCTGGGTGTACTGCGTGAGATTGATCACGCCGTCCGGGTCGTCAAAGCAGACCTTTTTGAGGTCGAAATCGAGCGCCGCCGCGTCGAATGCCGCGCGGAACGCCGGGTATGCTTCGTATAAATCGCGGCCCATGCCCGCGCGCTGCGAGCCCTGACCGGCGAAAAGAAATGCCAGTTTCATGAACTCGCCCCCCTTACGCGCGGATCATCATGCCCGCCCATGTCAGGCCCGCGCCGAAGCCGACCATGATCACGCGCATGCCGCTTGTCAGCTTGCCGCTCTCGCGCATCTCGTCGAGCGCCAGCGGGATGCTCGCCGCGCTCGTGTTGGCGTACCGGTCGAGGTTCTTGTAGAATTTCTCCGCAGGCACGCCCAGACGGCGCACGCTCGCGTCGATGATGCGCTGGTTCGCCTGATGGCAGACGACCCAGTCGACCTCCTCGAGCGTTTTGCCCGACCTTTCCAGCAGCGCGTTCACGCTCTGCGGGATGGCAGTCACGGCGAAGCGGAAGACCGCCTGCCCCTCCATCGCCATCGGCTGCTCGCGCCGCGGGCCGCCCGCGACGATCGCCATGTCCCCGCGCACGCCGAAGACGCTCTCGTATTCCGCGTCCGGCTCGAGGGCGAATACGCATGCGCCCGCGCCGTCGCCGAAGAGCACGCACGTGTTGCGGTCGCTCATGTCAAGCAGCTTGCTCATCTGCTCCGCGCCGATGACCAGCGCGTAATGCCCGCCGTGCGCCAGAAGCAGCGCGCGCGCCATGTCCGCCGCATAGAGGAAGCCCGCGCACGCCGCGCCCACGTCCATCGCCGGGATGTCCGCGCGAAGGCCCAGCGCGTGATGCACGATGCACGCCATGCTGGGCATGACCGTCTCGCCCGAGCTCGTCGCCACGAGCACGCAGTCGATCTGCTCCGGCGCGATGCCCGCGTTGTCAAGCGCCTTTTTCGCCGCTTCGATGGCAAGGCCGCTCGTCGTCTCGCCCTCGCCGCTGAAATAGCGCTGGCGGATGCCCGTGCGCGACGTGATCCATTCGTCGCTCGTGTCCACAAACGCCGTCATGGCGTCGTTGTCGTAAATCTTCGCCGGGAGCGCGCGCCCCGTGCCGATCAGCCGCAGTCCGTTCATGTTCCTTACTCCTTATGTCACAGGGGCCATGCGCCTGTATTTGTCGTATCGCCGGGCGACCAGCTCGTCGCCGGTCAGGCCGTCCAGCTTTGTGAGCGCGGAGGAAATCGCCTCGTCCATCGCGCGATAGACCGCCTGCGCGTCACGCTGCGCGCCGCCCACCGGCTCGGGGATCACGCCGTCCACCACGCCGAAATCGTATAGCTCGCCCGCCGTCAGCTTCATCACGCCGCAGGCCTCGTCGCGCCGCGCCGGGTCCTTCCAGAGGATGCTCGCAAAGCCCTCGGGGCTGAGCACCGCGTAATACGCATTTTCGAGCATCAGCACCTCGTCGGCCACGCCCAGGGCGAGCGCGCCGCCGCTGTTGCCCTCGCCGGTCACAACGGCGATCACCGGCACGCGAAGGCGGCTCATGAGCGCGATGCTCGATGCGATGGCCTCGCCCTGCCCGCGCTCCTCGGCCTCCATGCCCGGATACGCGCCCGGCGTGTCGATGAAGGTCAGAACCGGCCTGCCGAATTTCTCCGCCGCGCGCATGATGCGCTGCGCCTTGCGGTAGCCCTCCGGCCCCGGCATGCCGAAATTGCAGGCCATGTTTTCCTCGATGCTGTGGCCCTTGCGGTGGCCGATGACCGTCACCGGCCTGCCGTGATACAGCGCGATGCCGCCCAGTATGCTCGCGTCCTCGCGGCATTGGCGGTCGCCCCGCTGCTCAAAAAAGTCCGTGCACAGCGCGGAAATGATGTCGTCGATCCTCGGCCTGCGCGGATGGCGCGCCAAAAAGACCCGATCCACAGGGGTCAGGTTCGCAAGGCCGGTCAAAAGCGCCGCGCGCCGGATGCTCAGCGCGCCGAGCTCCTCCTCGTCCGCATGCTCCATCGCCTTTTCCAGCGACTCGAGCTCGGACAGCGTATCGCGGATCACGCGCGCGCACCCCCTTTGCCATAGCCGTGCAGCCGCAGAAGCTGCGCGAGCACCGCCTTCATCTCGTCTCGCGTGACGATGCGGTCCACAAAGCCGTGCGCCTGCTGAAACTCGCTGCGCTGGAAGCCCTCGGGCAGCGTCTGTCCGATGGTCTGCTCGATGACGCGCGGGCCCGCAAAGCCGATGAGCGCGCCCGGCTCGGCGAGCATGATGTCGCCAAGGCTCGCGAAGCTGGCGATGACGCCGCCTGTCGTCGGGTGCGTGAGCACGCTGATGTACAGCCCGCCTCGCGCCTTGAAATCCTCGATCGCCGCCGCGGTCTTGGCCATCTGCATGAGCGAGAGGATGCCCTCCTGCATGCGCGCGCCGCCCGATGCGCTGAAGATCACCAGCGGCAGGGCGTTGTCCCGCGCGAACTCAATCGCCCGCGCCGCCATCTCGCCCACGGCCGTGCCCATGCTGCCCATGAAAAAGCCGCCGTCCAGCACGCAGACGACCGCACGCATGCCGCAAATCTCGCCCTGCGCGCACAGCAGCGCCTCGACCATGCCGGTCTTTTGCTGCTGCGCGGCGAGCTTGTCCATGTAGCCGGGGAAGGCGAGCGGGTCGTGGCCCATGATCTGCGCAAAGAGCGGCTGCATCGTCCCCGCGTCAAATGTCGCGTCAAGCCGCTCGCGCGCGGTCAGTGCATCAAGCGCCATGCTTATTGAGGTAGGCAAACAGGTCGTTCACCGTGCGGAAGGTCGCCATCAGGTCGTCCGGCACGTTCACGCCGGTCGCGTCCTCCAGCGCCACGGAGAGCTCGACGGTGTCCAGGCTGTCCTTGCACACGTCCGGCACGAGCATCGCGTCGGGGAGGACATTCGCCTCGTCGCAGTTGACGGTCGCCGTGATGATCTCCTTGAGCTTATCAAAAGTCATAATCGTATCTCCTTTTCAGAATTGTTTTTCAATGTGCGGCACGGAAAGTCCGCGCCTCCTTTTTATTGTATCAGACGCGCAGAAATTGTCAAGCGATCAGAACTGGAAGTAGATGAACGCCTGCGCGCTGTATCCCGGCCCCCATACGCCGAATATCGCGATGACCATCACGACCGCCAGATACAGCGCCCCGCGCACGAGCGCCGGACAATGCGCGTCGGTCAGCTCCGTGAGCGTGTACTGCTTCTCGTGGATCAGCTCGATGGCAAAGAGCGCCAGCGACGTGATGAGCAGCACGACGGCCTGCGGGGTCGAAAAGCCCGTCGCCAATGCGGGCGCCGCCCAGTGCGTCGGGATGCGGATGAGCATCCTGATGGCGGTCATGAAGCTGCTGGCGCGGAAGATGAGCATCGTCACCAGAATCAGGCAGTTCGTCCACAGGATGCTCACGATCATCGGGACGCGCCGCTTGCCCGGCTTGGGCGGCGGAATCAGCCCCTCGATGGCCTGCAAAACGCCGTTGAGCGCGCCCCACGCGACGTATTTGAGCGCCGCGCCGTGCCATAGGCCGCTGATGGTGAAGACCGTGATGATGTTGAAGGACTTCTTAAACGCGCTGCCGCGCCCCGCGCCCATCGGGAAGTAGATGTAATCGCGGAACCACGTGGAGAGCGAGATGTGCCAGCGCGCCCAGAAGTTCTGCACAGAGTGCGCAAAGTACGGCTGGCGGAAGTTCGTCATGAGGTTGATGCCCAGCACCTTGGCCGAGCCGATGGCGATGTGGGAATAGCCCGCGAAGTCGCACAGATCCTGAATCGCGAAGACGACGGTCGCAAGGGCGATCTGCCAGCCGGAGCTGCTCACCCAGTTGCCGTAGACCGCATTGACGTATATCGCGGCGCGGTCGGCGATGACGACCTTTTCAAAGAAGCCCAGCAGCATGATGAGCAGACCGTCGCGCGCCCGCTTCCAGTCGAACTCGTGCGGCACGGCGACCTGCTTGAGCAGGCGGCTGCTGCGCTCGATCGGGCCGGCGACCAGCTGCGGGAAGAAGGAGACGAACAGCGCGTATTTGAACAGGTTGCGCTCCGGCTTCACGCGCTTTTTGTATACGTCGATCATGTAGGACAGCGCCTGGAAGATGTAGAAGCTGATGCCCACGGGCAGCAGGATCGACACGCGCGGCACGCTGAGCGGAATCGAGAACAGGCTGCACAGGCGCTGGGCGATGTCAAGGAACATGCCCGTGTATTTGAAATACGCCAGCAGGCCGATGTTGAAGACAATGCCGCCGATGAGCACGCGCTTTCGCGGCTTTTTGTCCGTGAACCGGTCGATGAGCAGCGCGCAGCCGTATGTCACGACCGTGCAGGCCGCCATGAGCAGCGCATATTCCGCGTTCCAGTTCATATAGAAGAAATAGCTCATCACCAGCAGCCAAACCCAGCGCACCTTGCCGGGGATGAGGAAATAGACGAGCGTGACGACGGGGAAGAAGATGAGATATTCAAACGAATTAAACAGCATATGTTCACCCGAAATCCATTGCAGTCATTGGCGAGGCCGGTTTGACGGTATACCTCTTTATATTATAGCAAAAAACAGGGCGCTCTGCATAGCCCCAAAAAGGGATAACCGCGCCAAAATGCAGGCGGGGAGGGGTCAAAAAATTTCATCCTTCCCCGAGCCCCAAAATGTGATATAATATAGACAGACACAGGGGCGGCCCGTCGCGGCGCGCTCCCCACGCAGCACCTGAAGGAGGTTGAGTTTATGAGCAAGAATCCGCTTATCATCACCATCGGACGCGAGGTCGGCTCGGGCGGCCGCCAGATCGGCAAGGCCGTGGCACAAAAGATGGGCATCGGGTATTACGACAAGGAGATCATACAGCTTGCGGCGGAGAAGAGCGGTCTGTCGCCGGAATTTATCATGCATAACGAGCAGCGCGTGCGCTCGAGCCTGATGCAGAATCTGGCGGCGAGCGCGGCGTACTCGAGCGGATTCTTCGCGGGGTCGTATCTGCCGCTGAGCGAGTCGATCTTCATCTCGCAGGCGCAGGTGATCCGCGACATCGCGGCCAAGGAGAGCGCGGTGATCGTGGGCCGGTGCGCGGACTACATCCTCGCGGGCAGGCCGAACACGATCAATGTGTTCATTCATGCGCCGCTTGAGTACCGCGTGGAGCGGATGATGGCGCTGCACGGCATCGACGAGGCGACGGCGAGGAAGACCATCGCCACCAGCGACAAGGAGCGCGGCAACCACTATTTCCGGTATACGGATATGAAGTGGGGCAAGGCGCAGAATTACGACGTGTGCATCAACAGCAAGCTGATGGGCGTCGAAAAGACGGCGGAGATGATCGTCGATCTCGCCACGATCGAGGAACGCGAATAAACCCCGTATCCGGGCGCAAGCCCGTAACCCCGCATACCCAACCCGCTGCCCACGCTCGCATCATCACGCCGGCCGGGCAGCGGGCTTTTACATCGCGCATCCACCAAATCCCATCAGGAAATGAAGTGATACCATGCTCCGTCTGATCCCCTCGGAGACCGCGCTCGTGCTCGGCGGCGGCGGCGCAAAGGGCGCGTATGAGATCGGCGCGATCGAGGCGCTCGACGCGCTGGGCATCCGCCCGATGACCGTTTGCGGCGTGTCGGTCGGCGCGCTCAATGCCGCGATGTACGCGCAGGGGCGCATGGACACCGCCGCCGCGCTGTGGGAGAACATCTCGCTGAGCGACGTCGTGGCCAATGTCGAGGGCATCGTCCCCGACGACGTCGAGGCGCTGTTCGACCACCCCGACAAGCTGCTGGATTTCGTCAAGAACTACGCGCACACAAAGGGCATGGACACCGCGCCCTTCCGCGAGCTGCTCGAGCGCAATGTCGACGAGGACGCCCTGCGCCGCAGCCCCGTGCGCTTTTCGCTGGTGACCACGCGCTTCCCCGCGATGACGATGGTCGAAAAGAGCCTGGCGGACATGGAGCCCGGCAGCCTGCACAGATGGCTGATGGCGAGCGCGTCGTGCTTCCCGTTCTTCCCGATGACCGCCATCGGCGCAGAGCGCTACATCGACGGCGGCTTCTGCGACAACACGCCCGTGGGCACGGCCCTGCGCGGCGGCGCGCGCCACGTCATCGCCATCGACATCGGCAAGCACCGCTCCCACGAGCAATACGACCGCCGCCCGAACGTCACCTACATCCGCGCGTCGCATCCGCTGGGCTCGCTGCTGGGCTTTGACGCGGCGCGCTCGGCGAAGAACCGGATTCTGGGCTATAACGACGTGATGCGCGCCTTTGGCCGTCTGCGCGGCACGAAATACGCCTTCGAGACCGGCGACGCGCAGGCGCTCTATGCCCGCGCGACGGATTTCATCGTCCAGCTCTCCAAGATCGAGGCCATCCTGCAATCGACCGGCGCGCTCACCGCCCGCGACGGCGGCCAGCTCTTCGGCGTGCTCGAGGACGGCCTCGCCCCCGGCGCGGACGCCATCGACTACTTCCTGCGCGCGTGCGAGCTGTGCGCCGAAATCGCCGCCGTCGAGCCCGCGCAGGTCTTCACATTCGCGCGCTTTGTCGACGCCATCCGCATGAACCTGCCGCTTGATAAGGCCGAGTCGATGCTCGATTCGCTGCTGGGCGGGCGCATCGGCGTGCTCTTTACCGCGCCCCAGCCCGACCGGCGGCTCATCATCGCGTGCCTGTATCATCTGCTTTTGCAGGGCAAGCTGTTCAACGCGCTGACGGTGCGCGTGCTCGCGTCCTTCCCGCGTGAGCTGCTTTGCGCGCTGACGCTGCGGGCGATTCTCTGACGCGCCGCACCGCATATGAAAAGAGGGGCTTGCCCGGCTTGACGCCCGGCGGCCCCTTGATTATAATGGATATGATATGGGTTTGGGGGATGGGCGGCGAGGCGCGCGTTCGCGCTGGCGATGACACTTTTGTGAACATTGCACGGCGTTCATTTGTCCCCGTAAAGCGAAACGCAAAGCCCCGTCCCCACTTGCCTCTCCCTCTGGGACCGGAGCCTGCCGCCGCCAGTGGCGGATGAAGGCAGGCGGAGCGTCGGGAACCTTAACGAGCGACCGCAGGGCGCGACTATAAGGTTCCCCGGATGAGGTGGCAGCCGCAGGCTGACGGAGAGGGCTTCCCGCGCAACCCACTGCGTTTCGCATCATCCAAAAACTCGCAGCGTTTGCTCTCTACCCCCGCCGCTTCTTAGTCCGTGCCTGAAGTCACGGACATTTCGCGGCTACTTGGTCAATAATTGGAACAGGGGCTTGTTGAACAAAGGGTTAC
>CALVTQ010000047.1 GCA_944362695.1 uncultured Clostridia bacterium
TGCTCGAGGTCTATCGGGCGAATGCGGTCGAGGTCCGCCGTGTTGCCCGGCAGATTATCCTTAAAATCCAAACTCTCTGTCTCCTTCCTCATGCCTCCGCGCGTCGGAGGCGGTCCGCTTCATCCGATGCGTCATCAGATGTCAAGGTCGAGCACGAGCTTGCTGTTCTGCTCGATGAATTCGCGGCGCGGCTCGACCTTCTCGCCCATCAGCAGCGACATGATCTCGTCGGCGGCGATGGCGTCCTCGACCGTCACGCGCAGCATCGTGCGCTTGGCCGGGTCCATCGTCGTGTCCCAGAGCTGCTCGGCGTTCATTTCGCCCAGGCCCTTGTAGCGCTGCACGTCCGGCTTTTTGTCGCGGCCGATCTCCGTCATCACGCGGTCAAGCTCCAGATCGCTGTAGCAGTAGCGCTCCTGCTTGTTGTAGGTGACCTTGTACAGCGGCGGCTGCGCGGCGTAGACGTGGCCCTGCTCGATCAGCGGGCGCATGTAGCGATAGAAGAACGTCAGCATCAGAATGCGGATGTGGCTGCCGTCAACGTCGGCATCGGTCATGCAGACGATGCGGTCGTAGCGCAGCTTGGAGATATCGAAATCCTCGCCCACGCCGCAGCCGAAGGCCGTGATCATGGCCTTGATCTCCTCATTGGCGAGCACGCGGTCAAGGCGCGTCTTTTCCACGTTCAGGATCTTGCCGCGCAGAGGCAGGATGGCCTGGAAGTGGCGGTCGCGGCCCTTTTTCGCGGAGCCGCCTGCCGAGTCGCCCTCGACCAGGAAGATTTCGCACTTCTTGGGGTCGCGCTCGGAGCAGTCCCACAGCTTGCCCGGCAGGCTCGCGCTCTCCAGAACCGTCTTGCGGCGGGTCAGCTCGCGTGCCTTGCGCGCGGCCTCCCTCGCGCGGGAAGCGGACAGGCAGCGGTCGAGAATCGCCTTCGCGTTCTGCGGGTTCTCCTCCAAATACGTGGCGAACTGCTGGCCGACGAGCTGATTGACGATGGTGCGCACCTCGCTGTTGCCCAGCTTGCTCTTGGTCTGGCTCTCGAACTGCGGGTCCTCGAGCTTCACGCTCACAATGGCCGCCAGTCCCTCGCGCACGTCGTCGCCGGTGAGGTTGGCGTCGTTGGCCTTGAGGATGTTGTGCTTTCTGCCGTAGTCGTTGACCACGCGCGTGATGGCCATCGAGAAGCCCGCCATATGCGTGCCGCCGTCGGGCGTGTGGATGTTGTTGACGAATGTGAAGATGTTCTCGGAATAGGAGTCGTTGTACTGCATGGCGACCTCGACCATCGTCGTGCCGCTCATGCCGCTGATGTAGATCGGCTCCGGGAAGAGAACCTCTTTCTTTTTGTTGATATATTTGACGAACTCGCTGATGCCGCCCTCGTAGTGGAACACGCGCTCCTTCGCCTCGTCGCCGCGCTCGTCGCGGAAGACGATGCGGATGCCGCGGTTGAGGAACGCCATTTCGCGAAAGCGCGTCTTGAGCGTGTCATACTGGAAATCGCCGGTCTCAAAGATGCCCTCGTGGTTCTCGTCGCCGGCGTCCTTCACGTCCGGCCAGAAGCGGATGGTCGTGCCGGTGCGGTCGGTCTCGCCCACAACCTTCAGGTCGTAGAGCACCTTGCCGCGCTCGTATTCCTGCTGATAGATCTTGCCGTCCTGATAGACGTTGACCTGCAAGTGCTTGGAAAGCGCGTTCACCACCGACGCGCCGACGCCGTGCAGGCCGCCGGAGACCTTATATCCTCCGCCGCCGAACTTGCCGCCCGCGTGCAGGATCGTCAGGCACACCTCCACAGCCGGGCGGCCGATCTTCGGGTGGATGCCCACCGGGAAGCCGCGGCCGTTGTCCACGACCGAGCAGGAGCCGTCCTTGTGCAGCGTGATGATGATCTCTGTGCAGAAGCCCGCCAGCGCCTCGTCGACCGCGTTGTCCACGATCTCATAGACGAGGTGGTGCAGACCGCGCTCGTCGGTGGAGCCGATGTACATGCCCGGCCTCTTGCGCACGGCCTCAAGGCCCTCCAGAACCTGAATTTGGTTCTCGTCATACATGCCGGGATCGTTGATTTCGATGTTCTCGCGATTGTCCATGCTTTCTCCTTTATCTCGTTTCCTCTTCTTCCTCGCTGCGGCTCTCCGCGCCGTCGGGCAGCTCGGGATACATGCCGGCCAGACCGTCACGCGCCGCGCGCTGCGCAAGCGTCACCGTGGAGATGGGCGACAGATACACGCGCGCGTTTTCCATGGTGCCGCCCGCGCGCCTCGCCCCGCCGCAGACCACAGCGCTCTTGGCCTTGATGCCCTTCTTGGCGAGCACGCGCTTCTGGCGCTCGATCTCGCCGAGCATCGCGCCCGTGAGCGGACTGTGGCTGTCCGTCAAGTCGATAATCGCGATGATGTCGCCGCTGTGTACGGCCACGTCGTCGCCCAGATGAAGGATCATATGCCCTCCGAAATTCATACGGATGCGCCGGGTCGCAGCCAAGCGCCGCCGTACATTTTCTTACTATATTAGTATACCAAATTCCGCACTTTTTTTCAAACGTCTTACCACTTTTTTGGCCTCAAAATTCGACAAAGATTTCCATGCGTTTTCGTGGCTTTTCGTGTGTTTTCGCCTGTCTTTTTTGACCCTGTTAAGCCCGTCTTTATGCAATCTTCATACTCCCCGGCCCAATGCTCATACACGCTTTACGTATGCCATGCCATAATAAGGTGAAACCGATTGCCGCAGGCATCAAAACAAGGAGGTTTTTATGGGGAAAGCGTCGCGGATTCTGTCCTCATCGCAGATCATATTTCTGGGTTTCGCGCTCGTCATCCTGCTGGGCAGCCTCGCGCTGACGCTGCCTGTCTGCTCGGATTCGGGCGAGCACACGCCGTTTCTTGACGCGCTGTTCACGGCCACATCCGCCGTCTGCGTGACGGGCCTCGTCGTGCGCGATACGGCGCTGTACTGGTCGCCCATCGGGCAGGCCGTCATCCTCGCGCTCATCCAGATCGGCGGCATGGGCGTCGTCACCGTCGCCGTCGCGTTCTTCACGGCGTCCGGCAGGCGCATATCGCTCAAGCAGCGCAGCACCATGCAGGAGGCGATTTCCGCGCATCAGATGGGCGGCATCGTGCGCCTGACGGGCTTTATCATCCGCATGACCCTCGTCTTTGAGCTGATCGGCGCGCTGTGCCTGTTCCCGGCGATGGCGGGCAAATTCGGGCCGGTGCACGGCATGCTCGCGGCGCTGTTCACGTCGGTGTCGGCCTTCTGCAACGCGGGCTTTGACCTGATGGGCAGCTTTGCGCCGTATTCCTCGCTCACACATTTCGTGGACGATCCGTCCGTGAATCTCACCGTCTGCGCGCTCATCGCCATCGGCGGCATCGGCTTCATGACGTGGGACGACGTGCGCGCCCACGGCCTGCGCATCCGCCGCTACCGCATGCAGAGCAAGGTGATTTTGCTCACCACGGCGCTGCTGATCATCATCCCTGCGGCGTACTTTTTCTTCTTCGAATTCGCCGGTCTGCCCGCCAAAACGCGCGTGCTCGCCTCGCTTTTCCAGTCCGTCACGCCGAGGACGGCGGGCTTCAACACCGTCGATCTCACGGCCATGTCCGATACGGGCCAGATGGTCATCATCGCGCTCATGCTCATCGGCGGCTCGCCGGGCTCCACCGCGGGCGGCATGAAGACCACGACGTTCGCCGTCATGCTCTGCACGGCGTTCTCCGTGTTCGGCCGCCGCGAGCACTCACAGTTCTTCGGCCGCCGCGTCGCGCATGAAACCGTGCGCAGCGCCTGTGCCATCCTCATGCTCTATCTCACGCTGTTCCTCGCGGGCGGCATGCTCATCAGCCGCGCGGAAAACCTGCCGCTGCTCACCTGCCTGTTCGAATCCGCCAGCGCCGTGGGCACCGTCGGCTTAACCCTAGGCATCACGCCGCAGCTTGGCAGCCTCTCGCGCATCGTGCTCATCGCGCTCATGTTCATCGGCCGCGTCGGCGGTCTCACGCTCATCTTCGCCGCGACCAAGCAAAAGCCCGCGCGCAGCGCGCTGCTGCCGCTGGAAAAGCTGACCGTCGGCTGATCCCTCATCTTCATCATGCAAGGAGGCATCTTTATGAAATCCGTTCTGCTCATCGGTCTGGGCCGCTTTGGCCGCCACATCGCCATGAAGCTGCACGACATGCCCCATCAGGTCATGGCCGTGGACGTCAGCGAGGATCGCGTGCAGACCGTGCTGCCCTATGTCACCAACGCCATCATCGGCGACAGCACGAACGCCGGCTTCCTCGCCACGCTGGGCATCCGCAATTTCGACGCCTGCATCGTGGCCATCGGCGACGACTTCCAAAGCTCGCTGGAAACGGCGAATCTGCTCAAAGAGATGGGCGCAAGCCGCGTCATCGCCCGGGCCTCGCGCGGCGCGCAGGAAAAATTCCTCCTTCGCAACGGCGCGGACGAGGTCGTCTATCCCGAAAAGCAGCTCGCCGCGTGGACGGCCATCCGCTGCACGAGCGACCATGTGCTTGACTACATTGAGCTCGACGAGGACTATTCCATCTACGAACTCGCCGTCCCGCAGCACTGGTACGGCAGGACCATCCTGCAGATCGACATCCGCAAGAAATACGGCATCAACGTGCTGGGCATCCGCATGCACGGCAAGCTCAACATGAATATCTCGCCCGATACCGTTTTGACCGACGAAATGTCCATCTTCGTGCTCGGTCAGGAGCGCGCCGTGCAGAAGTGCTTCAAAATCTGATTGCGCCCGGCGATTGAACCGCCCGCGCCGCTGTGATACAATATAGCCATATCAACGCGAGGAGGCGGACGCATGGCCGAAAAAGAAAAGCAGCACGAGCACATCCTCGCCTGCCTGTCCTCCGCGCCCAGCAATGCGCGCATCGTGCGCACGGCCGCGCGCATGGCCCGCGCGTTTGATTGCCCGATGACCGCGCTGTTCGTGCAGACGCCGGATTTTGCCGCGGCATCAAGCGAGGACAAGCAGCGCCTGCGCGCCAATCAGCAGCTCGCCATGGAGCTCGGCGCGACGGTGGAGACGACCTACGGCGACGATGTGCCCAGCCTGATCGCCGAATACGCGCGCCTGTCGGGCGTCACCAAGATCGTGCTGGGCCGCAGCGCCGCCGCCCGCAAGCGCTTCTTCGGCAAGCCGCCGCTCACCGAGCTTCTGCTCGCCTACGCGCCGGATATCGACATCCACATCATTCCCGACACGCGCGCAAGGGCCGCCTATCGCCCGCGCAGCGCAAGCGAAATGAGCCCGCGCAGCCTGCTTTGCAATGCGGCAAAATCCGCCGCCATCCTCGCGGGCGCAACCGTGCTCTGCGCGCTGTTTGAGCGCCTCGGCTTTTCCGATGCCAACCTCATCATGGTCTACATCCTCGGCGTGGTGCTCACCTCCATGGTCACCACGCACAGGGCCTACGCTCTCGCCTCGGCGGTCATCAGTGTCATCGCGTTCAATTTTCTGTTTACGACGCCGCGCTTCTCCTTCACGGCCTACGAGACGGGCTATCCCGTCACGTTCCTCGTCATGTTCCTGACGACCTATATCACCGCCACGCTCGCCGTGCGCTATAAGGAGCAGGCCGGTCAGTCTGCCCGCATCGCGCACCGCACGCGCGTGCTCTTTGATACCGACCAGCTCTTGTCCAAAGCCGCCGGACGCGACGAAATCCACACCGCCGCGGGCAGCCAGATCGTCAAGCTGCTGGGCCGCGCCGCGCTCATCTTTCCTTGGCAGGATGGGCAGTTCACCCAGGCGCTCGCCTTCGCCGCGCCCGATCAGCCCATGCCCGCTTATGGCGCCGCCACTGAAAGCGCAAACGCGCATGCCTCGCTCAAATCCGACGCCGCGCAGACCGGCGTGTTCCTCTATTTCCCGATCCGCATGGGCGATCACCTCTACGGCGCTGTCGGCATCCATCAGGGCGCAAACCCGCCGGACGCCAGCGAGCAGAGCATGCTCCGCTCCATCCTCGCCGCCTGCGCCTTGGCGCTTGAAAACGATCACAACGACCGCGCCAAGAAGGCCGCCGCCGTCCTCGCCGAGAGCGAGCAGCTGCGCGCCAACCTGCTGCGCTCCATCTCGCACGATCTGCGCACGCCGCTGACCACGATCTCCGGCAACGCAAGCAGCCTTCTTCACAACGGCGACGGCTTTGACGACGCCACGCGCAAACGCCTGTATGCCGATATCTACGAGGACAGCATGTACCTCGTCGGCCTTGTGGAAAACCTGCTTTCCGCCACGCGCATCGAGGAAGGCCGCCTGACGCTGCGCACATCCATCGAGCTGCTGGGCGACATCGCAGAGGAAGCCGCCGCCCATGTCGCGCCCAAGGCCGGTGAGCACAGCCTGAGCGTCGTGCAGGAGGATGAGCTTCTGCTCGTTCGTGCGGACGCGCATCTGATCACGCAGGTCATCGTCAACCTGATCGAGAATGCCGTCAAATACACGCCGCCCGGCTCATCCATCCGCGTCACGCTGCGCAGAGACGGTGCGCATGCCGCCGTTGAGGTCGCCGACGACGGGCCCGGCGTGCCGGACAGCGACAAGCCGCGCATTTTTGAGAAATTCTACACCGGCGAGCATCGCGTCGCCGACAACCGCCGCAGCATGGGCCTCGGCCTGTATCTGTGCAAGGCGATCATCAAGGCCCACGGCGGCGAGATCGCTGTGCGCGATAACACGCCGCGCGGCGCCGTCTTCGCCTTCACCCTGCCGCTCGATCCCGCGCTTGCCGACGCTGCGCTATCCGCCGAAGGAGGTCTGTCCCGTGAATAAGATCACGATTCTCGTCGTCGAGGACGACGCGCCCGTGCGCAACCTGATCACCACCACGCTCGCCGCGCAGGATTACAAGAGCATCACCGCGACCGCAGGCGAAGCCGCCGTGATGGCCGCCGCCTCGCATAATCCCGATATCATGCTGCTGGACCTCGGCCTGCCCGATATCGACGGTGTGGAGGTCATCCGCCGCGTGCGCAGCTGGTCAAATATGCCCATCATCGTCATCAGCGCCCGCAGCGAGGACAGCGACAAGATCGCCGCGCTCGACGCCGGCGCGGACGATTACCTCACCAAGCCGTTCTCGGTGGACGAGCTGCTCGCCCGCCTGCGCGCCACGCAGCGCCGCCTCGCGCTCATCAAAGCCGGCGGTGAGCAGCAGAGCACCTATGCCAACGGCCAGCTCGCCATCGACTACGCCACCGGCTGCGCAACGCTCGCGGGCGAGGAATTGCACCTGACGCCCATCGAGTACAAGCTGCTCTGCCTGCTCGCGCAGAACGTGGGCAAGGTGCTCACCCACATGTTCATCACCCAGAAGATCTGGGGCAAGAGCATGGAAAACGACATCGCCTCGCTGCGCGTCTACATG
>CALVTQ010000048.1 GCA_944362695.1 uncultured Clostridia bacterium
TCGAGGAATACCCGAATGATGATGGGCAACATGGCGTAAGGCAGGATGTAAACATTGAAGATGTTGTCGATGACGCCGTTGTGAATCTTGAAGCACTTGATGTCCTGGCCGCCGATGTCGATGATGAAATCGACGTCCGGCAGGAAGGCACGCGCGGCGGTGAAATGCGCGACGGTCTCAACGAGGCCGAAATCGACGCCGAACGCATTGCGGATGAGGGCCTCGCCGTAGCCGGTGACCGCGCCCGCGCGGACGACCCAATCGGGATGTTCGCGGCGCAGATCGGAAAGGAAGCTGCGCACATGCGGCACGGGGTCGCCGGAATTGGACTGATAGCGGGTGACGAGCAGCTCGCCCTTGTCGGAGATCACGACGGACTTGATGGTCGTGGAGCCGGAGTCGATGCCGACGTAAACATCGCCGGTGTAGCTGGCGGGATCGCGGCGGCCGACCTTGGCCTTGGCATGGCGCGCACGGAAATCGGCGAGCGCCTGCTCGCTTTCAAACAGCGGCGGCATGGCGTTGTAGCTCTCGGTGGAGTGGAAGGCGTCGATGGCCTCGATGCACTCGGAGAGCTTGACGGATTCGCTCGATTGATGCGCCGCGCCGAGGGCGACGAAGTACAGCGACTGATCCGGGCAGATGCCCTTGAGGCCCAGCGCCTCGTCAAAGCAGGCGCGCAGCTCGCTGAGGAAGGTCAGCGGGCCGCCGAGATAGACGACGTTGCCCTCGATGGGACGGCCCTGCGCAAGGCCCGCGATAGTCTGGTTGACCACGGCCATGAAGATGGAGCGGGCCACGTCCGCGCGCTTGGCGCCCTGATTGAGCAGCGGCTGCACGTCGGTCTTGGCGAACACGCCGCAGCGGGAGGCGATGGTGTATGTGCGCTCGGCATGAGAGGCCTCTTCGTTCATTTCGGTGGGCGTGATCGCCAGAAGGGTGGCCATCTGGTCGATGAACGCGCCGGTGCCGCCCGCGCAGGAGCCGTTCATGCGGACCTCGAGCGTGCCCCGAAGGAAGAGGATTTTGGCATCCTCGCCGCCCAGCTCGATGATGACGTCCGTGCCCGGCAGAAAGAGATCGGCCGCGACCTTCGTGGCGTAGACCTCCTGCACAAACGGGATGTGCGAGCCGAGCGCAAGGCCCATGCCCGCCGAGCCGGAAATGCTCAGGCGCACGGGCTGGCCGTGGACGATCTCATTGTCAAGGCGCGTGAGCAGGTCGCGCGTCTTCTGGGTGATGAGGGAGAAATGGCGGTCATAACAGGAATAGATGATCTGATCCTTGCTGTCCAGCACGACGCATTTGATCGTTGTGGAGCCGATGTCAAGACCGATTCTCAACAGCGTTTCGGGCATGAAAAGCAATCCTTTCTTAAAAAACACATGTGCGCGGCTAAAAGGCCGATGGGTATCAAAAGCCCGGCGGGCGCAAATGATGCACGCGCGCGAAGGGCATCGTATGTCAATATGTCATTATATGCGAAAAATGCGAAAATGACAAGCGGTAAACCGAAACAGTCAACAAATTACGGATTTTTTACACATTTTTGACGGCCTATATTTTTCTCGTTCTGCGCAAAAACGAGCCCAAAAGGACAAATCGCCCGAAATCCGGCGCGAAACGGCGCACGGAATTTGAACGGTCAGGCCGGAATATGCCCGCAGCGGTTGAAAAAATGCGGGATTTCTGATATAATACCATGATGGTTGACCGTGCAGTTGAGCGCACGGCCAAAAGGAGGAAGAACATGGGCAAGCTGGAAGCCTATGACAAATCGCTTGATTACTCCTATGCGCCGGGGCTTTTTCCGGCGACGGAGTGCCTAAAAAACGCAAAAGACCGCTGTCTGCGGCTGCTTTTGTCCAGCCACGCGGAGAAAAGCGAGGGCGCGGCGGCGCTGCGGCAGGCCAGCGAGGCGGCGGGCATCCGCGTGGAGATCGCCGATAGGGCGCTTGAGCGGATTTCCAAAAAGGAAAACTGCTTTGCGGCGATGGTCTACAAAAAGGCCGAGGGCGTGTTTGCGGACGGCGCGCCGCACATCGTGCTGCACCACCCCAGCGACAGCGGCAACATGGGCACGATCCTGCGAACCGCGCTGGGCTTTGGCCTCACCAACATCGCCATCATCCGCCCGGCGGTCGATTCCGACGATCCGCGCGTGACGCGGGCCTCGATGGGCGCGGCGTTCTCGCTCAATGTGCGCCATTTTGACACGTTTGAGCAGTACAGGGCGGAGTTCCCGGACAGGCAGCTTTTCCCGTTCATGCTCACTGGCGCGGTGCCGCTTGAGCAGGCGGCGGGGAGCGTCACCGGCGAATATTCGCTGATCTTCGGCAACGAGGCGAGCGGCCTGCCGGACGAGTTTGCCAGCTGCGGCACGAGCACGCTGATCCCCCACAGCGGGAAGATCGACTCGCTCAACCTCGCCATCGCCGCGGGCATCGGCATGTACGCCTTCACCCGCGCGAATGTCAAATAATATAAAGAAAAAATACCCCAAAGCACAGGAAAAACCGGAGGGATAAGCATGAAAATCGTTGTGGATGCGATGGGCGGCGACTTTGCGCCCAAGGTCAACGTGGACGGCGCAATCGACGCGCTGCGCGAATATAAGGACATGGAGATCATCCTCGTCGGCCCGCAGGCGCTGGTCGAGAAGACGATTGGGGAATACGCGGATCAGACGGCGGCCGCGAGCGTGAAGGACAGGCTGACGGTCGTCGATGCGCCGGAGGTCATCTCCACCGAGGAGCACCCGGTGATGGCGCTGCGCAAGAAGAAGAATTCGACGTTCGTCATCGGCATGGACATCGTGCGCCGCAAGGAGGCCGAGGCGTTCGTGTCGGCCGGCTCGACCGGCGCGCTGATGGCGGGCGCGATGTTCAAGATCGGCCGCATCAAGGGCATCGAGCGCCCCGCGCTGGCGACGATTCTGCCGGTGCCCGGCAGGCCGATGCTGATGCTGGATTCCGGCGCGAACACGGATTGCAAGCCCAAGTGGATCGTGCAGTTCGCGATGATGGGCAGCATCTACGCCCAGAAGGTCATGGGCGTCGCTGAGCCGGAGGTCGGCCTGCTCAACATCGGCGTGGAGGCCGCCAAGGGCAACGAGCAGGCGCAGCAGACCTACGCGCAGATGGCGCTTGAGCAGCCGTTCAAGTTCGTGGGCAATGTCGAGGCGCGCGACGCGCTCGCGGGCAAGTGCGACGTGCTGGCGGCGGACGGCTTCGTGGGCAATGTGCTGCTCAAGAACACCGAGGGCGTCATCTCGATGCTCTTTGGCCTGCTCAAGGAAGGGCTGCTGGGCTCCACGAAGGGCAAGGTCGCCGCGCTTCTTGCGAAGGACACGTTCCGCGGGCTCAAGAAGAGCTTTGATTCCACCGAGATCGGCGGCGCGCCGCTGCTGGGCGTGGAGGGCGCAGTCATCAAGGCGCACGGCAACTCGAACGCGCGCGCGATTTTCTGCGCGATTCGTCAGGCCCGCAGCGTCATCGAGGGCGGCGTGGTCGATATGATCCGAGACGGCGTTTCCCGCCTGAGCATGAGCGACGGCGACGAAGTGAAACAGTAAACAAAACCGAAATATAAGGAGGTTATCGTTATGGTGATGGAAAAGATCGTGGGCATGGTGGCCGAGCAGCTGGGCGTCAGCGAAAGTGAAGTCAAGCCCGAGAGCAGGCTGAAGGAGGACCTCGGCGCGGACAGCGCGTCCGTCATGATGCTGGTCATGGACGTGGAGAGCGAGTTCAACATCGAGGTCGAGGACGACGCTATCGAGAAGGTCAAGACCGTGGCCGACATGGCGAAGTACATCGAGGAGAAGATGTAAGTTTGGGACAGCCGCCGTCCGGTGATCGCTGCCGGGCGGCGGATTTCCTGAATAAACGAAGAAAACCGTTTATTTCACTTCGCGCGGCTGCGTGTGCGAAGCGAAATGGACGGGAAGCGGGGCGAGCGCCCCGATGAAAGGAATGTCATGAATTATCACATGCTGGAGCAGGCGATCGGGCATACGTTTGCCGACATCGCGCTGCTCGATCTGGCGATGACGCATCCGTCCTACGCATTGGCGCACAAATGCAAGGACAATCAGCGCCTCGAGTTTCTGGGCGACGCGGTGCTCGAGATCTGCGTGAGCCGCGTGCTGTATCACAAATTTCCCAAGCTGCGCGAGGGGCAGCTCACCCGCAAGCGCGCGGCGCTGGTCTGCGAGGCGAATCTGGCGCGGGCGGCCAGGCGGCTGAACCTCGGCGGGTTCCTCAAGCTCGACAAGGGCGAGGAGATCGTCGGCGGGCGCGAAAATCCGTCGATTCTGGCGGACACGATGGAGGCCGTCATCGCGGCGGTGTACCTCGACGCGGGCATGGACAAGGCCGCCGCGCTGGTCGATCTGGCGATGGACGGCTACGAATGTGAGCAGGCGGACAGGGATGCCAAGAGCGCTTTGCAGGAATACTTGCAGGCGCTGGGCGAGGAGACGCCGACCTACGAGATCATCGGGCAGGACGGCCCGCCGCATGCGCGCGTGTTCACCGCAAGGGTTTTGCGCGCGGACGGCACACAGCTTGGCACGGGTGTGGGGCCGCGCAAGCAGCGCGCGGAGGAAGCGGCGGCCAAGATGGCGCGTGAATCGCTAGGGCAGAGCGTGAACTGATATAGGAAAAAGCGGCCTGCGCGCGTCGCGGGCGAGGAAAGGAGTCGCAGCTGTGCGGCTAAAGAGACTGGAAATATACGGCTTCAAATCGTTTGCGGACAGGACGGTCGTGGTGTTCGATCAGGGCATCACCGGCATCGTCGGCCCCAACGGCAGCGGCAAATCGAACCTCTCGGACGCCGTGCGCTGGGTGCTCGGCGAGCAGAGCGCCAAGGCCCTGCGCGGCGGCAAGATGGAGGATGTCATCTTCAACGGCACGCAGAAGCGTAAGCGCCTTGGCTACTGCGAGGTCTCGCTCGTCTTTGACAACGAGGATCACGCACTGCCGGTGGACTTCACCGAGGTCATGATCACGCGGCGCGTCTACCGCAGCGGCGAGGGCGAATACTACATCAACAAGGCGGCGTGCCGTCTGCGCGACATCATCGAGCTCTTCCGCGACACCGGCGTGGGCAAGGAGGGCTACTCGATCATCGGCCAGGGCCGAATCGGCGAGATCCTCAGCCAAAAGAGCGAGGACCGGCGCGGCATCTTCGAGGAAGCGGCGGGCATCGTCAAATTCCGCACGCGCAAGGAGGAGAGCGAAAAGCGTCTGACCAACATGCGCGACAACCTGTCTCGCGTGGAGGACATCATCGCCGAGCTCGAGAGCCAGCTCGAACCGCTTGCCAAGGCGAGCGAGACGGCGAGGCGCTATCTTTCGCTGCGCGACGAGCTGAGGACGCTCGAGTGTTCGTCGTTCGTGCTGAGAAGCGACAGGGCGCAGGAGCGCATTGCGGACGCCGAGGCGATGCTCACGGGCCTGCGCGAGGCGATTGACAACGAGCAGGCGCGCACAAACGAGCTCACCGGCCTGCGCGACGAGGCCAACGAAGCCGCCGCGCTGCTGGAGGAACAGGTCTCCCGTGCGCATGAAAACGTGCTGGAGCTCACGCGCGAAAAGGAAGCGCGCGAGGGCGAGCTGGGCATGCTGCGCGCGGAGACCGCCCGCATGGAAAAGGACGTGCTCGCGCTCAGCCAGGATGAGGACGTCAAGCGGGCGCGAAGCGATGCGCTGACCGGCGAAATCGCGAAAAACGAGGCCGACACGCTGGCCGCGCGAAGCGACATCGTGGAGCGCGAGCGTCAGCTGCACGCGCAGGAGCAGGCGCTTTTCGAGGCGCAGGAGGCCGCGAGGCTCGCCGAGGAGGGGCTCGAGGCGCACAAGAGCGCCGTCATCGAGGCGATGAACCGCCTGAGCGACGTGCGCACGAGCGAGGCAAGGCTTTCGACCATGCGCAAGGAGCTCGAGCGGCGCGGCGAGGAGGCCGAGAAGCAGCGCGAGGAGCTTGCCGAGACTGCGGCGCACATGGAGGAGCTGATCGAGGAGGCCAAGGGCGACCTCGAGGCGGCTCACGAAGAAGAAAAGGAAAAAGAGGCGCAGGAGCAGCGCATCAGCCAGGAATCGCAGGACACGGCGCAGAAGATCGCCCGCGTGCAGCAGGCGCTCACCGACGCGCAGGCGCAGAAGAGCGCCACGGCGAGCCGGCTTCGCGTGCTGCGGGAAATGGAGCGCGACTACGCCGGATATCAGCAGGCGGTCAAGCAGGTGCTGCTGTATGCGCGCGGAAACAGCGGCGTGCACGGCGTCGTGGCGAACCTGATGCAGGTGCCCCGCGAACTCGAGCGGGCGGTGGAGGCCGTGCTCGGCGGCGCGCTGCAAAACATCGTGACGAGCGATGAATACGTCGCCCGCGACATGATCGCGCATCTTCGCAAGAATAAACTGGGCCGGGCGACGTTCCTGCCGATGACGACGATCACCGGACGCACGCTCAATCAGCAGGAGCGGCAGCTGCTTTCCATGCCGGGCTGCGTGGGATTGGCGAGCGAGCTGATTTCCTTCGACGAAAAATACCGCGGCATCATGGAGAATTTGCTGGGACGCACGGTCGTGGCGGAAAATCTGGATGCCGGCATCGAGATCATGAGACGGTGCAGGCACGCCTTCCGCCTGGTCACGCTGGAGGGCGACGTGATGCACTCCGGCGGCTCGATGACGGGCGGCAGCGCGGCCTCGCGCATGACGAGCCTGCTCTCCCGCGAGCGCGAGATCAAGGAGCACGAGGAGCTGCTCAACAAAATCGACGCGCAGATTGCGGATTATCAGGGCCGCATCGAGTGCGGCGAGGCGCTGCGTGCGCAGATCAAGCAGAGGCGCGCGGCGGCGTTTGACGAACTGCATCAGGCGCAGATTGACGTCTCGATTGCGGCGGAAAGGCTTCGCCAGCTCACCGAGCAGCGCGAGCAGCACGCCCAGCAGGAGCAGCGCTGCGACCTGCTGCGGGCGCAGATTGCCGAGAACCTTCGCCAGATCGACAGCCAGCTCGAGGGCGCGCGCAGCACGCAGGCGGGCGAGGAAAAGACGAGCGACGAGATGAACCGGCGCACGGGCGAATTGAGCGATGCGTTGTATGAAAAGCGCGAAAAGCTCGACGCACTGCGCGAGGACGTGCAGGCGATGCGCGTGGCGCTGGCGCAGAGGGAGCGCGATTTGACGGCGCTGACGGCGGATGGCGCGCGCATGAAGCGCGAACAGGCCGAGATCGCCGGGCAGATCGGGCAGGCGCACGAGAGCCGCGAGCGGCTGACGCTCGAGCATCAGAGAAGCACACAGCAGCTTGCGCAGGATATGGCGCAGCAGGAGGCGTGCGGCGAGAGGCTCAAGGCGGCGCAGGCGGAACTGCTCACCAAGCAGGCCGAGCGCAACGAGAGCCAGGAGCGCGTGCGGCAGATGACGCAGGAGATCGACGCGCTGCGCGAGACGCTTGCGCAGGACCAGGACAAGTGCCACAAGGCCGAGCTGGTGCTCAGCCGCACGCAGAGCGAGCTGACGCAGATGCAGCAGCGTATCTGGGACGACTACGAGCTGACATACGCGGGCGCGAAGGAATACCTGCGCGAGCCGTTTGACCTCCCGGCAGCGGACAAGCGCACGGGCGAGATTCGCCGCGAGATCCGCGCGATGGGCCCGGTCAACGTGACGGCTGTGGAGGATTACCGCGCGTGCCGCGAGCGCTACGACGAGCTGACGGGCCAGCGCGACGACCTGCTCAAGGCGCAGAACGACCTGCTGGGCATCATCGACGAGCTGCAAAAGCAGATGGAGCGCCAGTTCATGGCGAACTTCAAGCTCATGCAGCAGTATTTCAACGAGACATTCTGCAAGCTGTTCGGCGGCGGACAGGCCGAGCTGCGGCTGCTGGACGAAAACGACGTGCTCGGCTGCGGCATCGAGATCGTGGCCCAGCCGCCGGGAAAGAAATTGCAGCTGCTCTCGCTGCTCTCGGGCGGCGAGCGCGCGCTGACGGCGATTGCAATCCTGTTTGCGATGCTGCGCCTGAAGCCGACGCCGTTCTGCTTCCTTGACGAGATCGAGGCGGCGCTGGACGACGGCAACATTTCGACATTCGCGGATTACCTGCGCGAATTCTCGAAGGACACGCAGTTCGTCGTCGTCACCCACAGAAAGGGCACGATGGAGCGCTGCGACGGCCTGTACGGCGTGGCGATGGAGGAAAAGGGCGTATCCAAGATGCTCAGCGTCGAGCTCAAGGACGTGGACGAGGCCGCGATGGCGTGACATAGAAAGGAGAAAAAACCAATGGCATTCTTTGGTTTCGGCAAGAAGAAGGAACAGGAGCAGGCCGCGCAGGAGCAGAGCGCGAAGACCCCGGCGAATGCGCCCGCGAGCGAGCCTGCCGCCGATGCGCAGGAGGACGAAAAGAAGAAGGGCCTCTTCTCGCGCCTGTGGCAGGGCCTTTCCAAGACGCGCACGAACGTTGCGGGCCGCATGGACGAGCTGATCGAGGCGACGGAGGAGATCGACGACGACTTTTTCGAGGACCTTGTCGACATCCTGATCATGAGCGACATGGGCGTGCGCACGAGCGACCGCATCATCGAGGAGCTGAAAAAGCGCATCGAGGAACAGAAGATCACCGATGCGCGCAAGGCCCGCGAGATCCTCAAGGATATCCTGAAAGAGATCATGAACCAGCCGCGCAAGCCGCTCAAGTGGCCGATGGTGATGATGGTCGTGGGCGTCAACGGCGTGGGCAAGACAACAACCATCGGCAAGCTGGCCCTGCGCTTTAAGGATGCGCGCCACAGCGTCGTGCTGGCGGCGGCGGACACGTTCCGCGCGGCGGCGGCGGATCAGCTCGAGATCTGGGCGGATCGCGCGCAGGTGCCGCTCGTTCGCCATGCCGAGGGCGCGGACCCGGCGGCTGTGGTGTTCGACGGCATCAAGAAGGCGCAGAG
>CALVTQ010000049.1 GCA_944362695.1 uncultured Clostridia bacterium
GAACAGATACCGATAAAAAGCCCGCAGGGACGCGTATTTGCGCTTGATGCCGTATTCGTGGTTGGTGATTTCCTTGGAAGCGACCTGACCGTCCTCGAGCGCCTCGTTTTTGACGTACAGCGACAGATAGCGCGCATAGCGCTCGAGATCCTGCTTGGTGACGAGTTTCATGTCGTCGGCGGTGAACTCGGTCACAGCCTTGCCGTGAAACTTGGGCAGTTCGTCGGAGAGATACTGGAAGAACAGTTTGAGATCATATGCGTAGCTCAGCCGCGTCAGCGCGCCGGTCTGCTGCTCGATGGAAAGAAAATAATTCGAGCAGAAATCCGGCAGCTCGCGTTCAAGCTCGCGTAGGCGGCGCATGCGGGTGCGCTGGGCCTGCTCATGGTAATCGTTGGGCATATCGGTTCACCTCCTGTCAGAAGACTTCGTAAAACCTGAGTTTTGCGAAGTCTAGCGAATATGTCCCCCGGGCGATTTTCAGACCGAAACCGGCTGAAAACCGCTCTGCCTGTGGCTCTTGATCTGGCCGGTCGCCAGCTCGTCGCAGCGGTTGTTCCACGGATTGTCCGCGTGGCCCTTAACCTTGACGATCGTCACGTTGTGCGGCTGCATGACCGTCAGCAGCCATTTCCACAGATCCTGATTTTCGACGGGCTTCTTGGCGGCGTTTTTCCAGCCGTTCTTTTTCCAGGTCTCAATCCAGTTCTGCTTGAACGCGTTGACCAGATACGCCGAGTCCGAATACAGCGTCACGTTGCACGGCTGCTTGAGCGCCGTGAAGCCCTGAACGGCCGCGAACAGCTCCATGCGGTTATTCGTCGTATCCGGCATGAACCCGGAGATCTCCTTGACGTGCTCGCCGAACATCAGAACCGTACCCCAGCCGCCGGGGCCGGGATTGCCGGAACATGCGCCGTCCGTGTACATGAGAATGTCTTTCACAACAAGCGTACTCCCTGAACAATAGATAAATAACACGTGATTTTATATATAATACGTGTTACAAAATCGGAATTTGATAGATCACTTGGCCATGCGCATCGTCTTTTCGACGGTCGCGCCGACGGCTTCGATCACAGCGGCGCGCATGCCGCCCTTTTCAAGCGCATATACACCCTCAATCGTCGTGCCGCCCGGAGAGCACACGGCGTCCTTGAGCCTGCCGGGATGCTCACAGGTCTCCAACACCATCTTGGCTGCGCCGATGAGCGTCTGCGCCGCCAGTTCGTAGGCCAGCGCACGCGGCACGCCGTAGCGCACACCGCCGTCGGCCATCGCCTCGATGAACTCGTAGACGAACGCCGGTCCGCAACCGCTGATGCCGTTTGCGGGCGTGTAGACGTGATCCTCGACGACGGCGACCTTGCCCGCGGCCTCGAACATGCGCTTGGCAAAGGCAAACTCCTCGTCCGTGCACTTGCAGCGGCTGCTGATGAGGCTCATGCCCTCGCCCACGGCCAGCGGCGTATTGGGCATCACGCGGACGAAGCGCGCGTCGCCCGGGAGCGCGGCCTCGAGCATTTCGTACGTCCAGCCCGCGACGATGGAGATCACGAATTTGCCGCTCAGCTCGGCGTGAACCTCCTCAATGACCTGCGCAGTATAGACCGGCTTGATCGCCAGCACGACGCAGTCACACGTGCTGGCGAGTTCTTTATTACTGCCGAGGACGTGGACGCCCTGCGCGGCAAAATTGGCGCTCAGTTCGGGGCGTTTGCGGCTGATATAGATGTCGGAGGCGGCGACGCTGCCCTCACGCAGCAGGCCGCTGATGATCGCGGAGCCCATGTTTCCGGCCCCGATAAAGCCGATTTTCATACGAAAACCCTCCTATATAATATGCAGAAATGCGCGCTTGTGTCAAACCGCGCCGCGCGCTCAGGCGTCCATGCTGCCCGTTTCGACGGCGCGCAGGAACTCGGCCTCGTCCATGATGCGCACGCCGAGCGCACGCGCCTTGTCGAGCTTGCTGCCGGCGCTTTCGCCTGCGAGCACGATGCTGGTCTTTTTCGACACGCTTGAGGATGCCTTGCCGCCGTTCTGACGGATGATCTCCTCGGCCTGTGCGCGCGTGAGCGTGGGCAGCGTGCCGGTCAAAACGAATGTCATGCCCGCAAAGAGCGTGCCTGTGTTCCCCTGCTGGCGCACGGTCGGCTTGATGCCGCAGGCGAGCAGCCGCTCGACGAATTCGCGGTTTTCCTCCTGCGAGAAAAAATCGACAATCGACTGCGCCACGATGTCGCCGACATCCTCGATGCCCACGAGCTCCTCCTGCGTCGCGCCCATCAGCGCCTCCAGTGAACCGAAATGTGCCATCAGGTCACGCGCGGTCTTCGTGCCGATGTTGGGGATGCCGATGGCGAACAGGAACGAATCGAGGTCGCAGTCCTTGCTCTTTTCCAGCTCGGCGAGCAGCTTGTCGGCCTTCTTGATGCCGAAGCCCTTGAGCGCGACAATCTCATCCTTCTTGAGCGTATACAGATCGGCGGCGGAGCGGATGCCCAGCTCGTCGTAGAACAGACCGGCGGTCTTCTCGCTGAAGGCCTCGATGTCCATGCCCTGACGCGACGCGAAATGCGCGAGTCTGGCGATGGCCTGCGGGCGGCAGCTCGTGCGGTTCATACAGAAGATGTGGGCGCCGCGCGTGACCAGCTCGCTTCCGCAGGCCGGGCAATGCGTGGGCGGTTCGATGTCGGTTTCAGGCGCTTCGCCCTCACCCTCCCAGACGACGCCCATGATCTCGGGGATCACGTCGTTGGAGCGGCGCACCCAGACCTTGCTGCCGATGCGCACGCGCTTGCGCTGAATGTCGCCGATGTTGTTGAGCGTGGCGCGCTGCACGGTCACGCCGCAGATATCGACGGGATCAAGGTGCGCCAGCGGCGTGAGCTTGCCGGTGCGGCCCAGCTCCCATGTGATGTTTTTGAGCGTGGTGACGGTCTCCTGCGCGGCGAATTTGAAGGCGATTGACCAGCGCGGAAACTTGTCCGTCGTGCCGAGCACCTCGCGCGTGCGCATGTCGGTGATCTTGATGGTTGCGCCGTCGATCAGAAAATCGAGCGAGTCGCGCTGCTTCTCGATCTCACGGACATAGCCCATCGCTTCCTCGATGGTGCTCGCATATTTGGCGTACGGGCTGATATCCAGACCGATTTCCTTGATGAAATCGAGCATCTCCTTCTGCGTGGCGAACGAACGGCCCTCGATGTAGCCGACCTGATAGAAAAACGCGTCGAGATGGCGGCTCTCGGTCACCTTGGGATCGAGGTTGCGCAGACCGCCCGCTGCGGCGTTGCGTGCGTTTTTGAGCGGTTCGTCAGCGGTTTCGTTGTATTTTTCGAGCACGGACAGGCGCATCAGGCACTCGCCGTGTACCTCCATCTTGCCCTTGTACGGGATCGTCAGCGGGATGGAGCGGATCGTGCGCACCTGCGGGAGAACGGCCTCGCCGATCTCGCCGCCCTTGCCGCGCGTGGCCGCCTGCACGAGCTGACCGTTGTCGTATGTCAGGTTGATCGTCAGGCCGTCGAGCTTGTATTCCACGCAGTACGTATTCTCGGGCAGACCGCCCGCGTCCTGCGTCATCTTTGCCGTGCGCTGCGCCCATGCGAGCACCTCGCCCTCGCTCTGCGCCTTGTCCATGCTCCACAGGCGCGCGATGTGGCGGTGCTGCTCAAAGCCCTCCATAACCTCGCCGCCGATGCGGTGCGTCGGGGAGTCCGGCAGCGATTCGCCGGTCTCGGCCTCCAGCGCGCGCAGCTCTGCGTACATCTTGTCCCATTCGTCGTCGGACATGATGGCGTCGTCGTTGTCATAATACGCTTTGGAAGCGCGGTTGAGCTCATCGACAAGCGCCCGCATGCGTTCCTTCATGGGTTATCCCTCCATTTTGATGATCGGCGCGATGGACAGCGCGAATTCCTTGACGCCCGCCTGCGTGTCGTCGAAGCGGATCATGATGCGCGCATTTGAGCCGCTGCCCGACACGCGCACGACCGCGCCTTTGCCGTATTTTTTGTGCAGCACGCGGTCGCCCGCGGCAAAGAGCGACGGTTTGGCGCTCTGCTGCGGCGTTTCCTGCGTCGCCGGGCGTGCGTTCTGCGTCTCGCCCATGCCGCGCTGAACGCCGGGGATCGTCCTGCCGCCCAGCTGCGCGCCTCCGCTGGTCTGGTTCCAGCTCGCAAAGCTCTGACGCTGGCCGGTGGGCATCTTTGCGCCATACTGCGTGCGCGGCTTCCATGCGCCCGCGCTGCCTGTGCTTTCAGTGTTTTTGCCGAACGAGCTGCTCTTGCTCCATGCGGGCTGCTGCCAGCCGCCGCGATTCCAGTTGTCGCGCCTGGCAAAGCTGCCGGAGCGCCCGCGCACCTCGGAAACGTCCTCGAGAACACGCAGCGGAATGTCCTCAATGAAGCGCGAACGGTCGTTGAACTGAATCTGATTGTAGAGCATGCGGCGCGCTGCGTGTGTCATAAACAGGCGCTCCCTCGCGCGTGTGATGCCCACATAGCAAAGGCGGCGCTCCTCCTCCATGCGCTTTTCGTCTTCGTTGCTGCGCGAGGACGGGAACAGGTTTTCTTCCATGCCGACCATGAACACGTTCGGGAATTCGAGGCCCTTTGCGCTGTGCAGCGTCATCATCGTGACCGCGCCGCCTTCCTCGGTCATGGCGTCCAGATCGGAGACGAGCGCGACGTTCTCGAGGTAGCTTTGCAGTGTCGCGTCCTCGGACTTTTCTTCAAATTCCTTGACGGCGCCGACAAACTCGCGGATGTTCTCCACGCGCGAGCGGTTCTCGTCGGTGTCCTCCTTGGTGTATTGGCTCTCCAGACCGACCGTGTCGATGACGTACTGCACGAGCTCTGTGAGCTTCATCGTCTCGGCCATCATGGTCAGGCTCATCATCAGCTCGCTGAATTTTTCGACGCTCTTTCTGCCGCGCGAGCCGATGGAATCGGGAATGTCCATGCACGCGGTGAGCAGCGGCATTTCCTGTTCGGCGGCGTATCGCGCCAGCTCGGTGACGGTCGTGTCGCCGATGGCACGCTTGGGCACGTTTATGATGCGGCGCACAGAGATGTCGTCCGCCGGGTTGACCATCACGCGCAGGTACGCCAGAATATCCTTGACCTCCTTGCGGTCGTAGAAGCGCAGGCCGCCGTACATCCTGTATCGGATGCCGCTCTGCACGAACGCTTCCTCGATGACGCGGGACTGCGCATTCGTGCGGTAGAGCACGGCAAACCGGCCATAATCCTCGCCCTGCATGCCCAGCTCGCGGATCTTCTGACAGATCCATGCGGCCTCCTCGCGCTCGTCGTCAGCGCGGTAGAGCTTGATCGTCTCGCCGGGATCGGCCTCAGTCCACAGCGCCTTGTCCTTACGATGCGCGTTCTGGGCGATGACCTGATTGGCTGCGTCGAGGATGTTGGACGTCGAGCGGTAATTCTGCTCGAGCTTGATGACCTTCGCGTCCGGGAAATCCTTCTCAAAATCGAGTATGTTGCGGATGTCCGCGCCGCGCCAGCTGTAAATAGACTGATCGTCGTCGCCGACCACGCAGAGGTTGCGGCTCTTGTCGGCCAGCAGGCGCACAAGCATATACTGCGCGTAGTTCGTGTCCTGATATTCGTCGACGTGAATGTAGCACAGCTTCCTTTGATACGCCTCGAGCACCGGCGGATGCATCGTCAGGAGCTCAAGCGTCTTGACGATCAGGTCATCAAAGTCGAGCGCATTGCTGCTCTTGAGCTTTTCCTCGTAGGCGGTGTACACGTCGTAAATCTTCTGGCTGCGGTAATCGCGCTCGCTCTGGGCAAACCATTCCCTGGGGTCGAGCAGCTTGTTCTTCGCGTCGGAAATCTTCGCCTTGATTTCGCGCGGCGGGAGCACCTTTTCGTCGATGTTCAGGCGCTTCAGGATCTCCTTGAGCGCGCTCTGCTGGTCATCGTCGTCGTATATGGTAAACGAGCGCGTGTAGCCCAGCTTCTCGATGTCGCGGCGCAGGATCTTCGCGCAGCCTGCGTGGAAGGTTGACACCCACACGTCCGCAGCGGACGGCCCGACGAGCCCTTCGATGCGCTCGCGCATTTCGGCGGCGGCCTTGTTGGTGAACGTGATGGCCATGATGGCCCACGGGGGCACGCCGTGCTCGATGAGATTCGCCACACGATAGGTCAGCGTGCGCGTCTTGCCGGAGCCTGCGCCTGCAAGCACCAACAGCGGCCCTTCCAGCGTTTCCGCCGCGAGCCGCTGTTCTTTGTTCAAATCGGATAAGTTCATTCGTCTTCCCTCAGATCAAGATGCGTATGTGATGCCGCGCACGGTCAGCGGGCCTCGCCGTTTTCCTGTTCGAGCTTGTCCAGCTTGGTGAGCACCGTGCTGTAACCGCCCGCGCCGTAGGAAAGGCAGCGGTTGACGCGGCTGATGGTCGCCGTGCTGGCGCCGGTTCGTTCCGCGATTTCCTGATACGTCACCTTTCTTTGCAGAAGGCGCGCCACGGCCAGACGCTGCGAGATGGCCTGAAGCTCATGAATGGTCAGTACGTCCTCAAAAAAATGATACATATCCTCGCGGGAATCGAGCAGAACCATCGCATTGGCGAGGTCTTCGATCTGCTCGCTTTGGATTCGTTCATCCAGCATAGATACCTCCAGGAAAATGTATAGTCATTTCTTCTCATCATTATACCACACATGCGCGCGAAAAAAAAGAGGCGGCAGACAAGCCGCCGCCCCGAGGGTGAAAACTTTTTTGTGAAATTGCGTCAAGCCGCATCACTGCGCGCCGATCTGCTCACTGCGGTAGGCGGGTGCAGATGCGACGACGGCCTGCTCGGCGCGGTCGTCGGAGAGCAGTTCCAGATGACCGACGGATACCTCATAGGCGGTCTTCTCCACGACGGAGCCGTCGGGAAGCTGCTTTTGATACGCGCGGGACTGTAGCCTGCCGGTCAGCGTGATCTTGTCGCCCACGCCGAGCTTGGCGGCAAAGCGCGCGCTCCTGCCCCATGTGATGCACGGGATGTAATCGCTCTTGCCGTAGGCGCGGTTGGCGGCGAGCAGCATATCGGCGATCTCGCGCCCGAACGGCGTCGTGCGGTAGGCCGGGGCCTTGCACAGCGTGCCGGTCAATTGAATCTGATTGGGATTCTCGCGCTCGTCCGGCTCCACAATGCGCTGGGCGAACGCGGTGATCAGCAGACGGCCAGCGCCCTCGATGATCTTGTTGTAGGAGCGCACCTGTCCCTCGATGGCCAGCGCGTCGCCGTCCTTGAGCATCGCGCCGTCCAGCAACCGCTCGGAGAGCGTGATGGGCAGTTGGTCCTGTGCGCCGGAGAGACGCGGCACGCCCAGCGTCAGATAATAGAACTTCTCGCCGAAAGCCTCGTGGCCGACGACGGGCGTGCCGATGACCTTGCCGCTCAGATGCAGTGCGTTAATGACGTTTTCCATTGTACGTCCTCCTTCTCGTTCTTCATGCTATGTCATGCGCTTTGGCCGGCCGCCGTTGGCGTCGGTGTCGGCTGCGGCGCAGGTGTTGGCGTGCTCAGGTGCTGCTTGCCGGTGTGGTCAATCCACGTCTCGCCCTGCAGCAGGAGCTGTGAAATCGGGATTATTTTGTATCCTGCCTCGGTGTAGTATGCAAGAATCTTGGGCAGGGCCTCAAGAATGTATTTGGAGTCGTTGTGGAAGAGCACGATGTCGCCGGGGTTTACGGACTTTGTGCATTGGCGGATCATGTGCTCCGTGCCCAGGTTCTTCCAGTCGAGCGAATCGACGTTCCACTGCACACACTCATATCCCTCTTCGCGGCTCGTGCGCACGACGGCGTCGTTGTATTCGCCGTACGGCGGCCGAAAGAGCGTCGTGGGCTGGCCCGTGATGGTGCGCACAAGCTCGCTGCACTTGTGAAGCTCCTCGCGAATCTGCGCCTGTGAGAGCTTGGACATGTGCGGGTGCGTTGCAGAGTGGTTGCCAATCTCGTGCCCCCTCGCCGCGATCTCCGCGACGAGCTCGGGATATTTTTCCGCCCAGAAGCCGACCAGGAAGAATGTGGTCTTCACGTCGTACTCGTCCAGAATATTGAGAAGCTCCTTCGTGTTCGCATTGCCCCATGCGGCGTCAAAGCTGATGGAGAGCACCTTTTCCTCTGTGTCGACGTTATACACCGGCAGTTCGCGCGTCGCAACCGCAGCCATCAGCGCCGGTTGGGCGTTCATGGTCAGGTAAGCCGTGGCCAGCACGGCCAGCCCGATGCCCAGCACAATTCTGCTGATGAGCGGCGAATCGAGGCGCAGTTTGTTCAGCCGCATCGCCTCCGTTTTTGACCTCGAAAGGTTTATATGTGAGGAGGTCTGCGTTTAGAACTCACACATTAGACGTAGAGATTGCCGCTTTTCTTCCATCTTTTTTGAAAATTCACAATTTTGCCCCATTTCGGGGCTTCGGTCCGGGAATCTGCCGCACTGCGTTCATATTTTGCGGCAAAAGAGCCGAAGCACGCAAAAAAGCGCCGCACGGCGTGGGCCATACAGCGCAAAAGCGATATTGATTTGGGGTCAGGCGTCAAGCTCGGCGAGTTTGGCCTTGATGAGCTCGGGCTGCGCGTAGTTGAGCGGCGTGGGATTGCCCTCGCTCGCGGTCTCAAGATGCTTGCGCGCGGTCTCCTTGTCGCCTGCCTCGATGGCATAGAGCGCGAGGAAGTAGTTCGTGTCAATCGCGGCAGGCTTGAGGGCGATCGCCTTGTCAAACCACTTCTTGGCCTCCACCTTGTCGCCCAGGAGCCTGTAATACGTCTGGGCGAGGTTGTCAAGGAAGACGGCGTCCTCGTCGTCGTATTCGATGGCCTGCTTGTTGAAGCGCAGCGCCTCCTCGGCGTCGCCCGCCTCGATCTTCAGATAGCCGAGGATGGAGTAAAGCGTGCCGTTCTGCGCATGGCGGAATTCGTCCTCAAGGATCTCGAGCGCGCGATTGAGGTGACCCTTCTGCCAGAGGATGACGGAGTAGTTGATGTGGATATCCATCTTGTCCTTGGGCGTGAGGCCCGGCTGCTTTTCCATCACCTTGAGGATCTCAAGCGCCTTGTCAAAGTGGCGGTAGCGGATGAGCAGCACGCTGTAACCGCGCAGGCAGCGCACCTTGGTCATGCCCTTGGCGTAAGCCTGCTCGTAGAGCTCCAGCGCCTTTTTGTGCTCGCCCTTGCCGTGCGCCTTGAGCGCCTTGTCGCCGATCATATTGCCCATAAAACTCATGATATTTGTCCTCCTTGCTTGATTGCGTGATATCAAAAAGCGTTCCGCTTGGTTTACGTCGTTTTGGTCGCGGATGACTGCTTGCGGCGGAGGCGCTCGATGCGCCTGCGGATGGCGGTCAGCTCGCGTTCATCTTCACCCGTCAGCATCGCCATGTTCAGGCACAGCGTCAGCGCGCCGTTTGCGCAGCGCAGCGCACGCGGGATGTCCCTGGCGATGTGCTCGTAATACTTCGCCAGCTCGACATAGGGCCATGTACCGCCCTCGCCGCGCGCGATCATCGCCTGATATGTGCTCACGGCGTCCTGCCATTCCCTTTCCTTTTTATAGCTGGAGGCCAGATGCATGTGCGCCTGTGGGGAAAGCGTGCTGTGTCCCAGAATTTTGAAGCACGCGCGTGCTCTGTCCGTGTGGCCGCCGCGCATGAGCGTGCGCCCGACGCCGAAAAGATCCTCGGCGTGCTCGAGGCGCTCCGGCTCGCGGTATACGCTGCACAGGTGGCCCGTGAGCATCGCCAGAGACTTCACGTCCTGCAAGTTGTGGCGAAGCACGTCGGCAAGCAGCGCGAACTCCCTGGTCTTGATGTAATCAAAATACCGCTGCGGTACCTGCGAGCCGGGCAGATCGTCCTCACGTCCCTGCCCCAGCACGGCTTCCTCCAGCGATGCCAGATTGCAGCGCTTCAGGCGCAGCTTGTACACCCGGCGTGCGGCATGCAGCAGGTCAAGGTGCGGATACTGCGTCACCTTGAGCCGGATGCGGTTCATCACCATGCGCGACTCGAGCAGCGGCAGATCAAACGTCTTGCCGTTAAAGGACACCACCGCGTCGCAGCGCTCAAAGAGCTTGGCGATCTCGGCGAGCATCGCGGCTTCCTCGTGGTAATCGCGCATGACGTACTGGCGTATCACCATACCGCGCTCGTCGATGAAGCCCGCGCCGATCTCGAAGGCCAGCGTGCCCGCACCGCCGCTCAGACCCGTCGTCTCCGTGTCCAGAAACAGCAGCCGCCTGTAATCCCACGACGTGCCGGCAAACGCCGGGTCGCAGGCTTTGACGGCTTCGAGCGTCGTGTTCTCGATGCCGCAGAGTTCGGACAGCGGGAAGAGATGCTCCTTGCAGTAAAACGGCTCGGCGCTTTGCGGCTTCGGCGCGCTTTGTGCGGGCTTTGGGCTGCTTGTGACGGCGGCGAGCCTCTCGCGCAGGCTCCTCATAGCGCAGCCAGCCTTTCGGTCAGCAGCAGCGCGGTCTTCTTGCCGTTCTCGCCCACCTCGGCGACAGGGCCGACGCAGGACGGACAGCCGCTCTCGCAGCCACAGGCGGCGATCAGGTCGTGCACATCCTGAAAGATCATGTTGCGCATGCCGTAGACGCGCTCGGCCAGGCCGATGCCGCCGGCGTAGTTGTCAAACACGATGATCGTGGGTAGGCGCGTGAAAGGGTCGCGCACGCGGTAATGCACGCAGATATCGCGCGGGGAACACATCAGATACAGCGGGATGATCTGGCGCAGCGCATTGGCGATGCCCAGCATGCCACCCTGAATGTCGTCCATCGACAGCCCGGCGGTCGTCTTTTCGTCCAGCGCCCACCAGCAGGCGTTGGTCGGCATCTCGAGCTCCGGCAGATCGACCGGACCGAAGCCCAGCGTCTCCTGCGTGTCTAGCTTGAATTTTTTGAACATCGTGACCAGCCACGTGACGACCACGTCGCCAAATGCCAGTGAGCCCTCGCCGATGGGCTGCTCCTTGAGCACGTCGATGACCTTGATGCTCGTGTTCAGGTCGGCGTCGGTGTAGTAATCGACGTCCACGCTTCGCACATAGGCCTTTTTTTCGGTGAAATCGAGCTTTTCGACCTGGTACTGCTGGCCCTCGTGCATGTAGATGGCGTGCTCATGCAAAAGCATTGGAACGGTGTAGCGGTCCATCTCGCCGATGACCACGCGGTGCGCCGGGTTGCTGATGTCGATGATGACGAAGTTTTCGCTCGTCACGGAGCGCAGCGAGAGATCCGCCGCCGGGAATTCCTCGGCTGTCCAGTAATAGCGGCCTGCCGTGTTGTGCAGAATTTGTTCTTCGCACAGGTACTCGAGCAGCTCGCTTGTGGACACGCCCGGCGCGTAGCTCTCGCCTTCTTCAAACGGCAGCTCGTAGGCGGCGCATTTGATGTGGTTGAGCAGAATGTACAGATTGTCCGGATGAACCAGCGCGTTCTCCGGCGTCTGGCCGAAGAAGTACTCCGGGTGTGTGATGATGTATTGGTCGAGCGCCGAGGACGAGGCGACGATCACCGTCAGCGCGGTGTTTTTGCGCCTGCCCGCGCGGCCTGCCTCCTGCCATGTGCTGGCGATTGAGCCGGGATAGCCGCACATCACGCAGGCGTCGAGCTGGCCGATGTCGATGCCCAGCTCAAGCGCGTTGGTCGACACGACGGCGCGGATCTCGCCTTTTCTAAGACCGCGCTCGATCTCGCGGCGCAGCGTGGGCAGATAGCCGCCGCGATAGCCGCGCACACGGCCCGCGTTGCCCAGCGGATCGCGCACGCGCTCTTTTAAGTGCCGCGTGAGCACCTCGACCGTCAGGCGGGATTTGCCAAAGACGATGGTCGATATGTCGTTGTCCACCAGCATGGACGAGATTTTGAGCGTCTCGTGCAGCACGGATTTGCGCACGCCGAGCTGGCGGTTGACGACAGGCGGGTTGTAGAAGACGATATGCTTTTCCCCCGTCGCCGCGCCGCTCTTGTCGATGACCTCGACCGGCCTGCCGATGAGGATCTGCGCCAGC
>CALVTQ010000050.1 GCA_944362695.1 uncultured Clostridia bacterium
ACGAAAGAAAACGGAAAAACAGGGGTTGAAAGGCCCCCGTTTTTTGCTTTTTCAGACGTTTTATGTTAAAAATGGACAACAAAAAAGTCTGAAAACCGTTGTTTTCAGACAAATTGTGGTCGAGGTGACAGGATTTGAACCTGCGACCTTTTGGTCCCGAACCAAACGCGCTACCAAACTGCGCTACACCTCGAAAGTGGAGCCAATGAAGGGACTCGAACCCTTGACCTGCGGTTTACGAAACCGCTGCTCTACCGACTGAGCCACATTGGCATATGCGATTTCGTGAGGAAAATCCGCGAGGATCACCCGACGAGTAGAGATTATAGCAGTTTGGGGGACGGTTGTCAACCCTTTTTTGCAAATTCTTTTTCAAATCGCCAAATTGCGGCGGGCGGGAGAGGGCGGGACGGGCGGAGCGCGCGGCGGCTGACAACTATACGCGCGGAAACGTCATATATAGTTGACATGGGCGGTGGGCGATGCTATAATGGCGTCGTATGAGAGGAGGCGAGGCCCGGTATGAAGAACCTGCGGATGAAGGCGGCGCGCGTGGGCTGCGACCTGTCGCAGGAGGAGCTGGCCGCGCGCGTGGGCGTGACGCGGCAGACGATCGGCATGATCGAGGCGGGGCGGTTCAATCCGTCGCTGGCGCTGTGCGTGGCGATCTGCCGGGCGCTGGGCAAGACGCTCAACGACCTTTTCTGGGACGAGACGGAAAGCGAGGCGACGGGCCGTGAAGCATAAATGGCGCTTGCAGCGCAAAAACGTGCTCGACGAGCGCGAGATGCAGGAGGTCTACCGCATCGAGCATAGCGGGCTGTGGCTGATGTATGCGCTGCTGTGCGCGGCGGTGGTCGTCCAGCTGCTGCTGGGCGCGGGGCTGGCGCAGATGGCGGGCGAGATGATCGTCATCGCGGTGGTCAGCGTCGTGATGATCGTGGCGTACGCGCGCCGGGGCATATGGGACACGGACGCGAGGCCGAGCGTGCGGGGCAATGCGCTGTATGCGCTGGTTGCGGCGCTGGGCATGGGCATCGTGTCGCTGGGGCGCAGCGCGGATTTCGTGCGGGCGCTGGCCGTGGGCGCGGCGATGTTTGCGCTCTGCTTCCTGCTGCTCACGGCGCTGATGCTCTACGTGCGGCGCAGGCAGAGGCTCGCCGAGCAGGACCTCGACGAGTGAGCGGCGCAAACCCAAGCGCTTTGTAATATGAAAAAACCGCCGGAAGGCGAGACGGAAAATCCAGTCATATCAAGAAAAATCGGAAAGAAGGAAGCAACTATGGGCGAGAAGAAACCGAAATATCAGGACATCGGCGGCCAGGCCGTGATGGAGGGCGTGATGATGCAGAGCCCGGCGAACGAGTCGATCGCCATCGCCGTGCGCAGGCCGAACGGGCGGATTCTGGTGACGTGCGAGCGCCGCGAGCCGCTCAGCAAGAAGCACAAGTGGATGGGCCTGCCGCTGATCCGCGGATGCGTGAACATGGTCACGATGCTGGCGATGGGCATGAAGACGCTGGACAAGAGCACGCAGATGCTGGGCATCATGGAGGAGGAGCCGACGAAGTTTGAGAAGTGGCTCGCCGAGAAGCTGGGCGCGAACATCGACAAGATCGTCATGGCGGTGGCGATGGTGCTGGCGGTCGTGCTGAGCCTGTTCCTGTTCGTGGCGCTGCCCACGGGCGCGGCGACGCTGGCGGGTCTGGCGACGAGCAATCGCATCGTCATCAACCTGGTCGCGGGCTGCGCGCGCATCGCGATTTTGATCGCGTACATGTGGCTCATCGGCTACATGCCGGACATCAAGCGCGTATTCATGTATCACGGCGCGGAGCACAAGACGGTGTACTGCAACGAGGCGGGCCTCGAGCTGACGCCGGAGAACGCGAAGAAGTTCTCGCGCCTGCATCCGCGCTGCGGCACGGCGTTCCTGTTTCTGGTGATGTTCATCTCGATCCTGATCGGCGCGGTGGCGGATCAGCTGATCTTCCTGATTTTCGGCATCGAGAAGCTGGGCTTCTTCGCGCGCTTTGGCCGCAGTCTGCTCACGCTGCCGGTCGTCACGGGCGTCTCCTACGAGGTGCTCAAGGGCCTTGCGCACGCGGGCGACAACATCGTCGTGCGCGCGCTGCGCTGGCCGGGCCTGATGCTTCAGCACCTGACCACGCGCGAGCCGGACGAGAAGATGCTGGAGGTCGCCATCGCGTCGATGAAGGCGGCGAAGGCGGGCCTGGCGAACTACAAGAACGACCTCGGGCGCGGCGTGTATGTCTACACCGGCGACGAGAAGAAGGACAGCGGCGAGGCGGAGGAGACCGCCGGGGACGCCGCAAATGTTGAGACCGGCGATGCCGTGAACGCCGGGGCTGCTGCGGATGGCGCGGTTGCCGAGACTGCTGCCGACGGCGGTAAGGCTGCCGATCCGGTTGACGGCGATCAGGCCGAGTAACGCGGCGGAGCGAGGCGTCTGCCGTCGCGCATGGGCGCCTGCGTGCCGTAATATAATGAAGCGATACGGCGGACGGACTTGCTTTTCGCTGTACATTTCGGAACGCAAAGGGTGCGGCGATGGCGTTTGCCGGACATGCCCTTTGCGCGTGAGAACATTCCAAAGGATGATGCACTTGACGATTCACGAGGCGATCCGCATGGGCACGCACAGGCTCGAGCTCAGCGACGTGCCGGACGCGGCCTACGACGCGGCGACGATGCTCGCGCATTTGCTGGGCGAGGAGACGCTGGCGATGCGTTTGGGCGGCGAGCGGGAGGTTGCGCCGGACGTGCTCGCGCGATACGAGGCGATGCTCGAGCGGCGCGGCATGCGCGAACCGCTGCAATACATCCTCGGCGAAGCGCCGTTCATGGGGCTGACGTTCGCGGTCGAGCCGGGCGTGCTGATCCCGCGCTTTGACACGGAGACGCTCTGCGAGGAGGCGATCCGGGTCATCAAGCGGCGGTGCGCGCGCGTGCTGGACATCGGCACGGGCAGCGGCGCGCTGGCGGTGAGCATTGCGAAGCTCTGCCCCGACGCAGCGGTGACGGCGGTCGACGTGAGCGGCAAGGCGCTGGAGGTTGCGGCGGGCAATGCAAAGCGAAACGGCGTGAGCGTCAATTTCGTGAGGAGCGATTGTTTTTCCGCGCTGGCGGGCGAGAAGTTCGACCTGATCGTCAGCAATCCGCCGTACATCGACGCGCAGGAGATGCGCACGCTGATGCGCGAGGTCAAATACGAGCCGGATCTGGCGCTCTACGGCGGGCGCGACGGTCTGGATTTTTACAGAAAAATTTCGAAGGAAGCGCCGGAGCACCTGCGCCGGGGCGGAACGCTGCTCTTTGAAATCGGCTGGCGGCAGAAGGATGCGGTCAGCGCGCTGGTGGAGCAGCACGTCGGCGAGGCGTATGCGCTCAAGGATTTGGGCGGGAACTGGCGCGTCGTCGGCGCGAAGCTGCGCGGCAAAACGGGAGGGACGCCATGATTGACAAGCTCGACTGGGTGCACCCGAGGCTCGAGGAGCTGGGCGCGCTTTTGTCCGACCCGGCGGTCGTGGCGGATCAGGAGAAGTGGCGCGCGCTGATGCGCGAACACAGCCAGCTCGAGCCGCTGGACGCCGCGGTCAGGCGCTACGGCCAGCTCCTTGACCAGCAAGGCGAGGCGCAGGCGATGCTTTCCGACCCCGATATGGCGGACATGGCCAAGGAGGAGCTTTCGCAATTGGCGAAGGACATTCCCACCGCCGAGCGCGAGATTCAGCTCATGCTCCTGCCGCGCGACCCGAACGCCGAGCGAAACGTCGTCATGGAGATTCGCGGCGGCGCGGGCGGCGAGGAGGCGGCGCTGTTCGGCACGATGCTCATGCGCATGTACACGCGCTATGCCGAGCGCCATGGCTGGCGGGTCGAGATGATGGACGCGAACATGACCGAGCTGGGCGGCGTCGAGGAGGCGGTCTTCGCCATCGCGGGCGAGGGCGCGTACAGCCGTCTGCGCTACGAGAGCGGTGTGCACCGCGTGCAGCGCATCCCCGTGACCGAGAGCAACGGCAAGCGCCAGACCTCGACGGCGACGGTCGCGGTTTTGCCCGAGGCGCAGGAGGTCGACGTGAAGATCAGCCCCGACGACCTGCGCATCGACGTATACCGCGCCAGCGGCCACGGCGGGCAATACATCAACAAGACGGACAGTGCCGTGCGCATCACGCACATCCCGACGGGCATCGTGGTGACGTGTCAGGACGAAAAGAGCCAGCTCAAGAACCGCGACAAGGCGATGCGCGTGCTGCGGGCGCGGCTATACGAGAAATTGCAGAGCGAAAATGACGCGGCGTATGCGCAGAACCGCAAATCGCAGGTCGGCACGGGCGACCGCAGCGAGCGCATCCGCACGTACAACTTCAACGAGGGGCGCGTGACCGACCACCGCATCGGCAAGACGATCTACGCCATCGACGCGTTCGTGGACGGCGACATGGACGAGATCATCGACACGCTGATCTATACGGATCAGCAGGAGCAACTCAAGGCGCTGGGGCAGAGCGATGCGGGATAAGGCGTCGCAAATGTGCAATATCATAGGAAGGCCGCCGTTTTGCCGATGGCGGCTGACCGGCTTTTTGGCGGCGGATATCGCGGCAAATAAAAGGAAGCGGCGCGGCGGCGTCGTATACATAATATCATCAGGAAAAGGCGAAGAAGGGATACCATGAAGACAGAGGTTTTGCCGGTGACGGAGGACAGCATCCGTCTGGCGGGCGAGCTGATCCGCAGGGGCGAGCTTGTGGGCATGCCGACGGAGACGGTCTACGGCCTCGGCGCGGATGCGCTCAACCCGCAGGCTGTTTTGAACATATTCAAGGCGAAGGGCAGACCGGCGGACAACCCGCTGATCGTGCACGTGTCGTGCGTGGAGGAGATCCCGCCGCTGGTCAGGGAGATTCCCGGCGCGGCGCGCAGGCTCATGGACGCGTTCTGGCCCGGGCCGATGACGCTGATTCTGCCCAAGGCGGACTGCATCCCCAATGAGGTCAGCGCCGGGCTTGACACGGTGGGCATCCGCCTGCCGGGCAGCGAGGCCGCGCGCAGGTTCATCAAAGAGGCGGGCAGGCCGATTGCGGCGCCCAGCGGCAACCGCAGCGGCAGGCCCAGCCCGACGACGGCGGCGCACATGCTCGAGGACATGGACGGGCGGATTCCGCTGATCCTTGACGGCGGGCCGTGCGCGGTCGGCGTGGAATCGAGCGTCATCGACGCGACGGGCGAGACGCCGGTCATCCTGCGTCCGGGCGGGATTACGCCGGAGATGGTGAAAAACGTGCTGGGCGGCGTGGCGGTCGACGAGCACGTCATGAGCCCGCTTCGCGAAGGCGAGACGGCGCGCTCGCCGGGCATGAAATACCGCCACTACGCGCCCAAGGCGAAAACCGTCATCTACGAGGGCGACGCGGAGCACGTGATCGAGGCGATTCGCAAACGATACGACGAGGCCGAGGCCGCGGGCGAGAAGCCGGCGATTTTGGGCTTTGACGAGCATGACTTCGGCTCGCGCGTGCAGATCAGTTTAGGCAGCGCCACGCACCCGGAGGACGCCGCCGCGAGGCTGTTTGCGGCGCTGCGCGAGATCGACGAACGCGGGCTCACGCTGGCGATCTGCGAGGCCGTGAGCATGGATGGCATCGGGCTGGCCGTGATGAATAGAATGGGGCGCGCGGCGGGGTTTGATATTGAGGATGTGTAAGAAATCACAATATTAACGATATGCCTGTTCTGCATTGATTTATTCGAATGGCGCGGATGGGCTTTATTAGCTGATGTTTTAAGCAACAAGATGGATGTGAAAAGAGGAATTTTTGTTGTAGAATAGAATAATATAAGTGGGGTAGCTTTGTGATTTGGATGACAAGATTACTGCACAAAGGTGATTCGTGTGACATTATGTGAGAGAGTGCTCAATATATTTCAGAGAAGTCGGTTCTTTAAAAGTATAACGGATGGTACGATTTATCTTTTGGTATATTGGATGATTCCGACGGCTAGCATAATAGGAGCGTATCTAAACTTAAAAGATAGTCAGATACAGAATAGTATATTGACGAACATGAACTTTAATTATGTGATTCTTGTTAGCGCGGCAGGAACACTTTCTGACTGCTATTCAAGATGGAATGATAAAAGGTGTGCAGCAAATTTCAAAGTGATGTTGGTTGCTGTGCTGAATGTAATACTGTTCTGTTATGCTTTTTTCACTTTGACAACTGCACTGAATGGCAAAATGATTGAATTTAAATCTATAATATGTATATATGCTATTTTTCAGACTATGTTTACTTTCATAGAACTAATCAAAGTGATTGCCGAAAAAATCGAAATTGATGAGGCTATTGATAACATGGAGTGAAGGAAATGGAACTAATTATTGCGATTGTTTTGACAGCTTTATTGTCTTCTGCAATTTCGTTCTGCTTAACAAAAGAAAAGTATAAGACGGTGCGCTCTACATTAACTGCGGAAAAAATGCAGGAGGCAGAAGGAAAATTAGAAAAATTCTATAGTGAAAATAACATTACAGAACCGACGCTTGAGCGTGTGGAAAAGGCTTTGGGAATCATAAAGGTGGAACATAATCCAAAACTCAAATCACGCGCAAGGCTTACGGAATGCAGCAACAATAAATACGAGATTGAACTGAAATCACAACTTAACACCATACCTTCTCGCTTTGATATAGCGCATGAGTGCGGGCACCTGATTAACAAAGATAAGACGTTGTATGGAGTCGAACGTCCTACGCATGGACAGAAAAATGAGCATGAGCAGTTTATTGATTATATGGCGGCGGCTATATTGATGCCTGAAAATTCTGTTGCTAAAAAGTTAGATGAAAAAAATTATTTTGCATTGGATAAAAAGCAAAAGAAGGAAATCATTCTTGATATGGCGAGAGAATACCGAGTTGATGAAGTAACGGTGCTGAGAAGAATATATGAAGTAAGAACGAGGGCTTTGTCCCAAGATGGATGACACCCAAACAAGCTGAAAGTGTTTAAGAATGATAAATATACGGCCTGCTCTAATTATCAAGAGAAGGCCTTTATAATTTGAAATTGATGCGGATTTGTTTATGAAATGCGAATGCTTTGCGCCCATCGCGCGGCCCGACGCGCATCTGCTGATCGTCGGCTCGATGCCCAGTGTCAAGTCTCTGGCGGACGCGCAGTATTACGCGCACCCGCGAAACGCGTTCTGGCCCATCATGTTTGACATTTTGGGCGAGACGCCCACGAGCGACTATGACGCGAAAAAGGCGATGCTCGTGCGGCACGGGATCGCGCTGTGGGACGTGGTGGCGGCGTGCGAGCGAGAGGGCAGCCTTGACAGCAATATGAAGGACATCGTATACAACGACTTCGCCGGGCTGTTTGCGATGTGTCCGGGCATACAAACCGTGCTCTGTAACGGCGGCGCGGCGCACACGATGTTTGCAAAATCGGGCTTCGGCGCGGGCAAAACGGTCGTCCGCATGCCGAGCACAAGCCCGGCGTACACCATGAAATACGAAGAAAAGCGCGAGGCGTGGAGGCAGGCCGTCGCCCGCGCATTGGGTATAGAAGAATAAGCAAGGGAGGCTTTGATATGAGTGTGAACGTGGTCGATATGATCCTGAAAAAGAAGGCCGGAGGGGCGCTCAGCGAGGAGGAAATCCGCGCGTTTGCCCGCGGCGCGGCGGACGGCAGCATACCCGATTACCAGCTCGCGGCGCTGCTGATGGCGATCTGCTTTCAGGGCATGGACGCCCGCGAGACGACCCAGCTGACGATGGAGATGATGCACTCCGGCGGCGTGGTCGATCTCTCGGCCATCGACGGCGTGTGCGTGGACAAGCACTCCACCGGCGGCGTGGGCGACACGACGACGCTCGTGCTCGTTCCCCTGGCGGCGGCGTGCGGCGCGAAGGTCGCCAAGATCAGCGGGCGCGGCCTCGGGCACACGGGCGGCACGCTTGACAAGCTGGAGAGCATTCCGGGCTGCTCGGTGGAAAAGACGCAGGAGGAATTCATCGCGCAGGTGCAGGAGATCGGCTGCGCCGTCATCGGCCAGACGCACGACCTGTGCCCGGCGGACAAGGCGCTCTACGCGCTGCGCGACGTGACCGGCACGGTGAACTGCGTGCCGCTGATCGCATCGAGCATCGTATCGAAGAAATTGGCCAGCGGCGCGGGCGCGATTGTGCTCGATGTCAAGACCGGCAGCGGCGCGCTCATGCAGACGCTCGACGAGTCGATTGAGCTGGCGAAGGCGATGGTGGATATCGGCGCGCAGGCGGGCAAGCCGATTCACGCGCTGGTCACCGGCATGGATCAGCCGCTGGGCACGCACGTGGGCAATGCGCTGGAGGTCAAGGAAGCCATCGACATCCTCGCTGGGCGCGCGGGCGGCGATCTGCTGGCCGTGTCGCTGGAGCTGGGCAGCAGGATGCTCGTGGCCGCGGGCGTGGCCAAGGACGTCGAAGCGGGCAAGGCGAAGATGCGCGAGGCGCTGGAGAGCGGCGCGGGCCTCAATAAACTCAAGGAAATGATCGCGGCGCAGGGCGGCGACGCGCGCGTGTGCGACGATCTGGCGTATCTGCCGCACGCGGCGTACAAGATCGACGTCCCGGCGAAGGTGGGCGGCTACGTGGCCAAGATGGACACGACGGCCATCGGCTACGTCGCGCAGGATCTCGGCGCGGGCCGCAAGAAAAAGACCGACGCCATCGACCCGGCTGTCGGCCTCATCATGCAAAAGCGCATCGGCGAGCGCGTCGAGGCGGGCGAGGCGCTGGCGACGCTCTACCTCAACAAGCCGGAGCTTGCAAACGACGCGATTGCGCGCATGCAGGACGCGATTGCGATCAGCGCGGAGCCGGTGACGCCGCCGACGCTGGTGTATGCCTATGTGTCGCCGGAGGGCGTCGTGCGGGCGTGACCGCCGTCATCCAAAAGGAAAAACGCGCGCGGGGCTTGACTTTTTGACCCGGCGGCGCTATACTGTCCTTGCCTGAGATGAGAGAGAAGAGTAACCCCGCGAGAGGCCCAAAGAGAGGCGCGCCAAGGCTGAGAGCGCACCGGCGGATGCGGCGGCGAAGACCACCTTTTGATCGGGCCGCGAGGCGCGCGATACAGCGGCAAAGAGCACCAATCAGGGTGGAACCACGGGCAAACAATTCCAGCTCGTCCCTCGAAATGACCGGAGGGACGAGCTTTCTGTCTATCCGGGGAAAAGGAATTCAGAAAAAGAAAGGAAGAGAATCGTATGAAGGTGATCTACAAGGACGGCCACGTCGCGGAATGCCCGCAGGACGAGGAGCTGCACGTCATCCGCCACACGGCGGCGCACATTCTGGCGCAGGCGGTCAAGCGGCTGTACCCGCAGGCGCACTTCGCCTACGGCCCGGCGACGGAGAAGGGCTTCTATTACGACGTGGATCTGGGCGACACCAAGCTGTCTGACGAGGATTTCCCGGCGATTGAGGCGGAGATGGCCAAGATCGTCAAGGAGAACCTGCCGATCAAGCCGTTCGTGCTGTCCCGCGAGGAGGCCGTGAAGCTCATGCAGGAGCGCGGCGAGGTCTACAAGGTCGAGCACATCGGCGACCTGCCCGAGGACGCGGAGCTGAGCTTCTATCAGCAGGGCGAGTACATCGACATGTGCGTCGGCCCGCACCTGTGCTACACCAAGGCGCTCAAGGCGTTCAAGCTCACGCAGCTCTCCGGCGCGTACTGGAAGAACGACAAGAACAACATCATGCTCACCCGCATCGGCGGCATCGCCTTCCGCAATCAGGACGAGCTCGCGGCCTACGTCAAGCTCCTTGAGGAGGCCGAGAAGCGCGACCACCGGCGCATCGGCAAGGAGATGGGCCTGTTCATGCTCTGCGAGGAGGGCCCGGGCTTCCCGTTCTTCCTGCCCAAGGGCATGGCGATCAAGAACGCGCTGGTCGATTACTGGCGCGACATCCACTACCGCGACAATTACGTCGAGGTCAGCACGCCGCTGATCATGAACCGTCACCTCTGGGAGACGAGCGGCCACTGGGATCACTACAAGGACAACATGTACGCCACCAAGATCGACGGCGAGGATTACTGCATCAAGCCCATGAACTGCCCCGGCGGTGTCATGGTCTACCGCAGCCAGCCGCACAGCTACCGCGAGCTGCCCATGCGCGTGGGCGAGCTGGGCATCGTCCATCGCCACGAGCTCAAGGGCGCGCTGCACGGCCTGTTCCGCGTGCGCTGCTTCACGCAGGACGACGCGCATATCTTCATGCGCCCGGATCAGATCCGCGACGAGATCATGGGCGTCGTGCATCTGATCAACGAGGTCTACACCAAGTTCGGGTTTGAATACTTTGTCGAGCTGTCCACCCGCCCGGAGGACAGCATGGGCAGCGACGAGGATTGGGAGGCCGCGACCGAGGGCCTGCGCGGCGCGCTGGAGGCGCTCAACATGCCGTATATCGTCAACGAGGGCGACGGCGCGTTCTACGGCCCGAAGATCGACTTCCACCTGCGCGACAGCCTGGGCCGGACGTGGCAGTGCGGCACGATCCAGCTCGACTTCCAGATGCCGCTGAACTTCGGCCTGGAGTACGTCGACGAGAACGGCGAGCGCAAGCGCCCGATCATGATCCATCGCGTGTGCTTCGGCTCGATTGAGCGCTTCATCGGCATCCTGACCGAGCACTTCGCCGGTAAGTTCCCGCTGTGGCTCGCGCCGGTGCAGGTCAAGGTGCTGCCGGTCAGCGACAAGAGCATGGACTACGCGCAGAAGGTCTATCAGGCGCTGCGCGACGCCAAGGTGCGCTGCGAGCTGGATACCCGCAACGAGAAGATCGGCTATAAAATCCGCGAGGCGCGTCAGGTGGATCGCGTGCCGTATATGCTCATCATCGGCGAGAAGGAAGTCGCCGGCGAGACCGTGTCCGTGCGCGACCGCGCGACCGATCAGACGACCAGCATGTCGCTTGACGAGCTCGTCGCTAAGGTGAAGAAGGAAATCGCCGAGCGCGTGTAAGCGCAAAGCTGCGATAGGAAGCGCGAAGCGAGCATGGGGTCAAGACCGGCTATAAAAAGTCAAGGGGGAATCAACCGGAAATCGTAGCCGGAACGTAAGGAGTATTGTCGCGAAGAACGGCGAAGATGATGGAAACCATCTTGCGGCAGACGTGGCCGATCACGGTCATATGGTCTTTGCCCTCGGCGCGTTTACGCTCGTAGAGAGCGTGAATGGCTGGATCTTTGAAAGCTGCGACAGTAGAAGCTATCCAGATAGCACGGCGAAGGTAAGGCGAGCCGCGTTTGGACATCTTCATTCGCGTGCCAGTAAAATCGCCAGATTGTTTAACTGTCGGATCAATACCTGCGAAGGCAGCCAATTTTGCCGATGAAGAAAAGCGCCGAATATTTCCGCCAACTTCGGAGAGGATGACCGCAGCAAGGGTGGTGCCAATACCCGTGATGGTGGTAAGCTGCGTGTTAAAGCCAGAAAAGATGCGAGCAATTTCTGCATCCAAGTTGACGACTGAGCTTTCCAGCGCGCGGATTAATTCGACGTGCTGACGGATAATGAGCGCAAAAGTGTCGCAGGCAAGGACGATGCCAAACGAGTTCTTAGCTGCCGCTTGGATTTCCTTGGCCTTGGATAGGCCTAGACGCCCGCGGCTGGCAGTTTCAAGAAGCTTAGCGAGCTTCCCAGAGTGCACAGAAAGCAATTCTTCAGGTGTGGTGTACTGGGAGAGAACCTGCATGGATGTAACGCCGAAGATGTCGGAAAAGAGCTTTTCGTATTCGGGGAAAACTTGATCCAACAGAGCAATGACCTTGCGCTTCAGATCGGAGGCCGTGTCAATGATGTAAAATCGCTGACGGCACAGCTCGCGCATGGCCTGCAAATCGCCGGGCTCCACGGAGGTTTCGCAGTATCGACCAAAGCGTATAACATCGGCAATGATTACACTGTCAACGGTGTCGTTCTTGGTCTTGCGGATGTACATGCCGCGCAGCGCATCGGACTGAATGGGATTGATAACGTGAACCGTATACCCATCGTTGCGCAGATGCGTATACAGCGTCAGCCAATAGTGCCCAGTGGCTTCCATACCGAAGACGACAGGCTCATTCAAGGAACGAACCATGTCCACGAACTTATTGTAGCCAGCCTGGGAATTGGCAAAGCGCAAGGATTTTCGAACGGTGCGCCCTTCCATGTCGATGACGGAAGCTT
>CALVTQ010000051.1 GCA_944362695.1 uncultured Clostridia bacterium
GCTGAGCAACAACGAGGTGCGCGTGCGCACGATCCACAGCGGCGTCGGCGCGGTCACCGAGAACGACGTCATGCTCGCGGGCATCGACGGCGCGATCATCATCGGCTTCAACGTCCGCCCGGATGCGAAGGCCCGCGAGGCCGCCACGCGCGACGGCATCGACATCCGCTACTACCGCGTCATCTATCAGGCGATCGAGGACATCGAGAAGGCCATGAAGGGCCTGCTCGCGCCGGAATACCGCGAGAACGTGCTCGGCCACGCCGAGGTGCGCAACGTCTTCAAGATCACGGGCGTGGGCATGGTCGCCGGCTCCTATGTCACCGACGGCAAGCTCCAGCGCAACGGTCAGGTTCGCCTGCTGCGCGACAACGTGGTCGTCTACGAGGGCAAGCTCAGCAGCTTGCAGCGCTTCAAGGACGCCGTCAAGGAAGTGGCGGACGGCTACGAGTGCGGCGTGTGCCTGGAGAACTTCTCGGACATCAAGGAAGGCGACGTCATCGAGTGCTTCGTGATGGAGGAGATCCCGCGCTGAGGCACGGACAACTGAACACACACCACCATGCAGCGGGGCTGCGCCCTGAGCGCACCCCGCGCATTTTTGCGAAACGGAATTTGAGGTAAAACAGTGGCTACACAGCAATTTGAGCGCACCGACCGCATCGCGTCGGAGATCATGCGCGAGGTGGAGCGGATCATCCGCGAGGACGTGTCCGATCCGCGCACGGACTGCATGTTCTCCATCACGCATGTGGATGTGACGCGCGATCTTCGCTATGCGAAGGTCTACATCAGCGTTTACGAGCAGGACAGGCGCGCACCGATGATGAAGGCGCTCAAGAGCGCGGCGGGCTTCATCCGCCACAATCTGGGCAGGCGCGTTCAGCTGCGCTACACACCGGAGCTCCTGTTCGAGCTGGACACGACGATCGAATACGGCGTACACATCGCGAGCCTGATCAATCAGGTGAGGAAGAACGAAGGGAGTCAGTCCGAGGATGGAGAGCTTTGAGGAGTGGCTTTTGAGAATTCGTGGGGCGAAGCGTCTGGCGCTGATCTCCCATGTCTCTCCCGACGGGGACACGATTGGGGCGACGCTTGCGCTGCGCCTCGCTTTTTTGGCGATGGGCAAGGACGTGGATGTGATCTGCGACGGCGCGATGCCCAGCAATCTCTCCTTCCTTGAGGGCATCGACAGCTACATCACGCCCGATCAGGCGGGGGATTACGACGCGGCGCTGGCCGTGGACGTGAGCTACGCGAAGCTGATGGGCAAATCGCTGCCCGTGTTCGAGCGCGCGCCGGTTCGCCTTGTGATCGACCATCACGCGACGAATCCCGGCTATGGCGACGTGAATTTCATCCGCAGGGGCGAATCGAGCTGCTGCGTGCTGGCTTATGAGGCGATTTGCGCGCTGGGCGTGGAGATCAGCAAGGAGATCGGCACGTGCCTGATGACGGGCATGAGCACGGATTCGGGTCACTTCCAGTACAGCTCGACGTCGCCGGCGTCGCTGCATGCGGCGGCGAAGCTCGTCGAGGCGGGCGTCGATATCTCGGCCATCACGCGCGTGCTCTACCGTACACAGCCGATGGCGCGCGTGAACCTGATGCGCATCGTCTATCAGAGGCTGCGCTTCGAGTTCGGCGGGAAAGTTGGCGTCATTTGGCTGACGATGGAGGACTTCGAGCGCGCGGGCTGCCCCGCATTCGAGGGCGGCGGCATGGTCAACACGGCGCTGGAGGTCGAGGGCGTGCGCTTTGCCGTGATGGCGACCGAGCGCGACGAGGGCATCAAGGTGTCCCTGCGCGCGGTCGAGCCGGACACGGTCAGCGACGTGGCGCAGCGCTTCGGCGGCGGCGGTCACGCGCAGGCGGCGGGCTGCACGATCACGGGCAAGACGATGGACGAGGCGGTTGCCGCTGTGCTCGGCGTGATCGGTGAAAAGCTGGGTGAGCGCGCATGAACGGCTTTCTTTGCGTGCTCAAGCCGCCGGGGATGACCTCGAGCGACGTGGTCGTGCGCGTGCGCAGGCGTCTGCCGGGCAAGGAGAAGGTCGGGCACGCGGGTACGCTCGATCCCGAGGCGGCGGGCGTGCTGCCGCTGATGATCGGCAAGGCGGCGCGGCTGTTCGACCACCTCGTGGAAAAAGAGAAGATATACGTCGCGCAGCTCATTCCGGGCTACGCGACCGACACGCAGGACGCGCACGGGCAGATCATCGCGGGCACGGGCGAAAAATGCACGCGTAAGCAACTGGAGGCCGTGCTGCCCAGGTTCATCGGGGAGATCGCGCAGATTCCGCCGATGTACTCTGCGCTCAAGCGCGACGGGCAGAAGCTGTGCGACCTCGCGAGACAGGGCGTGAGCGTTGACGTGGAGCCGAGGCCCACGCAGGTATATGACATCGCCGTGACCGACGAGGCGGCCGACGGCAGTTTCGTGCTGCGCATCCGCTGCGGGCGGGGAACGTACATCCGCACGCTGTGCCACGACATCGGTCAGGCGCTGGGCTGCTGCGCGCACATGGGCATGCTGCTGCGCACGCAGACGGGCATGTTCACATTAGGCGACGCACACACCATCGAGGAGATCGACGCGGCGCTCGAGGCGGGGACGCTTCCCGAGCTTCTCGTGCCGATGGACAAGCCGCTTGGCCACATCAAGGCGATTGCGGTGAAGCCCGAGGCGGAGCGCTTCGTGCGCAACGGCAACGCGCTCACGCGGCGCGAGCTGATGGGGAGCGCGGAGCAGGGCGAGCCTGTGCGGCTGTATATAAACGGAAAATTCGCGGGCATCGGGCGCGTGCAGGGGAGCGTCATGAAGTTTGACGCCATGCTGCTGGAGGACGCCTGAACCCGCATGATCCTGTGATTGGACTATATTCATAAGGGAAGACCGGTAATGAAATTGCTAACACACGAACGGCAATGGCGCGGCGGGGAGACCGTCGTGGCCTTCGGCATGTTCGACGGCGTGCATCTGGGGCACGCGAAGCTGATGCGCAAGGCCAATGAGCTGGCGGCGCTGCACGACCTGACGAGCGTGGTCTACACATTCGCCACGCATCCGATGGCGGCATTCGCGCCGGAGCACGTGCCGCCGCAGCTCGAGACGCGCGCCCAGAAGATCCGCTCCATCGCGCGCATGGGCGTGGACGTCGCCGTGCTGCGTCCGTTTGACAAGGCATACGCCGCGCTGTCGCCGGAGGAATTCGTGCGCAGCTTCATGGATGCGCTGCACCCGCGCCACGTGGTGATCGGCTTCAACTACAGCTTCGGCTGCAAGGGCGCGGGCAAGGCGGAGGACATGATCGAGTTCGGCAAGAAATACGGCTTTGAGACGCACGTCATGGAGGCCGTGGAGCTCTACGGCGAGCCGGTGTCCTCCACGCGCGTGCGTGCCGCGATCGGCGAGGGCGATATGGAGCTGGCGGGCGAGCTGCTGGGCTACCCGTACGCGCTGTGCGGCAAGGTGATGCACGGCAAGCAGCTTGGCAGGAAGCTCGACTTCCCGACGGCGAATCTGCAATGGCCCGAGGGCAAGGCGATGCCGCTGGACGGCGTGTATGCGGGCCTGGCGTATGTGCATGAAAAATGGTACATGGCGGCGGTCAACATCGGGCGTCACCCGACCGTGCCGGAGGGCATGCGCACCATCGAGGCGAATCTGCTTGACTACGAGGGCGAGGAATTTTACGGCTGCCATATGCGCATCGAGCTTCATAAGCGCATACGCGGGGAGAAGACGTTTGAGTCGCTCGCGGCGCTTCGGGACGAGGTCATGAGCAACCGCGAGCAGGTGCGCGCGTACTTTGCCGAAAAGCTGCAATGACAGGAAAAAATCCGTAAAAAATTGAAAAAATACGCGGATGCTCTGTTTACAAAGCGGGGCATCCGTGTTACAATATCATCTGGTCTGAACCGGGCGCGCAGTTCATCGCGTCTCCAAACGATTTTCTATGCGTCCGGCGATTGGCAATATATTTATTGGAGGTTTGAATCATGGATAAGGCGACCAAGGAAGCGATCATCAAGGAGTATGCCCGTCACGAGGGCGACACCGGTTCCCCCGAGGTGCAGGTTGCGCTGCTCACCGCGCGCATCAACCACCTCAACGAGCACCTCAAGGAGCACGCGAAGGATCACCACAGCCATCGCGGTCTGCTGCTGATGGTCGGTCAGCGCCGCAGCATGCTTGAGTACCTCAAGCGCGTTGACATCCAGCGCTATCGTGATCTGGTGGCGAAGCTGGGCCTGCGCAAGTAATCACGCACCGCTTACGGCGGGGCATGAAGCGCATCAACCGACTTCATCATCCAAAGGGCTTTGTCCCAGATGGCCGTCGTTTGGGAGCATGCTTTTCCCAACGGCGGCCTTTTTTCGGGTCTGCGAGGCGCGGCCCGAATGTGAGTGTGTGTTGCAGGCAGGTAAATTGAAAGGAGTAT
>CALVTQ010000052.1 GCA_944362695.1 uncultured Clostridia bacterium
TCGCGCCCGTCTTCATGTCCTACGGCATGCATTGCCTCTACTGCCCGCACGCCTCCGCCGAGTCCATCAAGGACGCCAGCGAGGTGCACGGCATCAACGCGGACGAGCTCGTCAAGGCGCTCAACGCGTATTTCGATGCTAAGGCCAAGTAAGCTCTCTGTACTGCTTATAAAGCGATCGGTTCACGCCGGTCGTTTTCTTTTTGTATACGGCGCATCGCCTCGCATTTCGCCCTGTGCCGCGTTTTCCCATGCACAGCGTAGGTTTCCCTCTCTCCCACGCAATGTATCACAGCGCCATTCTGCGCGTTTTCGCGGCACACTTCATCTTCCTGACAAGAAAACTTTGCAAAACCGCTTGACAAGTACACTTGGCAATGCTATTCTATATTTGCCAAGCAAACTTGGCAGAAGGGAGTCTCGATTCCGTGAACAAAGAAGAAATCCTCCGCCGCAGCCGCAGCACGACCGACGACGAGGGCATGACCCATTCGCAAAACGAGGGACGCCGTCTGGCCTCGTGGTCGACGTTTTTCGTCATCCTCTTTCTCGTCATCTTCAACGCTGTAAACGACATCGAAAACACCGCCCTCGTGGCGATCCTGTGGGCCGATATCGCGGGCAGCGTCTATCCCGTCTACCGCTTCTCCCGCAAGAAGCGCTTTCTCTTCCTGTTCGTCTTCGCCGTCTGCGCGACGCTCGCCTTCCTCGTCCTGCACATCGTCCGCACGCTGAGGTGAACCATGAACGACGAACTCATTCTCAAAAACCGCCTGAAGGAAGCCCGCGCGCAGAAGGGCCTGTCCCAGTCCGCGCTCGCGGAGCTCGTCGGCGTCTCGCGCAACACGATCAGCTCGATCGAGACCGGCCAGTTCAACCCCACCGCCAAGCTCGCGCTCATCCTGTGCATCGCCCTCGACCGCAAATTCGAGGATCTGTTTTACTTTGATTGATCCGGAGGATTCCTTATGAAAGGCATTTTGAAGGCGCTCGCGTGGTTCGCGCTGTATTTCGCATTTTCGCTCATCTTTCAGGTTCTGCTGACTCTGGCCATCGTCGCCGCCTGCTCGATCTTCGTGTACGACGCGCCGTTTATGCTCCCCGACATTCTGAACAAGAGCATGTTGATCCTGATCACGCTCACCAATGCGCTGCTCGTCCTCGCGTTTTTCCTCGTCTTCCGGCTGCGCAAAAAGTCCGTCCGGCAGGAATGGAGGCTGCGCCCGTTCACAGTCAACCAAGCCGTCCTCGCGGCGGTCACGGCGTTCTCCGGCTCTTTCCTCTTTTCGCTTTGCACATATCGCATGCCGATGGACAACTGGCTCCTGCTCACGCAATCTGCCGCCTATTATAACGAGCTCCTCCCGCCGCTCGGCTGGCTGCTGCTTCTGCTGGCGACGCTCACCGCCGCACCGATTTCGGAAGAGATGGTCTTCCGCGGCATCATCTTCACGCGCGCCGAAATGACCGCAGGCCCCGTCGCCGCCATGCTCGTGAGCGCCGCGCTGTTCGGCGTCATGCATATCGACGCGGGCGGCGTTCCGCTGGCCGTCGGCGCGATGCTGATGGGCTGCGTGTTTGGCTATCTGTTTTACAAAACCGGCTCGCTGTGGGTCAGCATCATCGCCCACGCTGCCGCGAATCTGCCGGACTTTGTCCTCTTCACGAGGTCGGAGCTTCCCGCGCCGCTGATGATCGGGCTGTGCATCCTCTGCGCGTGCGTGTTCATCGCGGGCATGCTCGCCGTCCATAAAACGACGCGGAACAACCAGGCGTAATTCCATACGCATACAAAGACCGGCGTCCCGAAAAGACGCCGGTTTTCTTTATGCAGCCTCGTTTATTTCGCCCTGCGCTCCGCGATCACGTTGCACGCGCACATTGCCACGGCGAACAGCACACCCGCCACAGGCCACACGACCCACGTGATCTCCCACGCATTCGTCAGGAAACTCCACGCGAGGTAAATCGCCGTCGCAATCAGCCAATACACCGTGCCGACGTTCTCCCTCAGGCGCACCCTGTCGCGGTTTTCCGGCGCATAATCGCCCTCGCGCAGCAGCTTGAGCATGCTCTCCCAGCGCACGCCGGACACGATGAACAGCCACACGCCGACGGCCGCGACCAGCATTGTGATCGTCAGCATCCCGACGACGAGCACCGCGTTCTCCTCCACGAACAGCCCCATGAACAGCGGAATCGGCGACAGCACGCACAGGCAAGCCCCCGCGATATTGCATTTCACATATTCCGCCCTGAACGCGTTCTGCCGCTCCCGTACCATGCCGTCCACGCCGTATTCCGTCTCAAACGGCTCCTTGTCGATGAACTCATACGGCGCGTTCTTGAACCCGCAGCTCACGAACAGCGCCACAGCGCCCGCCACGAGCAGCAGCAGCGCGATCATGCCGCCGCCCGCAGCCACGCCCTCGGACACCGGCGCGCCCGGCATCTCCGTCGCAGCGACGAGCAGCAGCATCGGAATCGCCGCGACGATGCAAAGGAACGCGCCCAACGCGATGCGCCTTCCCGCCTGCGCCCGCCACGTGAGGAACTCATTCGCCATCGCCAGCGAAATCTTCCTCACCGGCACGCTGTCCGCCTCGTTTGTGAATTCCTCGTCCTCCAGCTCGTCTTTGAGCAGATAGTCCGTCGTCACGCCGAACAGTCTACTGAGCGTGAGAATCTTCTCAAGGTCCGGCACGCTCTGCGCGCTCTCCCATTTGCTCACGGCCTGCCGCGACACGCCCGTGCGCTCCGCAAGCTCCTCCTGCGACCAGCCGTTCTTCTTCCTCAAATTCACGATTTTGTCCGCTAAGATCATGTTCTTCCCTCCGTGTATGTTGTCGTCGGTTTGCCCGTCCGCAGCCAAATCATAGCGTTTTTCGCGGTTGCGCGCCACCAATCGCGCCTTGAAATCTGTCAACCGCCGGTTGCATCGGCCAAATTTCCCCGATTTCAGCCCGTTTTCCACGGCCTTTCGCGCCCAAGCCAGCCCTGCGCTGCCCAATACCGAGCGTCGATCGACTCCGGGTGCGCCTTGATGATGTTCCTGTGAATCATCCGGCACATGGCGAATTTCATCCGCGTCGCCAAACTCACCCGCGCCGTTTTTGCGTAGTCGATCCGCGCGAATCGCACGGCAAGCCGCATAACACCCCGCGTCAGCTTCGCCCGCCTGCGCTCCGACAGCTCGTCCCAACATATGCTGTCGCCCATCAGCGCCGCCGTGAACACGCCGATTCTCGAAATGCCCCACCAGCTCAGGCTGTGGCGGATGTCCTTCGCCGCCGTCCTCGCGCCCGCGCCGATGCACTGCGTGATGACCACCGCACGCTTGCCGAACATCGCTGCGCTCGGTCTGTGCGGCATCCAGCGATACGCCAGATGATCCAGCAGCGCCTTCATCGCGCCCGTGACGTGCAACACATACGCGGGCGACGTCATCACGATCAGGTCGGCCTCGTCCATCGCGCGCACGACCGCCGACAC
>CALVTQ010000053.1 GCA_944362695.1 uncultured Clostridia bacterium
ATGTGGTCTGCGATGAGTACGTCACCATGAGCGACGGCACCGGCATCGTCCACATCGCCCCGGCGTTCGGCGAGGACGACAACCGCGTCTGCCGCGAGCAGGGCCTGCCGTTCGTCAACTTCGTCGATGCGCAGGGCTGCATGACCGAGGAGACCAAGTGGCCGGGCGTGTTCGTCAAGGACGCCGACAAGCTGGTTCTGGACGACCTGACCGAGCGCGGCCTGCTGTTTGCCGCCGTGCCGTTTGCGCACGATTATCCGTTCTGCTGGCGCTGCGACACGCCGCTGATCTACTACGCCCGCCAGAGCTGGTTCATCAAGATGACCGCCGTGCGCGATCAGCTGATGCGCAACAACCGCGCCGTCAACTGGATGCCCGACAACATTAAGGAAGGACGCATGGGCAACTTCCTTGAGAACGTCATCGACTGGGGTCTCAGCCGTGAGCGCTATTGGGGCACGCCGCTGCCGGTTTGGACCTGCAAGTGCGGCCACATCCACGTCATCGGCAGCCGCGAGGAGCTGTGCAGGCTGGGCAAGGACGTCGATCCCAACATCGAGCTGCACAGGCCGTACATCGACAATGTCGTTTTGACCTGCCCGGAGTGCGGCGGCGAGATGCACCGCGAGAAGGAGGTCATCGACTGCTGGTACGACTCCGGCTCGATGCCGTTCGCGCAGTGGCACTATCCGTTTGAGCACAAGGAGGAGTTTGAGCGCCGCTTCCCGGCGAACTTCATCTCCGAGGCCATCGACCAGACGCGCGGCTGGTTCTACACGCTGCTGGCCATCTCCACCTGCCTGTTTGACACGAACCCGTTCGAGAACTGCATCGTCATGGGCCACGTGCAGGACAAGGACGGCCAGAAGATGAGCAAGCACAAGGGCAACGTCGTCGATCCGTGGACGGTGCTCAACACGCAGGGCGCCGACGCCGTCCGCTGGTTCTTCTACAACAACGCCGCGCCGTGGCTGCCCAACCGCTTCCACGCCAAGGCCATCGAGGAAAGCCAGCGCAAGTACATGGGCACGCTGTGGAACACCTACGCGTTCTTCATCCTGTATGCCGAGATCGACCAGTTCGACCCAAAGGCGCATCCGCTTGACAAGGTCGACCTGACGCTCATGGACAAGTGGGCGCTCTCCAAGCTCAACACGCTCGTGCGCGACGTCGATGAGCATCTTGACAATTACCGCATCTTCGAGGCGAGCCGCGCGATGGCCGACTTTGTGGACGACCTGTCCAACTGGTATGTCCGCCGCAGCCGCGAGCGCTTCTGGGGCAAGGGCATGGAGGGCACCAAGGAGGCGGCCTTCGCGACCCTGTATCACATCCTGGAGACGATGGCCCGCCTGACCGCGCCGTTCACGCCGTTCATGGCCGAGAGCATGTACCGCAACCTCGTGTGCTCCGTCGACCCGACCGCGCCGATCTCCGTGCACATGACCGACTTCCCGGTCTGCGACGCGAGCATGATCGACGAGGAGCTCGAGAGCCACATGAAGGACCTGCTGGCCGTCGTGAGCCTGGGCCGCGCCTGCCGCAACGAGTCCGGCCTGAAGGTTCGTCAGCCGCTTAGCAAGATGATCGTCAGCGGCGCGACGCTGCCGGAGGCCTTCTGCGAGCTGGCCGAGGACGAGCTGAACGTCAAGACCGTCGAATTCACCGACGACACCACGTCGTTCATGACCTACCAGCTCAAGCCGCAGATGCGCACGCTGGGCAAGAAGTACGGCAAGCTGCTCAAGGCCATCGGCGAGAAGCTGTCCACGCTGGACGGCAACGAGGTCGTGGCGAACTTCGAGGCGGGCAAGACGCTGATCTTCGAGATCGACGGCACGCCGGTTGAGCTCGAGAAGGACGATGTGCTGACCGCGCCCATCAAGAAGCCGGGCTATGTCGTTTCCACCGAGCGCGAGCTGACCGTGGCGCTGGATACGAACCTGACCGATGCGCTGATCGCCGAGGGCTTCGCGCGCGAGGTCGTCAGCAAGCTGCAGACCATGCGCAAGGAGGCCGGCTTCGAGGTCACCGACCGCATCCACGTGACGTTCAAGACCGCCGACGAGAAGCTCGCCGCCATCGTGCGCGAGAGCAGCGAGGCGATCTGCCGCGGCGTGCTGGCGCTTGACATCACCGAGGGCGATGCCCCGGCGGGCGCCTATGCCAAGGATTGGAGCATCAACGGCGTCGACGCGAACCTGAGCGTCGCCAAGGCGTAACATACAATTTCATCAGCAGGGCCGCACCTCTTTCCCGCACGGGGAAGGGGCGTCGGCCTTGGCTGTCACTTGGAGACGCGTGCGCTTTGGGCGGACGGAGCCAAAAGGAGTGACCCATATATGAAAAAAATCGTTGTCGCGGGCGCGGGCTCGTATCACTTTGCACCCGCCATATTCGAAGATTTGTTCGTCCGCCTGCGCATGGAGGTCGAGATCTGGCTGGTGGACGCCGACCTTGACATGGCGGAGCTGTCCGCGCGCGGCGCACAGGCGCTGGCCAAGGCGTTCGGCGTCAAGGCGCAGTTCTACTACACCACGCAGCTGCACAAGGTCATCTTCTCGGCGGACGCGGTGATCGTCTGCTCGGACTTCCTCGACGAGGCCGCGTGGCGCAAGGATTTCGAGGCGCTGGACGCCGTGGGCCTTGGCAAGCAGGTTCGCCTGCGCGGCGGTCTGGGCGGCGCGATGCAGACGCTGCGCACGCTCGACTGGATCAGCGATGTCGCCGAGCAGATGAGCCAGGAGTGTCCCGACGCGCTGCTCATCCTCTGCGAGAGCGGCCACAGCGGTCTGTCTCTGGGCCGTGCATGTGAGTGCGCACAGCGGTTTTACGGCATCCGCACGCTGGGCATCAGCGGCGTCGCCGAGCAGACGCACAAGCGCCTCGCCCTCTATCTCGGCGTAAACGAAAAGGACATGAAGCTCACATGCGCGGGGTTAAACGGCTTTTCGTGGGTCAGCGAAATGCGCGACACGAGGAAGGATGTTGACCTGATCGAGCGCTGCATGAAGGAGATGGGCGAGGACAGCCGCGAGGAGCTCTCCGCGCAGTACATCGACTGGTACGGCGCGATTCCGGCGGGCGAGCGCGTGACGCAGTACGAGCTGCTGGCCGACACCGAGCTCAGCCCGCGCAGAACCGTGCCGCCGATGAGCGGTGTCGGTCTGGCCGATTACGAGGTGCGAAAGCGCGACCTCGCGCTGTTGACCGTACACGGCCCGATGCGTCCGCAGGGGCTCAAGGCGTGGGACGAGATCCGCACGACGGGCCTTGTCAGCGCGCGGCCCATCGAGATGCTCAACGCTATCTGGAACGGCAAGGCGGCGACTGTCCGAAGCCTGAACATGCCCTGCGACGGCGCGATTCCCGGCGTGGCGCACGGACGCTTTGTCGAGGGGCCGGGCACGGTTGACAAGGACGGCGCGCACGGAAGCGCGGTCACGCTGCCGGTGGAGCTGCACGACCTGATGGAACAGCTCACGCTGGTCAACATCCTGTATGCCGAGGCGGGCGCGACGGGAAGCCGCAAGGCGCTGCGCGAGGCGATGGAGATCGATCCCGCGCTGACGGGCGTCGATTTGCTCTATGCAGAAGGCGTGATTTCTGATATGATGGAAGGGCAGAAGGACGCGCTCAAGCGCTTCTTCTGAACAAAGAGAGATAACGAAGAGGATACAGCATGTTTTTAGCAGATCAATGGCAGGATTACGAGGTGCTCGACTGCGGCGGCGGCGAGAAGCTGGAGCGCTGGGGCGATGTGTATCTGCGCAGGCCCGACCCGCAGGCGATTTGGCCCGCGCGCGACCCGTCCGTCTGGCGCAAGGCGCAGGCGCATTACCACCGCAGCGACAAGGGCGGCGGCTCGTGGGAGTTCTTTGAGAAGCTGCCCGACCGCTGGGTGATGAATTACAAGAACCTGCGCTTCTACGTGCGGCCGACGGGCTTCAAGCACACGGGCTTGTTCCCGGAGCAGGCCGTCAACTGGGATTGGATGAGCGGTCTGGTGAAGGCGCAGCGCGAGCAGGGCCGCGAGGTGCGCGTGCTCAACCTGTTCGCCTACACCGGCGGCGCGACGATGGCCTGCGCGATGGCGGGGGCGCACGTGTGCCACTGCGACGCGGCGAAGGGCATGGTGCAATGGGCGAAGGAAAACCGCGAGCTTTGCCGCGTGCCGGAGGACAGGACGCGCTGGATTCTGGATGACGCGCTCAAGTTCGTGCAGCGCGAGGCGAGGCGCGGGCATTGCTACGACGGCATCCTGATGGACCCGCCGAGCTACGGACGCGGGCCGGGCGGCGAGGTCTGGAAGCTGGAAAACGAGCTGTACGGCCTGGTCAAGGCGTGCAGCGAGGCGCTGTCGGACGACCCGCTGTTCTTCCTGATCAACGGCTACACGACGGGCTTCCAGGCGAGCGTGCTGGGCAACATGATCGACATGTGCGTGACCCCGCGCTTCGGCGGCGTGATGACGGCGGACGAGGTCGGCCTGCCCGTGATGGCGGGCGGCGTGCTGCCCTGCGGCGCGAGCGGACGCTGGCAGAGGGCATGAGCATGGAAAGCTATCGCGGCGTCGGCATCGCATACGAGGACAACCACCTCCTGATCGTCGTCAAGCCGCCGAACATGCCCACGCAGGCGGACGCATCGGGCGACCCCGATCTGCTGACGACGATGAAAAGCTACATCGCCGAAAAATACCAAAAGCCCGGCGCGGTGTATCTGGGGCTTGTGCATCGGCTCGATAGGCCGGTCGGCGGGCTGGTCGCGCTGGCGAGGACGAGCAAGGCGGCGGACAGGCTCAGCGAGCAGGTGAGAAAAAAGACACTCGCGCGCCAGTACGTCGCGGCTGTGCAGGGCGATGTGGATGCGCCCGGCGAGCTGAACGATTGGCTTGTCAAGGACGAGCGCACCAACACCGTCCGCGCCGTTCCCGAGGGGACGCCGGGGGCAAAGGACGCGCGCCTGGCCTATGCGCCCGTGGGCAGCGCCGGAAACCTCACGCTGCTTCGCGTCAAGCTCTACACGGGCCGCTCGCATCAGATTCGCGTGCAGCTTAGCCACATGGGCCGCGCGATTTGGGGCGATGCGCGCTACGGCGGGGGCAGACCGGGCCAGCAGATTGCGCTCTGGGGCGCACATTTGGGCCTTACGCATCCCACGAAAAAAGAGGAGATGCACTTTGACGCGCTGCCGCCCGCGGACGGCGAGCCGTGGCGGCGCTTTGATGCGGAGATCTGGGACGCAGAGGCGAAAACAGAATTGTAGAAATACGAAAGATGAAGCGGCCTGCGGGAAGAAAACGGCGGGCTGATTCGTCATATTCTTTTGAATACATGTCTTTGGAGGAACCATGAAGAAGATCATCACGCTGCTGCTCGCGCTGGTCATGACGGCGGCCTGCGCACTGGCGGACGAGCATGCCGATATGCTCATCAACGTCGCCATGAGCGAGCTTGGCTATGCCGCGGATCAGCACGGGTATACCAAGTATGGCGAGTGGGGCGGCAACACGTACGGCGAGTGGTGCAGCGAGTTCGTGAGCTGGTGCGTCGATCAGGCGGATCAGATTTACGGCACGCAGATGCTCGACAGCGTCTATCCCAAGCAGACGAGCTGCAAGCAGGGCTCCGAGTGGTTCATGCAGCGCGGGCGCTATGTCAACGTCAGCGGCACGGCGAAGGACGAGGGCGAGCAGTTCTACCTCAGCGACGGCGTGTCCGTGGCCGAGAGGCCGTACATCCCGCAGCGCGGCGATCTGATTTACTTCGAATGGTATAAATACGACAGGCTCGACCACGTGGGCATCGTCGAATTCGTCATGCAGAACGCCGACGGCAGCTACACGATCCACACGATCGAGGGCAACAACAAGATGCTCGGGCCGACGCCGACCGTCGTCGCGCGCTACACGTATGACCTGAACGACCCGTCGATTCGCGGCTACGGCATCATGCAGGGGGGCCTCGTCGGCACGGCGCTTGAAAAGGGCTCCACCGGCGCGCACGTCATCGGGATTCAGGAATACCTCAAGTCGCTGGGCTACTTCGACGGCGAATGTATCGGCGCGTACGGCAACGCCACGGAGAAGGCTGTCATGGATTACCAGAAGGCCGAGGGGCTCGACGTCACCGGCATGGTGGACAGGGCGACGCTCATGCACATCGCCGAAAAGCGCGAGACCGCCCGAGCGCTCGCCGAGCAGCAGGCGCAGGCCGAGGCCGAGGCGATGCTCGAGCAGGCGAAGTTCGCGCTTGAACACTCGTGGTTCGGAGAGTTTGATCCCTACGACGAGGAGGCGGCATGGGCGCGGCTGATGACGCCGGTCACGGTGCTTAGCGGCGACCAGAAGGAGCGCATCTACCTGTGCGACGCGCCCAACGGCAAGCGCATCTCGTATGACGAGCATCGCGGCTTCTTCTTCGGCGAATCGGCGGCGGTCAAGGTGCTCGACCAGCAGGATGATTGGGCGCTCGTGGAGGCATACAACGACTGCGACGAGATGGAGCAGGGCTGGGTTCGCGCCAGCCGCCTGAAGACCGTCACGCCGAACACGACATACGGCATCATCGTGGACAAGATGACCCAGCGCCTGTATCTGTACAAGGAGGGCAAGCTGCTCACCGAGCTGCTCGTCTCCACCGGCTCGACCGAGGCCTATGACGAGCTTTGGCACGAGACGGCGTCCGGCGAGTTCTTCCTGTGCAGCTGGACGGGCGGCTTTTACTCCGGCAACCTCTGGTGCGCCGACGCCATCCGCTTCAACGGCGGCGATTTGATGCACCTCGTGCCGTCGATCATCGCGGACGACGGCGTGACGCAGGATTTCTCCGTCTGCGAGATCGCGCTGGGCACACGCGCGTCGCACGGCTGCATCCGTGTGCAGCGCCAGCCCAATGAGGACGGCTACAACCACGAATGGATGTGGAACAACCTGCGCGGCTACAAGAACATCAAGATCATCGTCTGGGACGACGACGGGCGCAGGCTCATGGAATACGCCGACGATGCGCCGGTCTACTACAACCCGGCGGGCGGCGAGCGCTTCCACATCGACCAGTACTGCCGCAGCGTGCGCGAGCGGTATCTGCCGCTGACGGAGATCAAGTACAGCGATTTGCTGACCGAGCCGTTTGACGAGCTGGTCTCCTGCGGCAAGTGCAACTCGCCCGAGCGGCCCGAGGTTGTGGAGGCGTGGAACGCGGCGCTCGACGAGGCGCGCGCGCTGCTGGCGATGGACGGCGAATAATACAACGTATACAACGATAGGCGGAGCGACCATGCCCCGCCTTTTTGATATTTTGGGAAATCACGCCATCCGCTCGAAGACGCGCGTGCCGCAGCGAACGCCCCATGCGCGAGCGTCGCGGATCAGGAAATCGAGCCGGGCGGCGAGCTTGCCGTCCGCGTCGTGGCCCAGGAAGCGCGCGCCGCCGCAGTAGGTGAGCGCAAAGGTCTTGCCGTCGCGCTCGCCGCAGAGACGGCCGTCTTGCTGCGTGACGGTGAGGATGCTCGGCACGCCCTCGTGGCCGATGTAGCGGCCGAGGATCATGCCCGGCTCGGCGAAATCGTGACCGGCGGGCGTGAACCACTCGTGGCTCTCGCAAAGCGGCAGGCCCATGACCGCGTTGTACATGCCCCACATCAGCTCGTCCATGTCCTCGTCGCCCTGATTGCACAGCACGGCAAAGCCCCAGCCCTCGCCGAGCAGCAGGCCGCCCTTGGTGGACACGCCGTGCAGCCCGCCGGAGTGCTCGCAGAGGACGTGACCGGCCTTCTCGCGCTTGTTGAGGCCGAAGCACATCGTCTGCATGGGGGAGAGCGCGTGATAGCGCCCGATCAGCAGCTCGACGGCGCGCGCGGGGATGGCCTGTTTGCCCTCGTGCATGCCCATATTGGACAGCGCGCGATAGTAGACGGCCATGTCGCGTGCGGTCGATTTGACCATCGCGCAGCCCCGGAAGGGCGGCAGGATGCTCCAATCGTCGTCGCACACGCGCACGCCGTCCTCGATCTCAAACAGCGACGTGATGTTGCCGCCGGAGAGCGCGCGGGCCTCGCCGATGCCGTTGTCCAGAACCGTGCGCGTCATGCCCAGCGGCGCAAAGATGCGCTCGCGCATGTAATCCTCGAGTGGCTGACCGGCGGCGTTGTCCACCACATAGGACAGCAGCGCATAGCCCTCGTTGCTGTAGCTCATCACCTCGCCGGGCGCGCCGAGCGTGCGATAGCCGCAGTTTGCGATGTAGTCGATGATCTGCCCGATCGTCGCCATGGCGTTGGGCGCGGTGCGCTTCATCTCGCGCAGCCAATCGCTCTCGCGGCGGCCGGGGCTGTTCATGGCGATGGACCACTCGAGCGGCTCCATCGGCGGGATGCCCGCGGTGTGCGTCATCAGATGGTGCAGCGTGACGGCCTCGCGGGGCGTTCCGGCGAGGCGGAAGTCGGGCAGGAATTTGACGACGGGATCGTCGATGGAGAGCCTGCCCTCGCAATCGAGGATGCACAGGCACAGCGCCGTCATGGACTTGCTCATCGACGCGATGCCGAACAGGGTGTCGGTGTTCACCGGCGTGCCTGCCGCGTCGCGCGCGCCGAAATTCCAGTCGTATCGCACGCCGTCCGGCCCGAGCATGCAGGCCGAGACGCCCGCGAGATTCTTCTTGTTGGCCCAATCGGTCAAATAGGCGTCAAGCGCCTGTGTGTCAAACATGGCGACCTCCGTGATGTGCATAAAATGAGGGTTGTCACACACAGTATAGCACAAAATCGCGCGTCGTTCATCCCTTTTGGCGGATTTGACGGTTGCATTTGCGCGCGCGGTTTGCTATACTGTGCCAATGAGAAGAATTTGAAAGATACTCATATGAATCCTGCATATGAAGGGGACGGTGACATTGAAAAAGCCTGTGATCGGCATATTGCCGCTTATGGATATTCAGAAGGAAAGCTATTGGATGCTGCCCGGATACATGAAGGGCGTCGAAGGGGCGGGCGCGCTGCCCGTGATGCTGCCGCTGACGAGCGACGCAGGCGACCTTGCGCAGATGCTCGCCCTGTGCGACGGCTTTCTCTTCACCGGCGGGCAGGATGTCTCGCCGTCAGTCTACGGCGCGGAAAAGCTGCCCTGCTGCGGCGAGGTGTGTCCCGAGCGCGACGCGATGGAGGCCGCGCTGCTTTCGATGGCGATTGCGGCGGACAAGCCGGTGCTGGGCATCTGCCGGGGCATACAATTCATGAACGCGGCGCTGGGCGGCACGCTGTATCAGGATTTGCCGGCGCAGTGGGTCAGCCCCGTGCGCCACGCGATGAAGCCGCCGTATGATGCGACGGCGCACAGCGTGACGATCCTGCCGGGGACGCCGCTGGCCGTGCTGCTGGGGTGCGAGACGCTTGGGGTCAATTCGTATCATCATCAGGCGGTGCGCGACCTGTCGCCGCAGCTTCAGCCGATGGCGCTGTCCGAGGACGGGCTCATCGAGGCGGTGTATCTGCCGGGCAAGCGGTTTATATGGGCCGTGCAGTGGCACCCGGAGTTCTCGTACAGGACGGACGCGGCGAGCCGGGCGATTCTGGCGGCGTTTGCGGATGCATGCCGGTAAATGATAATCATATATTCAATTGCCGTCGGAGGCGCGATGCTCCGGCGGCTTTGTCTTTGTGTGCGGGCGCGGCGAAAATGCGCGGCGGGGCGGGTGATGTGAAGATAAAAAAGAAAAAGGGGACGAAAAATGAAGAAAACTACGTTTTTGTATGGACGAATCGGCAAAAAAGGTATATCATGAACAATACGCGCGAGGGCGCGATCAAGGGCGGCATTGGCCGCAGCACAGGGGGATACGACGTGTCAAACGACAACAAAAGCTGGTATCTGCGCGGTCTGCGCGACGGCGTGCCGATCATGCTGGGGTATCTGGCGGTCAGCTTCACGCTGGGCATAGCGGCGCGTAATTCGGGCCTGACGTGGTTTCAGGCGGGTCTGGCGAGTTTTCTCAACAACGCGTCCGCAGGCGAATACGCGGGCTTCACCGTCATCCGTGAGGACGCGGGCTACATCGCCATGATCGCGATGATCTTCATCGCCAACGCGCGTTATCTGCTGATGAGCTGCGCGCTTTCGCAGAAGATTTCGCCCGAGACGGGGCTGATCCCGCGCATGATCATCGGCTTTGAGGTCACCGACGAGATCTTCGGCGTGTCCATGGCGGTGCCGGGCATGCTCAATCCGTGGTACAGCTACGGCGTGATCACCGGCGCGCTGCCGGGCTGGGCGGTCGGCACGGCGCTGGGCGTCATCATGGGCAACGCGCTGCCCGCGCAGCTGACGAGCGCGCTGAGCGTCGGCCTGTTCGGCATGTTCATGGCGGTCATCATCCCGCCGGCAAAAAAGAGCCGCGTGCTCGCCGCGATCATCGCCATTTCGATGGCCGCGAGCCTCGCGCTGTATTTCATCCCGCCGTTTTCCACGTGGTCGTCCGGCATGCGCATCATTCTGCTGACGGTCGTCATTTCCGGCGCGGCGGCGACGCTGTTCCCGGTGAAGGAGGAAGAGCATGAGCCGTAACATCTATGTGTATATCTTCATCATGTTCGCCGTGACGTATCTGATCCGTGAGCTGCCGCTGACGCTGATCAGAAAGCCGATCAAGAGCCGCTGGATTCGCTCGTTTCTGTATTACGTGCCGTACGTCACGCTCGCGGTGATGACGGTGCCGGACATCCTGTTCGCCACGAGCAGCGTCTGGTCGGGCCTGCTCGCGCTGATCGCAGGCGTCGCGCTGGCGTGGAGCGGGCACAGCCTGTTCACCGTCGCGGTGCTCTCGTGCGCGGTGGTGTTCGTCAGCGAGTTCTTCCTGTAATATATAGAAAAATAAGGCCGCAGCCGGTGAAAAACTGCGGTCTTTTTGTGTGACGGGATTATTTCGCGGCCCTGCGCGCGAGCCGCCGCGCCTTGATTTTCGTGAGCGCGCCGGACAGATACAGGATGATGACGGCCAGTGTGCCAAAGCCCAGCCCGAGGCCCGCGCTGGCGATCTTTTCATAGACGCTGCCGGGCGTATCGAGGCCGGTCATCTCGATCACGGCGAACGCGATCATGCCGATGAACGCCGCGACGGTGAGGCAAAGCAGACGCCGCTTGAGCGTGTCGTTTATGGTCTGGGCATAGTCGGACAGCTTGAGTGCCGTTTCTTTGACTTCATTGTTCATGTTCTCGCTTTTCCTTTCTCCGTCGATGATTTCCGCGATGCTCACGCCGTGAAGCTCCGCGAGCGCCACGAGCAGGCTGATGTCGGGCATGTTGCTGCCGGTCTCCCAGCGGGACACGGTTCTGCTGCTGACGCCCAGCTTCTCGGCGAGCTGCTCCTGCGTGAGATTCTGCTCCTTGCGAAGCGCTTTGAGGAAGTTTCCGATCTTCTGCTGATCCATGCTGTTCCTCCTTTCGCGAATATCATCGCACGAAATGGCCCAACGCGCCACGACACAAAGCGAGAACATGCCGTTTTTGCCGCCGGACAAGGTTGTCGGGTTCGTTTTTTGCGATATGAAACGCCCCGGACGCGCGAACTGTCCGGGGTGAAGTTCACTTTTTGCCCTTGGGGTTGCCGTTGTAATACTCGCACCACGGCGTCAGCGTGCAGCGGTCGCAGGCGGGCTTGCGTGCGGCGCAGACCTGGCGGCCGTGATAGATCAGCCAGTGGTGCGCGCGGCTCCACTGGTCTTTCGGAATGTTGACCATGAGCTGCTGCTCGGTTTTCAGCACGTCGGGCGCGTCGGCAAGCCCCAGGCGGTTTGTGACGCGGAACACGTGGGTATCCACGGCGATGGCGTCCTCGCCGAACGCGCAGCTCATCACGACGTTCGCCGTCTTGCGGCCCACGCCGGGCAGGCTCTAGAGCGCGTCATGGTCGCGGGGCACCTCGCCGCCGAAGCGCGCACAGAGTTCTCGCGCAGTATTGACGAGGCTCTTGGCCTTGTTGTGGTACAGGCCGCACGTTTTGATGTACGGCTCGATGGCTTCCGGCTCGGCGGCGGCCATCGCGCGCGCATCGGGATAGGCGGCAAAGAGCGCGGGCGTGACCATGTTGACCTTCACGTCCGTGCATTGGGCGGAGAGGATGACCGCCACGAGCAGCTGATAGGCGTTGTCGTAGTGAAGCGCGGGCTTGGCCTCGGGGTAGAGCCGGGCGAGCTCGGCGAGAATCGCATTGTTGTCTGCCATACGTACCTCGAAATGAAATGTCGTCAAAATGCTTTCTTATATTATATGATGTCCCGCGCAAAAACGCAAGCCTCACCCCCGCGGCGTCAGCGGCGTGAGCTGCATGTTCCTCGTGCCGAAATGATCGACGCGGTAAAACCCGATGAGCGCGCCGGGGTTGAGCCTGCGGTACACGCTCATCACCTGCGGCGTCTGGTTCAGGTCAAAGCGCACCGAAAGCCCGCAGCCCATCGCCACACCGCGCGGCGTGGAGATGACCCCGGCGTTAAGGCCTGCGCGGCGCAGCGCATCCTCCAAACGGAGAACCTGCGTGCGCGAGCGGAACGACGCGATGCCGAAAGACGATTCCATGATCCGATCCCTCCCTCGGTCTACCCGGCGGCAGACCTCATATACTTCCAGTGTATGACCGCGGGCGAAGGCCGTGCAGGCGAGGGGAGGACGAAGGATGATCTATCTGGACAACGCAGCGACGAGCTTTCCCAAGCCGCGCTGCACGGTGGAGGCGATGGCGCGCGCGCTCGAGGAATGCGGCGCGAACCCGGGCCGGGCGGGGCATGCGCTTTCGCTCTCGGCGGGGCGCATCGTGGAAAGCTGCCGCGAGAAGATCGCGCAGATGCTCGGCGAAAACGACGCGGCGCGCATCGCGTTCACGCAGAATACGACGCAGGCGCTCAATACCGCGATTCACGGCACGCTGCGCCGGGGCGACCACGCGGTCACGACGCTCATTGAGCACAACTCCGTGCTGAGGCCGCTGTCGGAGCTGGCGCGCGCGGGCTTCATCTCGCTGACCATCGTTCCGCCGGAGCCGGATGGCCTCGTGTCGGCGCGTGCGCTCGAGCGGGCGATGACCAGAAAGACGCGGCTCGTCGCCGTGACACACATGTCCAACGTGCTCGGCGCGGCACAGGATTTAGCGGCAATCGGCAGGATGTGCAGGCGGCGGGGCGTGCTGTTTCTGGCGGACTGCGCGCAGACGGCGGGGCATATCCCGCTCAAGCCGCGCGAATGGGGCTGTCACATGCTCGCGCTGCCGGGGCATAAGGGGCTGCTCGGCCCGCACGGCACGGGCGCGCTGTGGGTCGCGCCGGGCGTGGAGGTAGGCGCGCTCATGCAGGGCGGCACGGGCTCGGCGTCCGAGAGCATGCTTCAGCCTGCGATGATGCCGGATAAATTGGAGAGCGGCACGCTCAATCTGCCGGGCATCGCGGGCCTTGCGGCGGGCATGGCGTTCGCGCTCGAGCATATGGACGAGGCGTGCGAGGGCATACAGGCGATGTGCGACAGGCTGCGCGGCGAGCTGCTGAACATCAAAGGCGTCACGGTCTATACGCCGGAAGGCGCGTCGCTCGTGACGTTTAATATTGAGGGCATGGGCTCGCAGGAGGCTGCGGCGGCGCTCAACGACGCGGGCATCGCCGTGCGCGGCGGCCTGCACTGCGCGCCCGGCACGCACAGGTGGCTCGGCACGCTGGCGGACGGGGCTGTGCGCGTCAGCCCCGGCATCATGAACAGCATGCGGGACGTGGACGCCCTCGCCCGTGCCGTCGCCCAAATGGTTAAATAAAATATTTTTGCGAATTTCAAATTTTGTGAAATTTTGGGGCGGCCTGCGTCGTCTTATAAGCAAAAGGAAAAACGGCGGATGCCGCAAAGGAGGAACGGACGATGAAACGGATGCTTGCGATGATGCTTGCGCTGCTGATGATGACGGCGGGCGCGCTGGCCGACGGCGGCGACAGGCCTGTGACCTATGTGTATAACCCCGACCCCGCCGACAGGCTGAACCTGCGCATAAGCCCCGACAAGGACGCGCCGAGCATCGCCAAATACTACACCGGCGCGGAGGTCGTCGTGCTCGGCGAGACGGGCGACGGCTGGGCGTTTGTGAGCACGGGGCCGCTGGACGGCTATATGGATGCGTCGTTTTTGCGCACGGCGGAGGACGAGAGCGCCGTGGTCAGCGCGATGCCGACGGTCACCATCGCCAACAGCGGCGGCACGGGCGCAAACGTGCGGACAAAGCCGGGCGAGGACGGGCGCGTATTCGCGCTGCTGACAAACGGCTTGCAGATGAAGGTCAGGTGCGTGACACCGGACGGTTGGCTGCACGTCATCGTGGACGGCGCGGACGGCTTTATTAGGGCCGACCTTGCGTCGCCGAGGCTGTATTTCGACACGACGCAGACGGGCGGAGGCAGCTCTGCCGTCGCGGGCACGACCGGCGGCGACGTGGCGATTGTCTCCACGACATCGGCTGCCGAGCGCCTGAACCTGCGCACAGCGCCCGACGGCGACGCGCCATCGCTGTGCAAATACTATCGCGGCGTGATCGTGAATCTACTGTCCGGCGAGGAGGACGGCTGGTATCGCGTGGACATCGGCGGCATGCAGGGCTATGTCAAGGGCGAGTTCATCGCATTCGGCACGCACGGGCAGGCGCAGGCGATGAGCGCCATGCCCACCGTGACGGCGAGGACGAACAACACGCCGGTCTACGCTGCGATGAATTACAACGCGGCGAAGATCGAAACGCTTGCAAAGGGCGATGCCGTGACGGTGATGGGCGTATCGACGGATTATCTGCACGTGCGTCTTACAAGCGGCGTGACGGGCTTCGTGCTGACAGACGACATGACGCCAGAGCTTGAGTTTGATTTGAGCAAGTAACACATAGAAAAACGGGGCTGCCTGATGATGGGCAGTCCCGATATTTTTTGTGTTACAAAGAGGCGAGCAGCTCGTCGATCAGCGCGCGCGAGCCGAGACCGGCAGAGAACGCCGTCGCGCTGCCCGCCGCCGTGCCGAGCCGCAGCGCATGACCGAAATCGCCGGTCTGCATGTAGCCCGCGACGAAGCCCGCGACCATCGAATCGCCCGCGCCGACGGAATTGACGATCGTGCCGCGCGGACAGCCCATGCGCACGGTCTCGCCGGACTGCGTGACCAGCAGCGAGCCGTCGCCCGCCAGCGAGACGAGCACGTTGCGCGCGCCGCGTTCCTGCAAGGCCTTGGCGCAGCGGATGATGTCCTCGTCGGTGCGCAGCTCGCAGCCGAAAATCGCGGCGAGCTCGTGGTTGTTGGGCTTGATGAGGAAGGGGCGATAGGGCAGGGCGTCCAGAAGCGCCTTGCCGGACGTATCGACGACGGCCAGAACGCCGCGATCCTTGACACGCTCGAGTATGCGGGCGTAGCTGTCCGCGGGCATGCTGGACGGCACGGAGCCGGAGAGAATGAGCACGTCGCCCTCGGCCAGCGCGCCAAGCTGCGCCATCAGCGCGGCGGTGTCTGCATCGGAAATCACCGGGCCGCTGCCGTTGATCTCGGTCTCCTCGCCGCCGCCCTTGACCTTGACGTTGATGCGCGTCATGCCGCCGGACGCGGGCAGGAACTGCGCTTTGATGCCCATGTCAGCGACGCCCTTTGCCAGCGCCTCGCCCGTGAAGCCCGCGACAAAGCCGAGCGCGGTGCTCTCCATGCCAAGCGTCTTGAGCATCACGGAGACGTTGACGCCCTTGCCGCCGAACTGGTATTCCTCGCGGGCGCTGCGGTTGACGCCGCCGCCTTTCATGGCATCGGGCAGGAAGACGACGTAGTCGATGGCCGGGTTGAGCGTGACGGTGTAGATCATGATGTGGGCCTCCTTGGGTTACAGAAGTTGAAGCGCACGGAGCGCCGCGAGCAGCTTTTCGCAAAAGACGCGATGACCCGCCTCGGTGAAGTGAACGCCGTCAAAACAGAGCGGAATGTCCCAGCCGCTTGCATCGGCGAACGGCAAACCGCGTCTCTCGGCGAGCGCGCGATAGACCCCGGCGAGCTTCGCGTTTTCCTCGATCATGCCGGGCGTCGTCCACTGGCCCGCAGTCATGGCGGGCGCGACGATCACGGGGCGGCGGCAGGGGATGCGGTCAAGAAAAGCCTCCATGCGCTTGCCGGTCGTGTCAGCCGATGCGCCGGTTAAAATGTCGTTCGTGCCGAGCATGACGATGGGAAGATCGTCCGGCTTGAGGCGGATGAACGCGCTGGCGGCGCAGGCCAGCTCGATCTCGCGGCGGGGGATTTCGCGGCCGTTTTCGCCGTCGGCGTCGACCGGGATGCCTGTCGCCTCGGCGAGCAGATCGGGCCAGCGGGCGGTCTTGGGGTAGCGGCTGCCGATGTAGGAGCGCGGGTCAAAGCCGAATGTGTTGGAGTCGCCGAAACAGAAAATGCGCATAATCCCTCCGTAAAAAGACAATGTCAACATAACGAGAATCGCGTACGAAGGCATGGAAAATGCGTGGAAAAAAGACGCGTGCAGTATGCGGATACTGAAAAAAGCGCCGTGGTCGGATTTGAGGTACCACGGCGCTCATGTTTTGGTTTACAGGGGATTACAGGCGAGCCTCCAGCTCAGCGCGGCGGGCCTCATAGCCCGGCTTGCCCAGCAGGGCGAACATGTTCTTCTTGTACGCCTCGACGCCCGGCTGGTCAAACGGATTGACGCCCAGCAGATAGCCGGACAGACCGCAGGCCTTCTCAA
>CALVTQ010000054.1 GCA_944362695.1 uncultured Clostridia bacterium
TCTGGATACGCAGGTTTGTGGCGATACGAAATGCCCCTAAATGGGAACACATCAGCCCTGCTATGTAGACAAGCACCGCTATAACCGCAAACAATACTGCCATCCAGCCATTACCGGTCAGGTTCTGGGCCTGGCCAAAATTCGGCGCCGCCTCCAATACTTCCCTGATCATTTTCCAGATGTAATAGAATGGTACCAGAGCAATCAGGGCACTGATGGCAGAAAGCACCCAGGAAGCATAGGTCAGGTACTTATGGCTGCCTGCAATTTCCAGCAGGCGTGATAAATTGGATTGCTTTTTCAAAAGAATTCCTCCTATCTTTGTGTTTATGATAAAGAGAACACGTCCATGTTCTTCCAATATCCGAATTTGTGTTAGTTTAAACTAACTAGCGGGCAAAAATTATAAGGCATTACTGCCCCATAATTTTCATCCATCCCGCTGTATAAAAGGCGCGCATTTCTCTGACGTAATTTTCGGCATCTTTGAGCGGCATTTCGTGGATGATCAATTCAAAAAAAGTATGAAACATTCCGGTGATCAGAATATGCTCCAGCGAAGGATCGATATGCGGAGAGGGACGTCCAAGCTGCCTTAAAACCTCCATATAGGCATGAGTCCCTTCCACTTCAATCTCCACCATTTCATCAATCAGCCCGGCAAACTTTGTTCCTTCCGAACAGCAGAGGAGCAGCTGACATGCCTCCAAACGTTCATACGCATACTAGAGGATATCGTACATGCAGATTCCCGAAATATCACTCATGACTTCCGGCTGCCTGGCAGCTGGCAGTTCGGCGAAATCCTGCTGTGCTTTTATAAAGCGATTGCGAATATATTCGTAATGCTCACCAACGATGGCTTCAAAAAGTTCTTCTTTGCTTTTGTAATATCCGTAAAAGGCTCCGGTAGTCATGCCCACGGATTTCACAATATTCCGCAGGGAAGCGCCTTTATATCCTTTTTCTAAAAATTCTGCTTTCGCTGCCCGGTGGATATGATCTAAAGTCGTTCCATTTCCGTTTATTTTGCATACCTCCTATATAACAGTGCTATATAACAGTGTTATAATTTTAATCTCCAAAAAAGATTTTGTCAAGAGCAGCAAGAAAAATTTTTAATTACTGGTTTTGACAAAAGTTTTATTTCTTTTCTAAGTAAAATGATAAGCAGGGTGGAGCTTGTTATCAGACTGTCCCCCTGTAAAAAGACAAAGAAAGAAGCGGCCTCCCGCTGCGTGAGGCACATGGACAGGCCCTCGCTCACCGCCAGAACCGCTTCTTCGCCTGAAAGAAAAATGCACAAATCGCCCCGCGCGATCATTTGTGAAAAAGCGCCTTTGAAAATTGCGGGCGGGCGTGCTATACTCTTTCGTGAATTTCATAGGCAATCAACGACACATGCAGCGCATTTGCGCGTAAGCCTGATTACGGTACGGATGCGCGGCGTGTGTCTTTTTCGGCACATGCGCTTGCGTGTGCCGTTTTTTGCCCTGATTACAAGGAGGTTCCCATGGAAAACGCAAATTATTTGGGCTCGGAGAAGGTCGGTACGCTGCTTGGCAGGTTCGCCGTGCCGTGCATCTGCTCGCTCATCATCTCGTGCCTGTACAACATCGTCGACCAGATCTTCGTGGGCAACGGCATCGGCTATCTGGGCAACGCCGCGACGGGCGTGATTTTCCCGATCACGGTCGTGGGCTGGGGTCTCAGCCTGCTCTTTGGCGACGGCGCGGCGGCTGTGCTGAGCGTGTCGCTGGGGCGCGGCCGGACGCAGGACATCCCCCGGTGCGTGGGCAACGCGATGCTCGGCTCATTCCTCTCGGGCGTGGTCGTGATCGCGATTGCGTATGCGTCGGGCGACGCGCTGCTGCGCATGATCGGCGCGACGGACGCAAGCCTCGCCATGGCGCGCGATTACGGCTTTATCATATTCGCCATGATGCCGCTGGCCATGACGCAGAACACGCTGGCCTCGATCATCCGCGCGGACGGCAGCCCCAGATACGCGATGATGGCCATGCTGACGGGCGCAATCATCAACATCATCGGCGACCCGGTGGCGATTTTCGTGCTCGATCTGGGCATCAAAGGCGCGGCCTGGGCGACGATCATCGGCCAGTTCGTCAGCTTCGTCATCTGCGCGGCGTATCTGCCCCGCGCCAAGACGTTCAGGATCACGGCGGGCAGCTTTAAGCCCGGCGCGGCGGTTTTGAGGCCCATGACGGCGCTGGGCATGTCCAGCCTGCTCACGCAGCTCTCGATCGTCGTCATCACGGTCGTCAACAACATCCTGCTGGTCAGGTACGGCGCGCAGTCCGTCTACGGCGCGGACATCCCGCTGGCGGCGTTCGTCGTCATCATGAAGCTGTTTCAGATCGTGCTCAACGTCGCCATCGGCATCGCGGCGGGTGCGCAGCCCATCGTGGGTTACAATTACGGCGCGGACCGTCACGACAGGGTGCGCGAACTGCTCATGCTGATGCTGGGGTGGACGGCTGTCGCGGGGCTCGTCTGCACGGCGCTGTTTGAGGCCGTGCCGGGCGTGTTCATCCGCATGTTCGGCTCGGCGGACGACCCGATGTACTTCGATTTCGCGATGCGCTGCCTGAGAATCTATCTGTCGCTGATTCTGGTGACGTGCGTGCAGAAGGTCTGCGCCATCTTCCTGCAATCCATCGGCAAGGCGAGTGCCGCCGCGCCGCTGTCCATCCTGCGCGACGCGCTGCTGATCGTCTTTTCGCTGGTGCTGCCGGGCTTCATGGGCGTGACCGGCATCTTCTGGGCCGCGCCCGCCGCGGATGTGATCGCGATTCTGGTCACGGCTGTGGTCATGGTCAGGGTCGTGCGAGGGCTTAGCAAGGGCGGCGAGGCGCAGCGGCAGAGAACATACAAAAATGAGCAAAAGCGGCATGTTTTGGGTTGACACACTCTGCGGGACGTGATATACTGCCGAAGTAGTTAGAATACGCTAACGAAGAAGCGCCTGAAAGGGCGTTTCTTCTTGGATGTGAGTTAGCTAAAACAAACTTGTGAAGGAGTGCTGCCCCGCATGATGATGAACAAACGGCTGATCGCCGCCGTGCCGCAGAGCCGGACATTCATCGCGGCGAACGTGGCCTGCCAGTGGCTTGGGCTGCTTTGCAATATCGCGATGATGGGAAGCGCCGCGCGGCTGCTGCACGGGCTGTATATAAAGGAAGCGGCCAATCCGGCGGTGTATGCCGTGATGCTCGCGGCGCTGGCTGTGCGCTTTATCTGCACGCGGGCGAGCGCGCGACTGGCGTTTGAGAGCAGCCGGGCGGTCAAAAAGACGATCCGCCGGATGATCTACGAAAAGCTGCTGCGGCTGGGCGGAAGCTACGGCCAGAGCGTGGCGACGAGCGAGGTCGTGCAGGTCGCGGTCGAGGGCGCGGATCAGCTCGAGACGTATTTCTGCGCGTATCTGCCGCAGTTCTTTTACGCGATGCTCGCGCCGGTGACGCTGTTTGCCGTGCTCGCGCCGGTGGATTTGCCGTCCGCGCTGGTGCTGCTGATCTGCGTGCCGCTGATCCCGATGACGATCGTGGCCGTGCAGCGCTGGGCAAAGAAGCTGCTTGCCAAATATTGGGGGGCAATACACCGCGCTGGGCGACACGTTTCTGGAGAACCTGCAGGGCCTGACGGCCACGAAGATCTACCGCACCGACGCGCTCAGGCAGGAGGAGATGAACCGCCAGAGCGAGCGCTTCCGCAGGATCACGATGAAGGTGCTGACGATGCAGCTCAACTCGATCACGATCATGGATCTGATCGCCTACGGCGGCGCGGCGGTGGGCATGATCGTGGCGGTCGTGCGGTTTCGCGCGGGGTGCATGGATCTCGCCGGATGCCTGACGATTTTGCTGCTGGCGGCGGATTTCTTCCTGCCGATGCGGCTGCTCGGGTCGTATTTCCATATCGCGATGAACGGCATGGCGGCCAGCGACAAGATCTTTAAGCTGCTCGACCTGCTGGAACCTGTGCGCGGCGGCAGGGCGATCCCCGGCGCGGGCGATATTCATGTAAAAAATCTTTCCTTTGGGTACACGGCGGAGCGCGGGATTCTGCACGGCGTGGACATGGACTTCCCGGCGGGCAGCTTCACGGCCATCGTCGGCGAGAGCGGATGCGGCAAATCGACGCTCGCGGCGCTTTTGATGGGGCGGCTCACGGGATACACCGGCGATGTGACGGTGGGCGGCGTGCCGCTTTCCGAGATCGAAGCGGACAGTTTGATGGACGCGATCACATACGTCAGCCACAAGAGCTGGCTGTTCCGCGGGACGGTGCGCGAGAGCCTTCTCATGGCGAGGCCGGACGCGGATGACGCGGCGATGTGGGACGCGCTGCGCCGGGCAAATCTGGCGGACTTCCTCCAAGGCGAGGGCGGGCTGGACACGGCGATCGGGGAAAACGGCGCGAACCTCTCCGGCGGCCAATGTCAGCGGCTGGCGCTCGCGCGGGCGCTTTTGCACGACAGCCCTGTCTACATATTTGACGAGGCGACGTCCAACATCGACGTGGAGAGCGAGAACGACATCATGGCGCAGATTCTCGTGCTGGCCAAGGAGAAGACCGTGCTGTTGATCTCGCACAGGCTCGCCAACGTGCGCGGGGCGGACAGGATTTATGTGCTGGACGGAGGCCGCGTGGCCGAGAGCGGCACGCACGACGCGCTGCTCGCCGCGGGCGGCGAATATGCGAAGCTCTGGCATGCGCAGCAGGAGCTTGAGCGCTTTGCGAAGGGGGAGGTTCCGGCGTGAAACGAAACGGATTGACCGTCATGGCGCGGCTGATCGGGCTGGTGCGGCCGCTGACGGGCTTCATGGTGCTGGCCATCGGCATGGGCTTGCTGGGCCACATCTGCGCGAGCGCGATCACGATCCTCGGCGGCTTCGCGGTGGTCGAGGTGCTGTTCCCAGGCGAGGGCGGCGCGCTGATCGGGCTGTTTGCGGGCGCGATGCTCTGCGCTGTCCTGCGCGGCGTGCTGCGCTACGGCGAGCAGGCGTGCAACCACTTCATCGCATTCAAGCTGCTGGCGCTGATCCGCGACAGGGTGTTTACGGCGCTGCGGCGGCTCTGCCCGGCGAAGCTGGAGGGGCGCGACAAGGGCGACCTGATTTCGGTCATCACGTCGGACATCGAGCTGCTCGAGGTGTTCTACGCGCACACGATTTCGCCGGTGTGCATCGCGGCGCTGTTCGGCTGCGGCATGGTGATGTGGATCGGCAGCCGTCATATTCTGCTCGGATTGCTGGCGGCCATCGCGTATGTGACCGTCGGCGGCGCAATGCCCATGCTCGCCTCACGGCTCAGCGGCGGCCGCGCGGCGCGGCTTCGCGGGCAGTCCGGCGCGCTGTCGGGCTTCGTGCTCGATTCGCTGCGGGGGCTTCCCGAGATCCTGCAATACGGCTGCGGACGGGCGCGGCTTGCGCAGATGGACGGCTTCACCGACGAACTCGCCGGGGAGGAGCAAAGGCTCAAGGACGCGGCGGGGCTGTCGAACGCCGTCACGAACACGGTGATTTTGCTGTTTGACTTTGCGATGCTGTTCGCGGCGTCCTCGCTGTGCGGCTTTGCGGATGCGCTGATCTGCACGCTTGCGCTGATGAGCTCGTTCGGGCCGTTCGTCTCGCTCGCGGCGCTGGGCAGCACGCTGCAAAACACGTTTGCCGCGGGCAACCGCGTGCTCGATCTGCTGGAAGAGACGCCCGTGACGCGCGAGGTTTACGGCAGGCCCGAAACGCAATTCACCGGCGCGGCGGCGGAGCACGTCAGCTTTTCCTACGGCGGCGAGACGGTTTTGTGCGACGTTTCGCTCGACGTGCCCAAAGGGAAGATCATCGGCATTTCGGGGCCGAGCGGCTCCGGCAAATCGACGCTGCTGCGGCTGTTTATGCGCTTCTGGGCGGCGCAGGGCGGGCGCATCGGCATATCGGGCCGCGACATCGGCGAGGTGAACACGAGCGACCTGCGCGATATGCAGAGCCTCGTGACCCAGCAGACGCACATCTTCCACGACAGCATCAGAAACAATCTGCTCATCGCCAAGCCAGACGCCACCGACGCGGAGATCGTCACCGCGTGCAAAAAGGCGGCCATTCACGACTTCATCGCGGGCTTGCCGCAGGGCTACGACACGCCAGCGGGCGAGCTGGGCGACGCGCTCTCCGGCGGCGAGCGGCAGCGGATCGGCCTTGCGCGCGCTTTTCTGCACGACGCGCCGTTCATGCTGCTGGACGAGCCGACGTCCAACCTCGACAGCCTGAGCGAAGGCGCGGTTCTCAAAGCGCTGCACGAGGCGCGGCAGGGGCGCACGGTGCTGCTCGTGTCGCACAGGGCGTCGACGATGGGCATCGCCGACCGCGTGATCTCGGTTGAAAGCGGGAGGGTGAGCTGATGGACGTAAACGAAAAACGCGAGCGGGAGAAGCGCGTCGTCGGCGAGATGATCGCGCTGTACTGCCGCAAAAAGCACGGCGGCAAGGCGCTTTGCGAGGCTTGCGCGGCGCTTGACCGGTACGCCCGCGAGCGCAGCGACAAATGCCCGTTCATGGGAAACAAGACGTTCTGCTCAAACTGCCGGGTGCACTGCTACAGGCCGGAGATGCGCGAGAAGATCCGCGAGGTGATGCGCTTTTCCGGGCCGAGGATGCTTTTTCACCACCCCGTGATGGCGGTGAGTCACGTCTATTTTACCATGCGAGAGAAAAGAAAATTGGAGGGACAATCGTGAAGATCAAAAAGGCTGTCTATCTGGCGCTCGGCTTTGTGGGGCTGGCGCTGGGCGCTGTGGGCGCGGTGGTGCCGATGCTGCCGGCGTTCCCGTTTTTGATGCTGGCGGCGTTCGGCTTCGCGCGCAGCTCGCAGAGGCTCGACCGCTGGTTCAAGGGGACGAAGCTGTATCGCGACAATCTGGCGGACTATGTCGCCGGGCGCGGCATGACGCGCAAGACCAAGGTGCGCATCATGGTGACAGTGACGCTGCTGATGAGCGTCGGCTTTGTGATGATGGGCAGCCGGGGCATCGTGGCGGGCTGCGTGGTGCTGGGCTTCGTGTGGGCGTTCCACATCCTGTATTTCTGCTTCGGCGTCAAGACGATCCCCGCGGGCAAGGGCGCGTGAGGGGGCGGCGGGCGATGGAAGCGAAGCGGTTTTGGGACAGGACATCGGGGATCTACGACGGCTTCATGAGCGCATCGCGGCCGGTGTATCAAAAGATCGAGGCGGCGGCGCGCCCGCTGCTCACGCGCGAGATGTACGTGCTCGAGCTGGCCTGCGGCACGGGGCAGCTCTCGCAGGCGCTCGCGCCGCTCACGCGCCAATGGGAGGCGACCGACTTTTCGCCGGAGATGATCGCGCGGGCGAAGCGGCAGGCGCACTCGACGCGGCTTCATTTTTCCGTGCAGGACGCCACAAATCTGCCCTACGCGCCGGAGAGCTTTGACGCGGTGGTCATCGCCAACGCGCTGCACGTCATGCCCGACCCCGTCAGGGCGCTTGCGCAGGCGCGGCGGGTGCTGCGGCCCGGCGGCCTGCTGATCGCGCCGACGTTTGTGTGGAAGGCGGGTCTGCGCGCGAAAATCAAGCTGCTCGCGATGGGCGCCGCGGGCTTTCATGTGCATCACAGATGGGACGCACAGGGGCTTTCGGCGTTTGTATCGCAGCAGGGTTTTGACGTGAGCGGCGCGCAGGTATTTGGCGGCTTTCCCGCGCCGGTTTGCATGATGATCGCGCGCAGGGGCGCGTGACGGAGCGTTTTTGTCTAACCAAAGGAGGAAAGAAATATGCTCAAATACACGGTCAAGGTGGACGGCATGATGTGCGGCATGTGCGAGGCGCACGTGAACGACGCGGTGCGCAGGGCGTTTGATGTGAAGAAGGTCAAGTCCAGCCACGGCAAGGGACAGACCGAAATCATCACGGAAACGGCGATCGACGAGGAGAAGCTGCGCGCCGTCATCGGCGAGACGGGCTACACCGTGGGCGCGGTGACATGCGAGACGGCGCAGCGCCGCGGGCTGCTTAGCTGGTGAGCGCGGAAAAATTTTTAAAAAGGCACTTGACGAACGCCGGACGCCGTGCTATAATGCAGCGCGTTAGATGAATCTAACAGACGATGCAGACGGTCATGCGGATGGAACATGACCAACAAGCCGCCTGCCTGTGCGGGCGGTTTTTCAAGGGAGAAGAGTTAGAGAAAACTAACTTAAAAGATAAAGGAGTTCCGACCGATGAAAAAATCTCTGTCCACATGGATATTGGCCGGTCTGCTGGCGCTGGCGTCGGCGGCGTCGCTGTTCGTCGGCGTGACGGACATCGGCATCGGCGACCTGGCGGCGGGCGGCATGCAGCTGCGCATCTTCCTGCTCTCGCGCATCCCGCGTCTGCTGGCGATCCTGTGCACGGGCGCGGGCATGAGCGTGGCGGGCCTGATCATGCAGCAGCTTTGCATGAACAAATTCGTCTCGCCGAGCACGGGCGCGACCATCCAGTCCGCGCAGTTCGGCATCCTGCTCTCGCTGGTGTTCATCCCCGGCGTGGGGCTGTGGGGGCGCGTGATGCTCGCGTTCGCGGCGGCGATGCTGGGCACGTGGGCGTTCGTGGCGTTCATCCAGCGCATCCAGTACAAAAACGCGGCGCTGGTGCCGCTGGTGGGCATCATGTTCGGCAATGTGCTGGGCGGCATCACGAATTTCATCGCGTATCAGAGCGAGGTTACCCAGCAGCTGTCAAGCTACTTCGTCGGCAGCTTCGCGCTGGTCATCCGCGGCAATTACGAGCTTGTGTTCCTCGCCGCGCCGCTGATCGCGCTGGCGTTCATCTACGCGAACCACTTCAACATCGTGGGCATGGGCCGCGATTTTTCCAGCAACCTCGGCGTCAAATACGGGCGCGTGCTGCTGCTGGGCCTGTCGGTGAGCGCGGCGATCACGGCGAGCGTGGTGACGGTGGTGGGGCAGATCTCCTACATCGGCCTGATCATCCCGAACATCGTGGCGATGTTCCGCGGCGACAGGATTCGCGGCACGCTGTGCGACACGGCGCTCTCCGGCGCGCTGTTCGTGCTCGTGGCGGACATGATCGCCCGCACGGTGATCCGGCCCTACGAGCTGCCCATCGAGCTGATCGTGGGCATCATCGGCAGCCTGCTCTTCATCGGCATGCTCTTTGCCAAGCTGGGCAAGCCGCTGATCCGCCTGACGCGAAAGGAGGGCACATGCCATGGTTGACGCGAAAAGAAACGTGAGCATATGGACAAAGACGAGCGCCGCCGCCATGAACCCGGCCAGACGCGGCAATGCGCGAAAGATCGCCATTCTCTCGCTGCTCACGCTGCTGGCGGGCGCGGCGTATCTGCTGGTTTTGTCCTACCCCGAAAAGCCGAAGCTCTTTGCCTACGTGCTCTCGCTGCGGATTCCGACGCTGATCGTGATGGTCATCGCGGCGTTTGCGATCGGCTGCGCGTCGCTGGTGTTCCAGTCGATCATCGGCAACCGGATCGTGACGCCCTGTCTGCTGGGCATGAACGCGATGTACACGCTGGTTCACACGGCGGTGGTGTTCATCGCGGGATCGGGCAGCGTCGTGGCGAGAAACGCGAACGTGTCGTTTATCATCGACCTGATCGTGATGGGCACGGCGGCGACGTTCATCTACGCCTACATATTCAAAAAGACGGGCAACAACGTGCTCTACGTGCTGCTTATCGGCACGGTGCTCTCCTCGTTCTTCGGCAGCGTGCAGTCCACGATGATCCGCGTGATGGACCCCAACGAATACGACGCGCTGCTGGTGACGCTGGTCGCGGACTTCAACAACGTGAACGCCGAGGTCATTGCGCTGTCCATCGTGCTGCTGGGCGCGCTGGCGTTCTTCCTTCGACATGATCTTGCGCTGCTGGATGTCATCACGCTGGGCCGGGCGCAGGCCATCAATCTGGGCGTCGATTATGAACGCACGGTGCGCAGATTGATGCTGGGCGTCGTGCTGTGCATCGCGGTCGCCACGGCGATGGTCGGGCCGATCTCATTCCTCGGCCTCATCATCGCCAACCTCGCCCGCCAGCTGATGAAAACGCACAGGCACAGCTACCTCATCACGGCGTCGGCGCTGTTCGGCATGGCGGCCATCATCGCCGGGCAGATGATCTCCCAGCACGTGTTCTCCTACGCCGTGCCGGTCAGCACGTTCATCACCATCGGCGGCGGCGCGTATTTCCTGTATCTGCTGCTGTTCACCAAAGGAGGCGTGTAAATGAATATCGCAAAGCTGACCAAGGCCTACGACGGAAAGACGGTCGTGGACGGCGTTTCGTTTGACATCCCGCGCGGCAAGGTGACCTCGCTGATCGGCCCGAACGGTGCGGGCAAATCGACCGTGATGGGCATGATCTCGCGGCTGATTGCACGCGACGCGGGCGAGATCGGCTTTGAGGGGCGCGACCTCTCCGCGTGGAAGAGCCGCGAGCTGGCCAAGAAGCTCGCCATCCTCACCCAGCACAACAACATTACGATGAAGCTCACCGTGCGCGAGCTGGTCGCCTTCGGCCGCTTCCCGTATTCGGGCAACCGCCTGACCGCGCAGGATAACGCCATGATCGACAAGGCGATTGCCTACATGGAGCTGGGCGAGTTCGAGCACAGGTTCATCGACGAGCTGTCCGGCGGCCAGCGCCAGCGCGCGTACATCGCCATGGTCATCGCGCAGGACACGGAATACGTGCTGCTCGACGAGCCGACGAACAACCTGGACATCTACCACGCGTCGAACATGATGCGCATGGTGCGCCGCCTGTGCGACGAGCTGGGCAAGACGGTGATTCTCGTTTTGCACGAGCTGAACTACGCGGCATTTTACTCTGATTACATCTGTGCGTTCAAGGACGGGCGCATCGCCAAATTCGGCACGGTGGACGAGGTCATGACGCGCGAGACGCTCTCCTCGCTGTACGGCGTGGACTTTGAGATCATCCGCGTGCACGAGAGGCCGCTGTCGCTGTTCTATTAACCAAGGGTACACCAAAATTTATATAAAAAGGAGAGATTTCCCCATGAAGAAGCTGCTTTGCTTCCTGCTGTCCCTGTGCCTGATGCTCGGCGCGCTCGCGCTGGCCGAGGAGGGCAAGACCGTGACCATCAACGCCAACAACGCCGAGCGTGAGCCTGCGCAGATCGAGGTTCCCTACGATCCGCAGCGCATCGCTGTGCTGGATATGGCCGCGCTGGATATCCTCGATTCGTTGGGCCTTGGCGACCGCGTTGTCGGCAGCGCCCGCGTGAGCATCGGCTATCTGGCCGATTACAACCCGGACGACTCCGACGGCAAGATCGTGAACCTTGGCACCGTCAAGACCGCCGACCTTGAGAAGGTCGCGCTCTGCGAGCCGGACGTGATCTTCATCGGCGGCCGCCTGTCCAGCATCTACGACGACCTCAACGCCATCGCGCCGGTCGTGTTCCTGTCGGTTGACTACGACAAGGGTGTCGTCGCCAGCACGAAGGAGAACGCGACGACCATCGCCTCCATGTTCGGCAAGGAGGCCGACGTGGACGCGCTGTTCGCGGCGTTTGAGCCGAGGATGGCGGCGCTTGCCGACGTGCTGCGCGGAAAGAACGTCTTGCTGGGCATGTACAACGCCAACGCCATGAGCCTGATGGACACCAACAGCCAGCTCAGCATCATCGCCAATGAGCTGGAGGCCAACAACCTCGGCGAGACCGTCGGCGAGAAGACGAAGGCCACCCACGGCGAGGAGGCCAGCTGGGAGACCATCATCAAGCTGAACCCGGAATACATGTTCATCCTCGACCGCAGCACGGCCATCGGCCAGTCCGGCGGCGAGACGCTCGGCGCGAAGGAGGTCGTCGAGAACGACCTGATCGCTGAGCTTGACGTGTGCAAGAACGGCAACATCGTCTACTTCATCGACCACGCGGACGTGTGGTACACCTCCACCGGCGGCGTGCAGGCGCTGGATACGATGCTCGCCGACCTCGAGGGCGCGCTTCTTAAGTAAAACCGCATGAACCATGTCCTCGTGAGCTTGATCTCGCGGGGACATTTTTAATACAAAGTGACGCGCGTACCGCAAAAGCCGCTGCCGAGGATGGCGCGGCGCGCGGACGCCGTGAACATAAAGTCCAATGGTATGAAGTCAAGAGGGTGATGCAAGAAAAAATTGAGTAAAACAGTGCACAAAGCAGGATGTTAGAAGCAAAAAGGCAACACCAATGTAAGCCCTGCCCCTGAGAAAAATTTGAAA
>CALVTQ010000055.1 GCA_944362695.1 uncultured Clostridia bacterium
GCAAGAAATCCTCCATCACTATGACCAACGAGGAGGGCGAGGAGGAAGAAGAGGATTTGGTTTACAACCGCCAGGATTTCTGGACGACCAGCTCCAACAAACAGCTGAACTTCATCCAGCATATCAATACCATTCTGAACGCGACGGGCAAAGCGGCGGTTGTTGTGCCGGACAACGTGCTGTTTGAAGGCGGAGCCGGTGAAACCATCCGCAAAAAGCTGTTGGAAACCACGGATCTTCACACCATTTTGCGGCTGCCCACGGGCATATTCTACAAGCCGGGCGTCAAGGCGAATGTGTTGTTCTTCGACAAGCGTCCGGCCAGCCCGCAGATGCAAACGAAGGAGACCTGGGTCTATGATTTCCGAACCAACATTCACTTCACGCTCAAGCAACACCCGATGACCGATGCCGATCTGGAGGACTTTGTCCGCTGCTATCACCCTGAGAACCGCCACGAGCGCACGGAGACCTGGTCCCCGGACAACCCGGACGGGCGCTTCAGAAGATTCCCAGTCGAGGAAATCTTGCAACGGGACAAGACCAGCCTGGATATTTTCTGGATGAAGGATAAATCCCTAGCCGATCTCGATCATCTGCCCGAGCCAGATGTGCTGGCAGGAGACATCATCGAAAACCTGCAAAGCGCGCTGGAGAGCTTCCGGGAGCTGGAAGCACAGCTGAAAAAGTAAGCACGAATGACGGCACGATGGGTGAATGGCAGGAGCAACGGTCCCGGGAGCAAGAGATACACGATAGACAGAGGAATTGTATGGTATAATATAAGAGAATACTGAAATGATATGTGGGGTTTATTTTCATGGAAAACCTGGAGCGTCTAGTTATCGAGCTTTGCAAACAGTCGTCTGAAACACGTTGCTTAGAGTTTAAGCACAATAACTATACCCCTCAAATGATTGGACAAGATATCAGCGCACTGGCGAACAGCGCAGCTTTGTATGAAAAAAGCTGTGCATATATGCTATGGGGAATCGATGATGCCACGCATGAGATTGTGGGCACCGAATATGACCTTCAGACACTGAAAAAGGGCAACCAAGAACTTGAAAACTGGCTTCGATCGCTTCTTTCAAAAAACGCCGAATTTGAGTTTCATTCGGTTCCGATGGGGGATAAACAGGTTGGCGTTCTCATAATCTATAAAGCAGCCAATCAAACGGTCACGTTTGAAAAGGTTGACTATATCAGAGTTGGGAGCTATACAAAGAAATTGAGCGAGTATCCTACTTTGCAAGCACAACTATGGGATAAACTCCGTGATGCCAAGTTTGAAGAACGTGCAGCAAAACAGGATCTTGATGCACAGACCGCTCTTGGCTATCTGAATTATTCCGCTTATTTTGATCTGAAAAAGATCCCTCAACCGATAGACATGCAAGGGATAGTTCATTATATGTTAGAAGAGAGCATTCTTCTAAAACAGGATAATGGACTCTATTCAATCAGCAATTTAGGGGCAATACTCTTTGCAAAACAGCTCACTGATTTCCCAAGAATTTCTCGAAAGGCAATCCGTATTGTCCAATACAAGGGCAATAACCGCCTTCAAATGCTGAAAGAAGACATTATCACAAAGGGGTATGCGAGTGAATTTGAGAATACCTTAAAATACATTGACGCGATTATTCCCTCCAGCGAAGAAATCACACTCGCTTTGAGGGAAAAGAAGTCGGCATATCCGAATATCGCTATTCGAGAAGCTGTGGCAAATGCCCTTATTCACCAGGACTTCTCTATTACAGGAGCCGGACCGGTTGTTGAGATTTTCGATAATCGAATCGAGATAACCAATCCAGGCACACCGCTTGTAGATGTACGGAGAATTATCGACAATCCGCCTCGTTCCAGAAATGAAAGACTAGCTGAATTGATGCGCCGTCTTAGAATCTGCGAGGAACTTGGCACAGGGTGGGATAAAATTGTGATCTCATGTGAGCTTATGCAGCTACCTGCTCCCCAAATCAGCCTCTATGAAGAGAATACAAAGGTTACGCTGTTTGCAGAAATGCCTTTCTCGAATATATCTCCTGAAGACAAGATATGGGCTTGTTATTTACATGCTTGTATCAAGCAAGTTCAAAGTGAACAGCTGACAAACAGCTCCCTAAGAGAACGCTTTGGATTATCCCCCACTTCTGCCGGGAGTATTTCTCGTTTGATCAAGGAGGCGGTTGCGCAAAAAGCAATCAAACCGCTTGATCCAGATACTGCTCCAAGGTATATGAAGTATCTTCCGTATTGGGCTTGATTTAATTTGCCATCAATTTGCCGGTAACTTGCCGCAATCATGATAAAGATCAGTTCGACAAGTCAAGAATGAAAGAATATATGGGTTTTTTACAAAGGAGAATTTGAATTGTCGAATAATCTAATTTGCCGGTAACTTGCCAGTGCGGATATTTCATTAAGTAACATGCTGATACTATCCTGATACTGAAAACTGTGCTATAATGAAAAACGTCCTCCATGAGGAGGATAAAACCGAACTTAAAACACAGATTTCTAAACTAATTTGTTTTGAAATTAAGTGACCTTGCCGAGTGGGAGTGACCGGTCTAAATTGGATATTTGCACGCTCTTCGGATGGGGTTCGGAGGGCGTGTTTTTTATAATTATGTATATGAAAATGGAGTGTATCCATTGACAAGGAACATGAAAATAGTCACAATATAGGAAAGATATATATTGGATGTAAGACAGGAAAAGCAGCCGGGAAGGAATAAGCATGAGGTACAAAAAAGGCGGGAAAAATGCGCCGGAGCGAATCGAGCTGAAAGGGATTTTGGGAGAATTTCGCGAGGCGCTGGAGGACGAGATCGTGAAAATCGAGAAGGACGGTCAGACATCCATATCGCTTTCCGGCGGGCGGCGGATTGAATGTCGTAACGGGGAATTCTGGTATCGCTTTCATGTCGATTATGTGCAGGGGATTCCGGCGGACATGCCGTGCAAACTGACGATTGGAAAGGATCAGTATGATGCGACGGTCGTCAGCTTTGAGGGAAATGTCATCGTTGTCGCGACGAAAGCGCCGCTGCCGGAGGCGATTGCCAAAGCGCAGCTCGAAAACGGTTCTGCTGTGCTGATGGAGCGGCTGATCAATCGCGTTGAGGAGAACGCCGGGATCGAGAATAAGGCAGAGAAGCGCATGCTGCCGGATGGCGGCGGGACGTATACGCATCGCCGCATCTTTACATATGACGATCTCGCGCAGCACGAGGGCAACACGGAAAGCCACAACAAAGCGATTGCGGCGGCGCTGTCCAACGACATCACGTATATTTGGGGACCGCCCGGCACGGGCAAGACGACGGTGATCGGCCAGATCATCGAGGGGCTGGATAAGCACGGGCGCTCGGTGCTTGTCGTATCCCACACCAACACGGCGGTGGACGGCGCAATCGAAAAGGCAGACAGGACATATATCGCGGCGCACACGGAGAGCGATGATTTGTATCCGATCCTGCGCGTCGGCACGCCCGCGCGGCCTTTGCCCGAAAGGGTATCGCCGTCAACGACCAGGGCCAGCGAGAAGTTTTAGGTGCTGCCGAGGGCATGAAAGAAGACAAGGCCAGTTGGGTGGAATTCTTCAAGTGGCTGCGCAGCCGTGGTCTGGACGGGGTAAAACTCATTGTCGGCGACAAATGTCTGGGCATGTTGGAAGCGGTTGGCGAAGTGTTCCCTGAAGCCAAATATCAGCGTTGTACTGTTCACTTCTATCGCAATGTGTTTTCCGTTGTCCCTCGCAGCAAAATAAAAACCGTATCCATGAAGCTCAAAGCTATTTATTCCTCGGAAAGCAAGGAAGCAGCTCTGCGCAAAGCGGCTGAAGTGGCCGCCGAGCTGCGCGAAATGAAGCTGAAAGAGGCCGCGAAGAAGGTTGAGGAAAGCATCGAGGAAACCTTGACATACATGGATTTTCCCACAGAACACTGGCTGAAAATCAGGACAAACAACATGATTGAGAGAATGAACCGCGAGATCCGGCGCAGGACGCGCGTTGTCGGCACCTTCCCGGACGGCTATTCTGCGCTCATGCTCGTCTGCGCCAGATTGAGGCATGTTGCCGGAACGCAGTGGGGATCTAAAACGTACATGTCCATGAAGCATTTTGCTGAAATGGCTGCGGAGGCTGCAAGCTGATAGCAAAAGATGCACCAGAACGTCAAGGGCTTCGCAAGTGGCTTCGCCACCCTTGACGTCTGCCGCATCTTCCGCTGAATGGTGGTGAGCGGGTGGATATCCGCCCGTCTGCATAACTTTGTTCTGCCTGAGCTCAAACTATTTTGCGCATAATTCTTGACAGTACCCCACCCCACGGGCGGCAATTTTCATGCCCGCACACCGCACAACCCAAACGGCAGAGAGCACCAGCATCCGCCCAAAACGAAAGAGCTGACCGACGACCATCGGCCAGCTTTCTTTGTTTGTTCCTATTTATATGCTCCCGCCGTCCGGCTTATGGCGCGTGCTCTCGCGCAGGATCGGGGTGGTCTTGACGTATGTGCGGGTGAAGGGGAGCTCGGGGCTGGACAGGCGGCGCAGGAGGACGGCGGCGGCGACGCGGCCGATGTCCGTGCCGGGGATTTTGACGGTGGTGAGCGGGGGATCGACGATGGTCGTCTGGGAGGAGCCGTCAAAGCCGGCGATCATGACCTGACCGGGGACGGACACGCCGAGCTTTTTGAGGGCGGCCATCGTCCAGACGGCGAGGTAATCGTTGGCGCAGAGGAAGGCGTCGGGCAGGGCGGGTATGGCGGCAAGGCGCGATGCGAGCCAGTCGGGGCTCGAGTAGGGGCTGGAATCGGGCTCGAGGATGCACAGCGCGCGGTCAAAGGGCAGGCCGGCCTGCACGAGATAGGTGGAATAGCCCAGCCAGCGCTCGTTGAAGCTGGCGCAGTGCTCGATGTCGCCGATGAAGCCGATGCGCCGCGCGCCCTTGGCAAAGAGCTGGCCCATGACGGTCATGACGCTGGCGACGTTCTCCATGAGCACGAAATCGCAGGGCATCAGGCGCGAGGAGATGTGCGCCGGGCCGTCGATGAAGAGCGTGGGCAGGCCGAGGGAGGCCATCATATTCAGGTAGTCCGCGTCGAAGAGCTCAATGCCAATCATGCCGGCGGTCTCCTCGAGATTCAGATGCGAGGGGAGCCTGCGCTGGCGGATCTCCTCGGGGGAGATCTCGAACATCTTCATATTATAACCCGCGCGGCAGATCTGGTCGGTGAACGTGGGGAAGAGCACCGTCGCGAAGTGATAGTCCGAGGGCATATGGCTGGTGAGCAGCGCGATGGAGCGCGTCGCGGGCGCGGGGACGGGGGCGGTGTCGGGCAGGGGCGCGCCGTAGCCCAGCTCCTGCGCCTTGGCGAGAATGAGCTTCTGCGTGCTCTCGGGCACGGCGCCGCGCCGGTTGAAGACCTTGGATACCGTGTTTCGGGACAGGCCGCAGGCGTCGGCGATGTCCTGCATGGTTACGCGCTTGTTGTTCATGGTCGCATCGGCCTTTCTTTGATCGTGTAAACCTATGATACCATAAGGTAAAGAGGATTGCAAGTTTACATAATGTAAACCGTGCAAGGCAAAAATTGCTATAAAGCGGGCGAAATGATGCTTATCGAACATTAAAACGACAAAATTTACAGAAATTTGGTTTACACTATTGACAAATACGGCGATGATATGTAAAATTATACTCAGCTAATGTAAACGATGTAAAATTGCACTGTGAAAAATGAAAGGGGGCAATGAGCACAATACGGATTTTGTTTGGAACGGCAGGGCGGAAATGTAAACCGGCCTGCACACAGCGGCGAGGAAGGGCCGTTTCCCTCCGAAGCCGCAGGCAACCCGAGTAACCCCAAGTGACTTCCCCATGAGGAGGGATACAATGCAAGGCACAAAGCGAGCGCTCGCGAAGGCGCAGAAGCCGTGCGCGGGCAAGAAGCTCAGGGATTTCTGCGAGAACTTCCCGTATCTGGTGATGCTTTTCCCGGCGATTCTGGTGGTCTTCCTGTTCAACTATCTGCCGATTTACGGCGTGCTCATCGCGTTCCAGGACTTCATGCCCGGCGACAAGATCCTCTCGGACACGACGATCTGGGTCGGCTTTGACAACTTCACGCGGTTCTTTAACGACGTGCAGTTCTGGTCGCTGATGAAGAACACGTTCCTGCTGTGCATCATCGGCTTTGTGATCGGCTTCCCGCTGCCCATCATCATCGCGCTGTCGCTCAACGCCATGAAGGGCCGCAAAGCCGCGAAGGTGCTCCAGACGATCTACACCGCGCCGCACTTCATCTCGCTGGTCGTCCTGGTCGGCATGCTGCAGCTGTTCTTCGGCCGCTACGGTCTGGTCAACAACATCGCCGAGCTGCTGGGCGCGGAGCGGTACTCCTACTTCCTCGAGTCGGCGGCCTTCCGCCCGATGTACATCCTCTCGAGCAACTGGCAGGACTTTGGCTGGAGCGCCGTCATCTACATCGCCGCGCTCTCCAACGTCGATCCGCAGCAGCATGAGGCCGCGATGATCGACGGCGCGACCCGCATGCAGCGCGTGTGGCACGTGGACCTTCCGGCGATCATGCCGATGGTCAGCGTGATGCTCATCATGTCCATCGGCGGCCTGATGGGCGTGGGCTACGAGAAGGCGCTGCTGATGCAGACGGACGGCAACCTCGCCGTCAGCGAGCTGATCGCGACATACGTCTACAAGAAGGGCCTCACGGGCGTGCCGGATCAGGCATACGCCACGGCCATCGGCCTGTTCAACTCGATCATCAACGTCGTGCTGCTGATCATCGCGAACACGACGAGCAAGAAGTTCTCCGAGACTTCGCTGTGGTAAGGGAGGGGAAAGAAGATGACAAAGAGCATTCCCGTGAAGAAGCACAACGCGCTCAAGGACACGCGCGGCGACAAGATCTTCTTCTTCCTCAACGCGCTGTTCCTGGGTCTGGTCGCGCTGATCGTCCTGTATCCGCTGTACTTCATCATCATCGCGTCGATCTCCGATCCCGACGCCGTGCTCGGCGGCCAGGTCGTGCTCTATCCGGTGAACATCACGCTGGACGGCTACGCCAAGATCATCGAGCGCAGCGACATCTGGACGGGCTATCTGAACACGATCATCTACACGCTGCTGACGGTCATCCTGTCGCTGGTGGTGACGATCCCCGGCGGCTGGGCGCTGAGCCGCAAGACGACGCCGGGCAAGAAATTCTGGATGATCTTCTTCATCATCCCGATGTTCTTCGGCGGCGGCCTGATTCCGTTCTACAACGTCATGAGCAGCCTGGGCCTGATCAACACCATGTGGGCAATCGTGCTGCCCTCGATCCTGTCGGTTTGGAACCTGTTCATGTGCAAGACGTTCTTTGAATCCTCGATCCCCGAGGGCCTGATTGAGGCGGCGAAGATCGACGGCTGCTCGACGATGCGCACGTTCTTCTCGATCGTGCTGCCGCTGTCGAAGGCCATCATCGCGGTCATGGCGCTTTACTACGCCGTGGGCCAGTGGAACAGCTACTTCAACGCCATGATCTTCCTGCAGGACGAGACGATGTATCCGCTGCAGCTCGTGCTCAAGGAGATCCTGCTGGCGTCCGAGAGCACCGTGGGCGGCAGCGGCGAGACGATCCTGCAGCAGTACCGCCTGGCGAACCAGCTCAAGTACGTGTCCGTCATCGTCTCGAGCATCCCGGTTCTGTGCCTGTATCCGTTCGTGCAGAAGTACTTTGCTCAGGGCGTCATGATCGGCTCCCTGAAAGGTTAAGGAGGTATTATCATGAAGTTCAAAAAATGGATGATCGCCGCGATGCTCGTGTGCATGATGATGATGCTCACGGCCTGCGGCGGCGAGAAGAAGGAAGAGACCCAGAACACGGGCGATGCGGCGGCGACCGGCGCGAACGTGCTCGTGGACACCTACGGCTTCCAGTACGCCGACGCGACCAAGCCGATTCTCAACGAGAAGGGCGCGAGCGAGCTGTCCTTCACCGTCTACTCCTCCAAGAACGCCTCCGCGCTTGACTACAACGACATGAAGGTCATGCAGGATCTGTTCGCGCAGACCAACGTGTCCGTCACGTGGGAGAACGTCTCCGAGTCCGTCTACGCGCAGCAGAAGAACCTGATCTTCGGCAACGCGGAGAACCGCCCGGACGCGATCTACCACGCCGGCATGAGCGCGGGCGAGATCATCAAATACGCCAAGCGCAAGATGATCGTGCCGGTGAGCGATTACCTCGACTACATGCCCAACCTCAAGAAGATCCTCGAGGATCGCCCGGACATCAAGAATCAGCTGATTAACACCGAGGACGGCAAGATCTACTCCCTGCCGCGCGTGGAGGAGATGGGCCTGCTTCAAAATCCGAACCTGCTCTTCCTCAACAAGGCGTGGGCTGCCGCGGCGATTGAGGCGGGCGCCGTGACCGGCGTGACGGCTGATCAGCTCGTGGACGGCCTGACGCTGACGAGCGACCAGATGGCGCAGATGCTCGCCTACTTCCGCGACAACGACATGAACGGCAACGGCGACGCCAACGACGAGCGCCCGATGACCTTCGTCTACAACAACTGGCAGGGCAACCAGTGCGACCTGTACGGCATGTTCGGCCTCAATGACAACCTCGAGCACCGCGTCATCATCGACGGCAAGGTGACCTACACCGTAACCGACGAGCGCTTCAAGGAAGCGACCAACTTCATCGCGGGCTGGGTGACCGACGGCCTGATCGACAAGGTTTCCTTCGAGCAGTCGCAGGACAACTTCCTGGCCAACGGCAAGGGCCTTGAGACCTACGGCGCGTTCTACTGGTGGGAGAGCGAGACCGTCGTCTCCAACCCGGAGAACTACATCGTCTGCAATCCGATCGTCGGCCCGAACGGCGGCCAGACCGTCTGCGTCTCCAACAACCCGGAGATCGGCACCGGCGAGGTGATCGTCTTCTCCGACTGCGAGTATCCCGAGGTGCTGCTGGCGTACTTTGACCGTTTCTACGCGCCGGAGATGTCCGCGCAGATCAACTACGGCCCGATCGGCATCGTCTACGAGGAGGAGCGCGACGAGAGCGGCAAGCTCGTGCAGAAGCCGCTGCCCGAGGGCGTGACCAGCGACGAGCTGCGCCTGCAGAACGCCCCGCTTGGCATCATCTACCTGAGCGACTACGCCTGGGAGAACGTGGTGAACATGGAGCCGCGCGCCCAGCTGCGCGTGGAGCGCCTCGCCGCGCATGCCACGCCGTTCGTCGCCGAGAACGTGAAGCCCTGCCCGAACCTTCAGTTCACGATGGAGGAGCTCAACACGCTCTCCAACTACGAGACGAACCTCAATGACTACATCCGCACGAACCTCATTTCCTGGCTGATGAAGGGCGGCGTCTCCGACGACGCGTGGACCGCGTTCCAGAATGACCTGGGCGGCAAGGTCAACCTGCCCGCCATTCAGAAGGTCTATCAGGATGCGTATGACCGCTACGCCGGCACCACGGCGCAGTAAGGAGAGATTCACATGAAGAAGATTGCGATTCTGGTCATGATGCTCGCCCTTGCGCTGGCGCTGACCGGCTGCGCGGGCAAGAAGGAGCCGGAAGCCACCCCCGCGCCGAACACCGCGCCGTCTATCTCCGGCGTGATGGATCAGACGATCAAGGCGGGCGAGACGTTTGACGCCTTTGCGGGCGTGACGGCCAGCGACGCCGAGGACGGCGACGTGTCCGCGATGATCACCGTCGAGGCGCTGCCGAGCCTCGAATTCACCAACGGCAAGGCCGTGCCCCAGAACGCCGGTTCCTATGAGTTGGTGTACAGCGTGACCGACAAGGGCGGCGAGACCGCCGAGGCCTACGCCACGCTGACCGTCACCAAGAAGACGAGCGAGGAGACCGTCTACAAGGCATTCGATTTCAGCACGCAGCCCGTGACCGACAACAAGGGCTGGGAGGCCAAGATCGGCGGCAGCGCCAATGCGACGGCGAGCCTCAAGCAGGGCGCTTACGTGGTTGAGGTCGCCAATGCGGGCGGCGGCGACGGCGACGTGCAGCTCGCCAAGGCCGGTTTCGCGGTGAAGCCCGCGGATTACCGCGTCCGCGTCTGGGCCAAGTCCACGAAGAAGACCTACGCCCACCTGCTCGCCCGCGACGAGAGCGCGGAGGAATGGGCGACGTTCGGCGGCGCATACAACCTCGTCATCGGCGAGGAGATCGCGCCCATCGAGCTGGCCTTCACCGTGGACAAAGAGGGCAGCGCCGAGCTGCTGCTCAACCTCGGCAAGATCACCCCGAACCCGGACAACGCCGAGGACACCACGCCGGAGGACTTTATCGTGACGATCGACAAGATCGAGATCTATGAGATCAGCGGCGAGGAGACGAAGAAGCCGGTTTACACCGCCGACTTTGCGAGCGAGGGCGTGACGGTCGAGGCGGGCGACGGCGCGGCGGCGAGCGCTTCCTTTGACGGCAGCGCGAAGGTCTCCGTGACGAGCTACCCGACCGAGGGCGGCGTCTGGAGCGTCAAGGCGAACATCGGCCTGGGCGACACGGCCATCGTAAACGGCGAGAAGTACTATTACAGCTTCACGCTCAATGCGGCGAATGGGCAGAGCGGCGAATGCCTCGTCGAGAGCCTCGCGCAGTACGACAAGAGCCGCGTGAGCTTCAACGCCTTCACCGCGAGCGCGGGCGAGGACACGGTGATCTCCGGCACGTTCACCGCGGACAAGGACATCGCCGACCCGGTCATCCGCCTGCAGATCGGCAACGCGCCGGAGGGCGTGAGCAGCAATGAGATCGTCATCAGCAACGTCGAGTTCGGCAAGCTGGAGGGCGACAAGGAGACCGTCAAGACCATCGACTCCTTCATGGCGTTTGGACGCAACACCGCCAACGGCACGAACCCGGATCAGCCGTGGGAGACCTTCAACGGCACGGACGAGGACAACGAGCGCGGCGTCGGCACGATCTGGACGGAGGACGGCAAGTTCTTCTACCGCATCGACAACGGCGGCACGGTCGATTGGCACAACAAGCTGATCTGCGGCTACAACGGCAACCCGCTGACGCTGGCTTCCGACAGCTACTACATCGTGGAGATCACGGGCCGCGCGGACAAGGAGATCACATGCGGCGTGTTCCTCAACCCGCTGGGCGGCTGGGACCCGCGCATCGCCGAGAGCATGACGTTCACGCCGGAGACGCAGACCTTCCGCTTTGAGACGAAGGACACGTTCGTCATGGACATGGACTTCGAGCTGCTGTTCCAGTTCGGCTCCGAGGCGACGGCGAATCTGGGCGCGGCGACGGTGGAGCTTGACAACGTCACCATTTACCAGATGCGCGTCGAGTAAGCGACAAGTGTAATCAGCGAGAATCGGGCAGAGGGGAGCGCCGGGAGAGCCGGTCGTTCTCCCCTGCCCTTTCGCGGAGGTATGGACATGAAAAATATGAAAAAAGGCGCGGCGGTTCTGTGCGTGCTGGCGCTGCTGTGCGCGCTGCTGGCGGGCTGCGGGAGCGATGCGCCCAAGGCGTCAAACGACGGCGGCGAGCCGTTTGTCTACCCCGAGGACGACAAGGACTTTTCCGCCCTCAAGACGCCCGGCAGCCAGGAGACGGCCTACGCCTACAAGAACTTCTTCCTGCCCGCCGTGGACGGCATCAAGCAGCCCTACGTCGGCGACCCGATGCCCTACTACGAGGACGGCACGTATTACATCTACTACCTCAAGGAGGGCGGCGACTCCTACAACCACTCGATCTATCTGGCGACGACGACGGATTTCGTGACCTACACGGAGATCGACGAGCCGATCGTCGAGGCCAACCGCGGCGGCGGGCAGGACGGCTGGACCGGCACGGGCTCGGTCGTCAAGGTCGGCGATGCGTACTACCTGTTCTACACCGCGCACGCATCGAGCGAGACATCCGAATACATGGAAAAGGTGTTCGTGGCGAAAGGCGACAGCCCGACGCACTTTGAGAAGGTCGAGGGCTGGGAGATCACCCCGCCGGACGACCTGCGCCAGAAGCGCGACTTCCGCGACCCGCAGGCGTACTACGACGCGGCGACGGACACCATCACCATGACGCTGACGGCGGCTGTGGACGGCACGGCGCGCATCATCAAATACACGCTCAGCGGCGACCTGCAAACCGTGACATACGACGGGATCATCTTCACCGACCCGGTCGGCACGTTCTGGAACCTCGAGTGCTCCGACACGTTCAAGATCGGCGAGAAGTATTACCTGACGTATTCCGCGCAGGACGACACGCTCTGGTACGCCGTCAGCGACACGCCCTACGGCCCGTACGGCGAGCCGAGGCGCGTGGACGGCAAGCTGTTCTACGCCGCCAAGCAGGTGAGCAATGGGACGGATCACTACATGGTCGGTTGGGCGCGCCGCTCCGAATCGCCGTCCTCGACATCCGAGGTCAGCGCATGGGCGGGCAACCTCGCCGTGCAGAAGATCACCGTGAATGAAAGCGGCGAGCTCGTGCTCGCGCCGGTGGATGCCATCGCCGCGCAGTTTGACAAGCGCCGCGAGCTGCTGATCGACAGCGACAAGGCGGAGGTTGCCTCCGGCTCGCGCTACAGCTACACCGACGTGTTCACGGCCTACGAGAGCTACAAGCTGACGGGCAAGTTCACCTTCACCGGAGAGGGCAGCTTCGGCCTCGCCTTTGACATGAACGGCAAGGCGGAAAAATACAAGATGATCGCGCTCGACCCCGAAAAGGACACGATCAGCCTGCTCTTCAACGAAGGCAGCACGACGATCACCGAGACGGCGGCGGCGCTCGAGCCGGGCAAAGAGTACAGCTTCACGTATATTCAGGAGGGCTCCGTGGGCATCTTCTATCTGGACGGCATCGCGTCGCTGACGGTGCGTCTGTACGGCGTGAGCGGCAGGCCGGTGCGCCTGTTCGCCGAGAGCAACACGGTCTCCTTTACCGGTCTGCGCGAATACACGCGATGAGGTGACGGCCATATGATGAACCAAAAATTGATCTTTGCGCGGGCATACGAGAGCGCCGTCGGGCCGCAGATTCCGCGCAAGGCGCGCCCGGCGTTCCATCTGACGCCGTGGGTCGGCTGGATGAACGACCCGAACGGCTTTTCGTACTACCGCGGGCAGTATCACCTGTTCTACCAGTACAACCCGTATGACGTGGAATGGGACGAGATGCACTGGGGCCACGCCGTCAGCCACGATCTGCTGCACTGGACGTATCTGCCCTGTGCGCTCGCGCCGGACGAGCGCTACGATTCCTTTGGCGTGTTCTCCGGTAGCGCGGTCGAGATGAAGGACGGGCGCCAGCTGCTGATGTACACGGGCGTGCGCAAGGAGGGCGGCGACAAGAACGGCAAGGACATTCAGGTGCAGTGTCTGGCCATCGGCGACGGCGTGGATTACACGAAGGTCGAGGCCAATCCCGTGCTGGATGTCGATTGCCTGCCGGAGGGCAAGAGCCCCAACGACTTCCGCGACCCGAAGATGTGGCGCGAGGAGGACGGGACGTACCGCTGCGTGGTCGGCACATGCGATGCGGAGCGCAACGGCGCAATCCTGCTTTTCCGCAGCGAGGACGGCTTCAAATGGGCGTTTGAGAGCGTGCTCATCGAGAACGACGGGCGGCTCGGGCGCATGTGGGAATGTCCCGACTTTTTCAGTATGGGCGGATACGACGTGCTGCTCGTCAGCCCGCAGGACATGCTGCCCGACGGCTTTGAATACCACAACGGCAACGGCACGGTCTGCATGATCGGCCACTTTGACCGCGAGCACGGCAAGTTCACGCCGGAGCGCGATCAGGCGGTCGATTACGGCATCGACTTTTACGCGCCGCAGACCATCCTCACGCCCGACGGACGGCGCGTGATGATCGGCTGGATGCAGAACTGGGACACGGTCAAGCTCACGGACTACGAAAAGCGCAGATGGTTCGGCCAGATGAGCCTGCCGCGCGAGATCACCATCCGCAACGGCCGCCTGTATCAGCAGCCCATTCGCGAGCTCGCGCTCTACCGCAGCCGCAAGGTCGAATACAGGGACGTGAAGTTTGACGGGGAGCTGACGCTCGAGGGCATCGAGGGCCGCAAGGTGGAGCTCGATATGTGCATCCGCGCCGCCGATCCCGCCAAGCCGTACCACAAATTCACGCTGCGTTTCGCGCAGAACGAGAAGTATCACTCCGTGCTCAGCTTCCGGCCCTACGAGTCGCTGCTCAAGATCGACCGCAAGTTCTCCGGCTCCCGCCGCGCCTACATCCATCAGCGGCGCGCGCAGGTCGCCCAGCACGACGGCGAGATCCGCCTGCACGTGATCCTCGACCGGTTCAGCATCGAGGTCTTCGTCAACGGCGGCGAGCAGGTCATGAGCGCGACGATCCTCACCGACGTGAGCGCGCAGGGCATCTCCTTCGCGGCGGACGGCGAGATCACGATGGACATCACCAAATACAGCCTGTTTGCGGAGGAATGAGCGATGAAGACGTATGATGTGACGGCGCTGGGCGAGCTGCTGATCGACTTCACGCACAGCGGACACAGCGGCGCGGGCAACGAGCTGCTGGAGGTGAACCCCGGCGGCGCGCCGTGCAACGTGCTGGCGATGCTCAGGAGGCTTGACAAGCACTGCGCGTTCATCGGCAAGGTGGGCCGCGACGCGTTTGGCGACCTGCTGGAGGACACCATCCGCGATGTGGGCATCGACACAGCGGGCCTTAAACGCGACGGGCATGTGCACACCACGCTGGCGTTCGTGCACACGCGCGCGGGCGGCGAGCGCGATTTCTCGTTCTACCGCAATCCCGGCGCGGACATGATGCTCTCCGCGGACGACCTCGACGATGCGCTGCTCACCGATTGCCGGATCTTTCACTTCGGCTCGCTCTCGCTGACGCATCCGGGCTGCCGCGAGGCGACGCGCGAGGCCGTGCGCCGGGCGAGGGAAGCGGGCGCGCTGATCTCCTTTGACCCGAACCTGCGCGAGCCGCTCTGGGACGACCTGAATGAGGCGAAGGCGCAGATCGCGTGGGGCATCGCCCAGTGCGACATCCTCAAGATCTCCGACAACGAGCTGGTGTTCATGACCGGCACGGACGACCTTGAGCGCGGCGCGGAGATGCTGCTTGGTCGCTGGCCGCAGATCCGGCTGATGAACGTGACGGCGGGCGACGACGGGCCGTTCTGCTATTACGGCGCGCTGCGCTGCCACGAGCCGGTGGTGAAGGTGGACGACGTGATCGAAAAGACCGGCGCGGGCGACACGTTCTGCGCGTGTATTCTGGCTTACGTGCTCGAGCACGGGCTGGACGGCCTCACGCAGAAGGATTTGAGCGATATGCTGCGCTTTGCCAACGCCGCCGCCGCGCAGATCATCAGGCGCAAGGGCGCGCTGCGCGTGATGCCGACACGGGACGAGGTTCTGGCGCTGGTTTAAGGCGGAGATTGAAGAATAAAATCTGCACGCTCTCCGGAGAGATCCGGGAGCGTGCTTTTATATTGGGGAATGGACTGCGCCGCGCGGCGTTTTATCATCAAATCCCCCAACCATGTTTACACGCTCCCGCATTTCTGATATAGTAAATCCGGCGGGGTACACGGGCGTATGCCGCCGGCGAGGGCGGAAAACTCGCATAATTTGCGGAAATTCTCGCATGCGGAACGGGCAGGAAACTGCTATAATGATGAGCGTGGAAGGAATCGAATCGCGGCGGACGGTGCGGCTTTCGCTCTGCAGCTCGGCGGCACAGCGCGGCAGACGCTCGCCCGGCGCGTTCGAGATAGCGTTCGGGACGCAGGGGCGATGGCCGTCTGCGCCGCAGGACGCGGGATTCGGGGCGCGGGGATTCGCGCCTTGAGCACGCTGATCGCAGCATCGGGGAATGAACGCCCGGCGCTGCTTTTTTCATGGAAAGATTCGGCCCGCGCGGGCGAGGATGCCGGCGGGCGCACAAGGAGGATGGAGAAACATGCCGCAGGAATACATGATCCTGTCCCCCAAGAACCTGTATCGCGCACTGACGACGCGCAAGCGCAAGGGCGAAAACGTGTTTGAGGCGGAGGGAATCAAGGGCGTGACGCTCGTGCGGTTCTGGCGGGAGATGCTCGCGGGCGTGGTGACGGTCGAGGTGCTCGACGGGCTGTTCCCGCTGGACAGCACGCACCCGCGCACGTAGAGCAGCCTCATGAACCGCAGCGGCAGCGCATCCATGCCCGCTGCGCTGCGCAGGGTGCTCACCGACGCGCTGACCAAGGCGACGCTCATGCAGATGACGTGCAGCGCGACGGGCTTTCTGCTCGCGCACAATTACAACCCGATGTATTTCCCGGCGGCGCTGGACGAATTCGAGGACGCGTGCATGGCGGGCGACCTGTTCATCACGGAGCCGATCCGCAGGCATCTGCTGAGCATGCGCGCGCAGGGCGGGGACGAGGCGGCCGGCGGACAGTCGATCGCGGACGGATACCGGCTGGCGTGGCTGGCGCTGCTCGCGCTGCACGGGGCGGAGATGGGATGCAACGCGGTGACGCGGCTGCGGATCGATCCGGGGTGCTCGCTTAAGGCTGTGCGCAGGCAGCTCGAGCCGATGATCGCACAGGGCGGCGCGGACGCGCAGACGAAGCTGTCCGGCGCGCGGAGATTGGTGCGCCTGCTCGCGCTTTTGCCGGAGCAGCCGTGGACGGCGGCGGCGCTTCTGCCCTACGCGGCGGACATCGCGCAGCGGGAGGCGGAGCTCTCGCGCATGCTCTCGCTTCTGCTGTCGACGGGACAGCTGATGAAGAACGCCGGGGGCTATGCGCTGCCGTCGGTCGTCGCGGAGGGCGAGCGCGTGAAGGGCTACGCCTGCGGCGAGTTTCCGCAGCTGTGGCGTTGGCTGGCGAAGGAGCTCGAAGGCGACACGGACGAGCGCAAGCAGCAGCTCTTTGAGACGGCGGCGCATGCGTTTGACTGCGTCGACGAGCTGAATGAGGACGGCCTGCGGGTGCTCGTGAAGTTCGAGGCGAGCGCGATGACGCGGCCCGCGAAATTCATGAAGCCGGAGCTGCTGGCGCTGCACAGGCGGTATCTTGACGCGCACGAGCACACGCAGCGCGACGAGGCGGATCTGGTCATCATGCGGTTTCTGTGGGCGAAGCTGGGCGGCGACGCGCAACACGTACAACTTCTTCCTGGGCAAGAGCGAGGATTACCAGAACGCCAAGCGCAGGATGAAGGAGAACGTCGCCGTCTTCGCCCAGAACCCGGAGGCCGGGGACGAGCACATGCTCGCGCTGTCGAACTATCTGGAGCTGCTGCTGGATCACATGGACACGCAGGAGGCCGATGGCGTGGCGCGGGATGCGCTTCGCCTGTGCCGGGAGACGCCGGATCTGCGGCCGGACATCGCGGGCGCGGCGCTGCTGCGCTGTTCGCAGTGCGCGCTGGCGTGCGGGCGGCTGACGGAGGCGCTGGGCATCGCGACGTGGGCGCGGGAGCTGATGATCGGGCAGGGCATGCGCGGCTCGCGCGAGGAGCTCAAAAGCCGCAGCCGGATGGCCGATGCGCTGCTGGCGCTGGGGCGCACGAGGGAGGCGCACGCCAAGCTCACCGGCGCGATGGAGGAGGCGCAGGCGAACTACCCCGGCGACGAGGTGCTCCTGCGGCAGATATCGGAGCGGCTCGCGCGGATCAGGTAAATGAAGAAGACGGCCCCGGAGCATCCCGGACGATGGGATGGCTTCGGGGCTTTTTATGCGGCGCGGCGGGCGTGCAATCATACATAAAAGAAAAAGGAGAAGAGCGCGGGACGGCGCGCAGAGGCGAAAAGCGCCCCGCCGTGGATGCGTGCGGCGAAGCGCTGTGCGTGCGCAAAAAAAGGACGGGCCGCCCGAGCGATACACCCGGACGGCCCGCAGGCACAGGGAAGTTATTTGTCCTTCTTCTTTTTCTTCTTGCCGCGCTTGGAGCCGGACATGACGACCTGCTGCAGGCCGACGAACAGGAGCACCAGCGCGCCGGTGATGATCTTGCCCCACCACGAGGAGAGCGTGCCGTTGAACGTGATGAGCGACGGAATCACCGACTTGAGCAGCACGCCGAACAGCGTGCCGACCATGTAGCCCACGCCGCCGGAGAGCAGCGTGCCGCCGATGACCGCCGAGGAGATCACGTCCAGCTCCGCGCCTTGCAGCGAGAGGTTCCAGCCGGACTTGACATAGAGCGCATAGGCGATGCCCGCCAGCGCCGAGCAGAAGCCGTTGAACGCATAGACCATCATCTTCGTGCGGTCCACCGGCAGACCCATCAGGCGCGCGCTCTGCTCGTTGCCGCCCACGGCATAGACGTTGCGGCCAAAGCGCGTCATTTGCAGGATGACCGTGCCGACGATGATCATGATGATGAACATCAGGACGTTCAGGTTGATGTAGGCGACGGGCTTGATCTTGACCCACTCGCCGTCCACGAATTTCATGAAGTAGATCTTCCAGCTCGCCATGGCGTCGATGAGGTCGTTGTCGATGGAGATCGACTCGCGGCTGATGAGCGAGCAGACGCCGCGCGCCAGGAACATGCCCGTGAGCGTCGCCACGAACGGCGGGATCTTCAGATACGTGATCATGCCGCCCATCGCGCAGCCCAGGCCGATGCCCACGAGGATCGCAAAGAGCATGCAGACCACGGGGTTGAGACCCAGGCGCGTGGTGCCGTAGGCGATGAGCATGCCGGTGAGCGAGGCGACCGCGCCGACGGACAGGTCGATGCCGCCTGTGATCAGGACCATCGTCATGCCCACGGCGGAGATGCCGATATAGGCGTTGTCGATGAAGAGCATCATGAACGTGCGCAGGGTGGAAAAGCCCTTGTCGCCGTAGAGGACGATGCCCGCGATGTAGATGACGGCGAAGATGCCGATGGTGGCGAGCACCATGAGGTATTTCGGGTTGGTGACGAAATTCACCAGACGATTCTGCTTCCTGCGCTTATCCACGGAGCTCACCTGCCTTCATCTTGCGCGCCTTGCGCGTGGCCATCATCTTGCGCACCGGCTCGGACTGGATGATGATGACGACGGCGATGATGACCGCCTTGAACGCCATGATCGACTCGAAAGACGATGCCGAAGTAATACACGAGCGTGGTGATCGTGCGGATGATGAGCGAGCCGACGATCGTGCCGGCGAGGGAGAACTTGCCGCCCGTCATGCTCGTGCCGCCGAGGACGACCGCGAGAATGGCGTCCATCTCGTAGTTGAGGCCGGCGTTGTTGGAGTCGCAGGACGAGATGCGGCTTGAATAGATCAGGCCCGCGACGCCGGAGAGGAAGCCGGTGATCGTATAGACGATGATGATGATCTTGTCGGACTTGAGGCCCGTGACGCGGGAGGCGCTCGGGTTGATGCCCACGGACTCGACGAACGTGCCGAAGGCCGTCTTGCGCACGAAGATCATCATCGCCGCGCAGATCACGATGCACAGGATGATCGGGAACGGAAGCCCGAGGAAGCTGCCCTGTCCGATGAAGCGGAACGGGGAATAGCCGGTTGTGAACTGCTTGCCGTTGGTGGCGATCTGCGCGATGCCGCGTCCGGCGACCATGAGGATGAGCGTGGCGATGATCGGCTGGAGCTTGAACTTGCCGATCAGCACGCCGTTAAATAGGCCCATCAGCGTGCAGATGACAAGCGGCACGATCAGAACGAGGATGAACGGCTTGACCGTGAAGTCGCCCGGCGTGGGATACTGCGTCACGTCCCAGCGCAGCAGCTTGAGCGCGAACGCGCCCGCCACGGCGACCAGCGCGCCGACGGAGATGTCCGTGCCGCCCAGCGCGATGACCAGCGTCATGCCCATGGCGATGATGGTGATCTCGGCGGAGCGGTTGACGATGTCGATCAGGGAGCCGTAGAGCATGCCCGTCTCGGTGTTATACTCGATGGAGAAGAAGCGAGGCTCGATGATCGCGGCGACGATGAGGATCAGGATCTCCGCGATGATCGCCCATGTCAGCTTGCTTTTGAAGATGGATTCCTTGCTCTTCACGCACATTCACCTGCCTTTTCTCCTGCGATCATGCGCATGATATCCGCCTGCGTGCAGTTCTCGCCGTTCAGCTCGCCGGCCTTCTTGCCGTCGCGCATGACGATGATGCGGTTGGAGCAGCGGATGATCTCGTCCAGCTCGGAGCTGATGAAGATGATGGACATACCGTTCTCGCACATCTCGAGCATCAGGCGCTGAATCTCGGCCTTCGCGCCGACGTCGATGCCGCGCGTCGGCTCGTCGAGGATGAGCAGGTCCGGCTCGGTCGCCATCCAGCGGGCGAGGATGACCTTCTGCTGGTTGCCGCCGGAGAGCTCGCGGATCTTCTTCTCCGCGTCCGGAGATGTATGCTCTAAGTGACTTCTTAATCATGGTTTTTGTCATGGTTAGTGAAGCAGTCACTTAGAGCATTTTCATTTCAGGAGGTACAGCCATGAGAAACGAGAAAATCACCCCTCTGTACGCTGCTTGCCGATGAGCATTTTGCGTTGGAGCAGCATTTTGCCAGTGAGAAAAAACCTCGTGAACACGACCAGCGCACAGAAAAGACTGGCCGGTAAACAGCAGCCCTATACTGATCTATGTCCGTTGAGGCAGATCGGTATAGGGCTTTTTTTCGTTTTGGAACGTTAAACCAGGCGGAGGATGTCGCAGACAGACTTCACAACCGCAGAGCTTGCTCTGCATTACAGGGGATTGGGGGCCGGGCCACCAACAAGCAAAGTGGAAAAAGTAAAACGTTTGCCCAGCTTGCCAATATTGTCTCAAATTTTCACCGGAAGGACTTTGCTAGTCAAGGTCGGGTCGTATTTGCTTCGCAAATCTCCACCCTTCCCTTGACTTCTTCTCCGCTGCTTATGTGTAATCTATGTTTGATACTATTCTCAAATAGAACTGGGCCATTCGATAACCGGCCGTCAGGGTACGCTTCGCTCCCTGGCTCCTTTTCCTTTCATCGCTTCACGATAAGAGAACGATGGGCGCGTTGCAAAACACGCCAACAAAAAAGACGAGGTACCAGGGATCGCATTCGTTTGATTTGGGCGGAATACAAAAATCAGCATCATGGTCAGCAATGTATTCCCTGAAAGCCCATTTACTATAGGCTTTATCTGCCAGAATGGTTGAACCTCGAAAATCTA
>CALVTQ010000056.1 GCA_944362695.1 uncultured Clostridia bacterium
TCATGACGGAGGCGATGGTCATATCGGAAGTGATCATGGGAATTAACCTTCTTTCTCATGGGATTTGGCTGGAAGATCCAACAGCCCTATGATACAACATTTTTCCCGAAGATGCAAGGAAAATGCGCGCTTTTTGCCAAAGAAAAACAGACCCCGAAGGGTCTGTCTGCGATTTGGTTTAACCCTTGACACCGCCGAGGGCGACGCCCGCCACGATGTGCTTGGAGAGGATGAGGTAGACCACGATGACCGGCATGATCGCGATGAAGATCATCATATACACCTTGCCCAGATCGAACTTGAGGAAGTCCGCGGAGCGCAGCTGAGCGATCAGGATCGGCAGGGTCTTCTTGCTCTGCGTGTTGATGACCAGAGCCGGAATGAAGTAGTTGTTCCACGCGCCGACGAAGGCGAAGATCGCCTGCACGGCCATGGCCGGCTTGAGCATCGGGAGCACGATCTTGTTGAAGGAGCCGTACTCGCCGGCGCCGTCGATGCGCGCGGCCTCGACGATCTCCATCGGCAGGTTGCTCTTCATGTACTGGATCATGAAGTAGAATACGGTCGGGGAGGCGATGGACGGCAGGAACAGCGGCCAGAAGGTGTCGTTGAGGCCGATGCCGTTGATCAGGTTGATGAAGCCGAGCGCGGAGACCTGCGTGGGCATCGTCATGATCAGCAGGATGAACGCCATCGCAGCCTTGCGGACCTTGAAGTCGTAGGCGTAGATGCCATACGCCGTCAGCGCCGAGAAGTAGACCGACAGCAGCGCGGAGAGCGAGGAGATGATCAGGCTGTTGATGGTGCCCGAGACGACCGTCATCTGCGCGTCGTTGATGGTGTTCTTGAAGTTAATGAGGAAATTCTTGCCCGGCAGGAAGGAGAAGCCGCGCTGAATATCCGTGTGGTTGCGGGAAGAGTTGACGATCAGGATGTAGAAGAAGAACAGGCTGAGGAAGCACAGAATGGCGAGAACCACATAGGAGACGGTTCTGCGCGCGTGCAGGCTGGCCTGCGACTTTTCGATCTGTTTCTGGCTCATATCTTACACCTTCCTGTCGTCTTTGTCCAGCGTCTTGGTGACCACGACGCAGAGGATGGCACAGACGATGAACATGATCACGGAGACCGCACCGGCCATGCCGAAGTTCTTGGAGTAGAGGTGGTTGTTCAGGTACATGACCATCGTGGTGGCGCAGCGGTTCGGGCTGCCCTTGCCGTTGGTCAGGACCTGCGGGACATCGAACATCTGCAGACCGCCGATCAGAGAGGTGATCAGCACGTAGATGAGGATCGGGCGGATCAGCGGCATGGTGATCTGCCAGAAGGTCTGGCTGGGCGTGCAGCCGTCGATTTCCGCCGCCTCAAAGAGCGAGAGGTCGATGCCCATGACTGCCGCCATCAGCAGGATCGTCGTGTTGCCGAACCACATCAGGAAGTTCATCAAACCGACGAGGCCACGGGTGCCCCAGACATTGGAGAGGAAGCGGAACGGCTCGCCGAAGATGCCCGCGTTCACGAGCGCGGAATTGACCGGGCCGTTATCGGAGAACAGCGCAAAAAAGAGCATGGAGAAAGCGGATGCCATGATCAGGTTCGGCATGTAAATGACGGTTTTAAAGAAGGGCTGGAAGCGCAGCTTGAGGCGGTTATCGGTGAACCAGACCGCAAGCAGCAGCGAGACAATGATCTGCGGGATGAAGCCGATGAGCCACATGATCATCGTGTTGGAGAAATAGGAGAGAAGATCAGCCTGGAACAGCTTGGCATAATTGGCAAGGCCGACGAACTTCGGGCCAATGATCTTCAGACCGCTGCGGTAATACTCGAAGAAGCTGTAATAGATGGTTTGTCCCAGCGGGATGAGCTGGAAGATGAGGAACGTCACAAAGAAGGGAGCGATGAAAATGTATCCCCACTTGGCGTAGCTCACGCGGGACTTTTTCTTATTGGCCGGCGCTTGCATGTAAATTCACCTGTCTTCCTTAAGAATGAGAAGCGGGAGCGGGCACAGGGCCCGCCCCCGTTGTAAGGGTTTAGTTTAGTGCCTTGGTCGGCTGGTCATTACGGCCAGATAACCTCGGTCAGCTCCGGATACTTCTCCATGATGGCGGTCTCGAAGTTCGCCTTCGCGGTGTCGATGTCGACGACGCCGTCGAAGTAGTCCTTGAAGGCAGCCTGGAAGTTCTCGTTGCAGCCCTGGTCATAGGCGCTGATGTTGCTCATGTCGATCATCGGAGCAGCCTTGGCGAACAGAGCGATGTGGTTCTGGCCGCCCAGGAACGCGGACTGGAAGTCGCTGTTGGCGAGCTCGTCCATCGCGGCGACGCAGTTGGTGTAGTCCTGCGTGTCAACGGTGATCTGCTTGGCGATCGCCGGATCCACGGTCAGCTTCTCCATGACGTCCTTGATGGTCGCCACGTTGTCGGTGCCGGTAGCGGCGCAGATCCAGGTGCCGCCCCAGTAGTACGGCTGCGGGCCCTCGCACACGGCGTAGTCGCCGAAGATGCCGTTGCCAACCTCAGCGGCGGCGTTCGGGTCAGCCAGGGAGTTGCCCATCAGGGTGAAGTTGATGCCCCAGGTGGAGTAGAAGAAGCCGAAGACCTTGCCGTCCGGGCCCTGATCCTTCGCCCAAACGTCGGACCACAGAGAGGACTTGTTGTTGTAGCCCTTGTCGGTGTAGTTCTTGGTCTGCTCGACCCACTTCATGATGTTGGCGTCGACCTTAACGGAGGTGCCGTCAACCCACGGAGCGGACACGTTGTTGGAGAAGGTGCGGTAGCTGTCGTCATAGCCGGAGAGCATCTTGTAGCCCTTCGCAGCGGCCTGCTCAGCCACGGCGTCGAACTTGTCCCAATCGGCCAGGGCTTCCTGCACGGCCACCGGATCATCGGTGCCCAGCACGTCCTTGGCGATGGAGCGGCGATAGGCGAACAGGCCCGGGGTCGCCTGCCAGGTCACGCCCTTGAGCACGCCGTCGATGGAGGCGATGTCCTGGGTGTACTTGTACTGGCCGGCCAGCTGCTCGTCGGTCAGGCCGATGTCAGCCTTGACGTCCAGCGTGTAGGGGGAGTCAACATACTTCAGAGCGTAGTCAGCCTCGATGAGGAAGATGTCGATCTTGTCATCGGCCGCAGCGGTCTCCTGCGCGAGCAGGGCCTCGTCCAGCTTGTTCTGATAGTTGTTGTTCTCGTTGGGGTTGATGGTCCACTTCACGACGGTGCCGTCGGTCAGGGTCGTGGTGGTCTTATCCTCGGCGATCTCGGCAACGCCCGGATAGTAGGCGTTGAAGCGGCTCTGGAACTCGTCATTCCAGCACCAGATGTTGAGGACCTTTCCTTCCTCGGCCATGGCAACACTGGTCAGCAGGGACAGCGCGAGCGCCAGAACGAGGAGCAGAGACATGCCTTTCTTCATTTCGGTTTCCTCCTTTTTTATTGATACCCCTTTGCATAGCTTGGGGGGATCATCGGAATTGGGTCACAGGCGGCGAACCGTTTCGCCCTCGATCAGCTCACACGGGATGGTGATGATCTGGGAGAGGGTGGTGCGCGGCGCCTCGATCAGGTGGACAAGCTGCCTTGCGGCCTCCTGCCCGATCCGGCTTGTATTCTGCGCGACGGTGGTCAGCTTCGGCCTGCACATCTGCAGGAGCCTGACGCCGTCGAAACCGGCGATGGAGATGTCATCCGGGATGGTGAGCCCGGCGGCCTGTATGGCCTGCATGCCGCCGAGTGCGGCGTAATCGTCCGGCATGATGATGCATGTGGGACGGGGGTTGACCTTCAGAAGCTTTTCCACGGCCGTGTAGGTCGCGGAAGGATCATGGTAGGGACTCTCGATGAGGTATTCGTCGGGAACCGGGACGCCCGCATCCTCCATTGCCCGAAGGAACGAGGTGAGGCGGATATTCGTGACCGAACAGGCAGGACCGTGGACGAGGGCGATTCGCCTGTGTCCGGCGGCAAGCACGTGGTGCGTGAGATCCGTCATGCCCTGACTGTTCTCGGACTGTATGCACGTGTGATTATGGAAGAGGTGGTCGATCGTCACCAGCGGCAGCGGGCCGCCGATCAGCTGAAGCACCTCGGGATCGTCGTAATCGTGGGAGCAGACGATGCACACGCCGTCAACATTGCGGTAGAGGCAGTGCTCCAGATAGGTCATCCTGTTTCGACCGGAATGGTGGGTGATGAATGTGATGTCGTAACCGCGCTGCTCGGCTTCGTTTTTGAAGGACTCAAGCACGGGGGCGAAATAGCTGTGCATGAAGCCGCTGCCCTCCAGATCATCCGAATACAGGACGCCGAGGTTGTAGGTGCGGCCCAGCTTGAGGCCCCGGGCGATGGCGCTTGGCCGGTAGCCCATTTTCGCGGCGACGGAGCGAACCTGTTCGCGCGTCTCTGCGCTGACATCGGGATATCCGTTGAGCGCCTTGCTCACGGTTGAGATGGAGAGACCGCACGCGGCAGACAGCTCCTTGATGGTGACGGCCATGTGCAATCTCCTCTCATGAAGTGGCTGTGCGATCTAAAACGATTTCGTGTATTCATTATACTGCCGTTCGTCTGAAAATGCAAGACCTTTTTTTAAGAATTTAGAAAATAATGACAAGTGGACTGTGCAAGGCTGTAAAAAATGCATGAATGGGCGAAAATGCGCAAAAAGGGGCGTTTTCGAATACGTTTTCGGAAATGCGCGCTTCATATTAAAAAGAATCGAGTAAAATGTGAGAAAAGCTTGCTTTTTTCATAAAAATGGTGTATCTTTGTTAGCAGGAAAAGAAAATCGCTTTGTCCTCGTGCTAAATCGTTTTCGTCACCAAGGAACATCTACCTATTTAATAAGGAGGAAACGCCATGACTTACGGGCATTTCGACGACGCTGCCAGAGAGTTTGTCATCACGCGGCCTGACACCCCGTCCCCGTGGATCAACTATCTGGGCAGTGAGACGTTCTTCACCCTGATGAGCAACACCAGCGGCGGTTACAGCTTCTACAAGGATGCGCGCATGCTGCGCATCACCCGCTACCGCTACAACAACGTTCCGGGCGACGCCGGCGGCCAGTACTTCTATATTAAGGATGGCGACACGGTGTTCACGCCGGGCTGGATGCCGGTGAAGACGCCGCTTGACAGCTACGAGTGCCGCCACGGTCTTGGCTACACCCACATCACGGGCAGCAAGAACGGCCTGACCGCCAGCCAGACCTCTTTGGTGCCGCGCGGCACCGATGCGCTGGTCACCAAGCTGGAGCTGACCAACAACTCTGATGCGGCCAAGGACGTCGACGTGTTCAGCTTCGTCGAGTTCTGCCTGTGGAACGCGCAGGACGACTCCACCAATTTCCAGCGCAATTTCTCCACCGGTGAGGTCGAGATCGAGGGCAGCGCGATCTACCACAAGACCGAGTATCGCGAGCGCCGCAACCACTACGCGGTGTACGCGGTGAACGCGCCGATCGATGGCTACGACACCGATCGCGAGACCTTCCTGGGCGCGTATCACGGCTTCCACGAGCCGCAGGCCGTGTTCGCGGGCGAGAGCGGCAATTCCGTCGCCAGCGGCTGGGCGCCCATCGGCAGCCACCACATCAAGAAGACCCTCGCGCCGGGCGAGCGCGCATGCTACGTGTTCGTGCTGGGCTACTGCGAGAATAAAAAGGAAGAGAAATTCTCCGCGCCCAATGTCATCAACAAGACTCCGGCCTACAAGCTGCTCGATGCCTTCAAGACCGAGGCGCAGTTCGACGCGGCGCTGGCCGAGCTCAAGGACTACTGGACGAAGCTGCTTTCGACCTATCAGGTCAGCAGCAGCGACGAGCGCGTGGACCGCATGGTCAACATCTGGAACCAGTATCAGTGCATGGTCACCTTCAACATGTCCCGCTCGGCGAGCTACTACGAGAGCGGCATCGGCCGCGGCATGGGCTTCCGCGATTCCACGCAGGACCTGCTGGGCTTCGTGCATCTGATTCCCGAGCGCGCCCGCGAGCGCATCCTCGACATCGCGGCGACGCAGTTCCCGGACGGAAGCGCGTACCATCAGTATCAGCCGCTGACCAAGCGCGGCAACTTCGACGTCGGCTCCGGCTTCAACGACGATCCGCTCTGGCTGATCTTCGGCGTCGCGGCCTACGTCAAGGAGACGGGCGACCTGTCGATCCTGTCCGAGAATGTGCCGTTTGACAACGACGAGAAGCTCGCGCAGCCGCTGATGGAGCACCTGCGCCGCTCCTTCCATTACACGATTGAGCACCTCGGCCCGCACGGCCTGCCGCTGATCGGCCGCGCCGACTGGAACGACTGCCTCAACCTCAACTGCTTCTCCGAGACCCCGGGCGAGAGCTTCCAGACCACGGCGAACTTCGAGTCCGGCGTGGCGGAGTCCCTGTTCATCGCGGGCATGTTCGTGGGCGTGTGCGACGACTATGCCGAGCTGTGCAGCCGCTTCGGCTGGGCGGACGAGGCTGCCGCCGTGCCGGGCCACAAGGATGCGATGGAGAAGGCGATTCTGACCCACGGCTGGGACGGCGAGTGGTTCCTGCGCGCCTATGACGCCTTCGGCAAGAAGATCGGCTCCCACGAGTGCGACGAGGGCAAGATCTACATCGAGCCGCAGGGCTTCATCGTCATGGCCGGCGTGGGCGAGAAGGAGGGCTACGCGCAGAAGGCGCTTGACTCCGTGCGCGAGCATCTGCTCAGCGAGCACGGCGTGGCGATCCTGACGCCGCCCTACACGCGCTACCACGTCGAGCTGGGCGAGATCAGCTCCTATCCGCCGGGATACAAGGAGAACGGCGGCATCTTCTGCCACAACAACCCGTGGATCGTGCTGGCTGAGGCGCGTCTGGGCCATGGCGGCCGCGCGTTCGACGTCTATCGCCGCACCTGCCCGGCCTTCATCGAGGATCAGAAGCTGCACCACACCGAGCCGTATGTGTACAGCCAGATGGTCGCGGGCCCGTACGCGCCGCGCTTCGGCCAGGCGAAGAACAGCTGGCTGACCGGCACCGCCGCGTGGACGTTCTACACGATCTCGCAGGGTATCCTCGGCATCAAGCCGGACTACGACGGCCTGAAAGTCAGCCCGTGCCTGCCCAAAGAAATGGACGATCTGACCGTGACGCGCCAGTTCCGCGGCAGCGAGTATGTGATCCACATCGTCAACAAGGCCGGCGACGAGCGCGGCAAGCTGACGATGACCGTGGACGGCAAGCCTGTTGAGGGCGACGTGATCGCCGCCGACGCCGCGCCCGCCAAACATATGGTCGAGGTCGTGCTCGCGTAATTTCTCCCTATATAAAGTAGTAGAGACTCCTCCGGCCCGCGGGGTGCGTGAGCACCTGTGCGGGCCGGATTCTTCGTCTTTTGCGGCCGGGTTTCGCATGGATGCGACATTTTTTGAAAAAAGTGTAAAAAGGGGGGTTGACACAATCCAAAAGGCGAGATATAATGTCTTAGCTGTCAGCGCGAGGGCGGTGCCCGAGCGGCTGACATGATCCTTGAAAACGATACAGAATCAAGAAGAACGCAAACAAGACAGTCAATTCGAAATGAGTTTTGAACTTGAAGGAGACTTCAAGATT